>JALYLB010000073.1 GCA_030774475.1 Chloroflexota bacterium | reverse complement strand
GGTTCCGCGACCGCGCGTCTCCCGCCCGCGCATCCGCGCGTGGCTCGCCCCGCCCGGGGAGCGGGCGCAGACCCGGGCCCTGGTTGTAGCGCGGGCCACCGCGCGAGTAGGCGCCGTAGCCGCCGAGCGGCTCGAGGGGAGCGAAGGCCGGGTTGCCGGCCGTCGTCTCGCTGATCCGGTAGTCGTATTTCGTCGCGGCGCGGACGTCGCCTCCGTCGTCGCGCCACCGAGCCTCGGGCGGGACCATGTGGCCGCGCAGGATGGCATCGATCGTCTCCGCGACATTCCGGTGGACGATGACGTTGTCGCGCTCGACGATCTCCACCACGACGTCGAAGGTGGGCGGGGCCTTGCGCTCGAGGACCGTCTTCTGCGTCCCGCGCCGGCGCGCCTCCTCGTCACCCAGGGTGACGGTCTGGATGCCGCCGACAAGGTCGGAGAGCGTGGGATTGAGCATCAAGTTGTCGAGGGTGTTGCCGTGCGCCGTGCCGACCAGCTGCACACCCCGCTCGGCGATGGTCCGCGCGGCGCCCGCCTCGAGCTCGGTCCCGATCTCGTCGATGACGATCACCTCGGGCATGTGATTCTCGACCGCCTCGATCATCACCGCGTGCTGCTCGGTCGGGGTCCGCACCTGCATGCGCCGTGCGTCGCCGATTCCCGGATGTGGGATGTCGCCGTCGCCTGCGATCTCGTTGGAGGTATCGACCACCACCACTCGCTTCCCGAGGTCGTCGGCGAGCACCCGCGCCACCTCGCGCAGCATCGTCGTCTTGCCCACGCCGGGCCGTCCCAGCAGCAGGATCGACTGCCCCGTCTCCACGTGATCGCGGATGATGTCGATTGTCCCGAAGACCGCCCGCCCGATGCGACAGGTGAGCCCAACGACCTTGCCGGCGCGGTTGCGGATGGCGCTGATCCGGTGCAGCGTGCGCTCGATTCCCGCGCGGTTGTCGCCGCCAAACGCCCCGATGTGATCCACGACGTAGGCGATATCTGCCTCGCCGACCTCACGCTCCAGGAGCACCTCCTCGCCGTGCGCGAAGCGCGCCTCTGGCCTGCGGCCGAGGTCCATGACCACTTCGAGCAGGTCGCTCCGGTCGGCGAACGAGCGGAGCCGGTCCACGATCTCGGCAGGCAGCGCCTGCATGAGGGCATCCAGGTCGTCGGTGGTCTCTCGGGGCGTGGGTGGCACGCTGATCGCTCTCCTCAGTGGATCGCCGGTACCATGACCGGCTGGCGGATCGTGGCGCGCACCTCGCGCACCAGCATCGTGACGCGACCGATGGGCACAAACCCCACGGCGGCGGCGGCTCGCATCCCGGTCGACTCGTATGTTCGCACCGGGGCGAGCATGCCGGCGGCCAGCGCGTCCCGGCCGAGCGCCTGCATCGCGTCGCGCAGGAATCCGGCGCCGTCGGTGCCGTCCCGGATCAGGAAGCGCAGGTAGCTCGGGCCTTCGCGGCAGGCGCCGTACTGGACGAACCCGCCGGCCCGCTGGTCCTGCAGCATCAGCCACGCTCCCACCTCGGAGAAGTGGAGCAGGGGGTTCAGGCTCGAGCGGGGCACGATCGCCTCGTGGCCGACCGATTCCCAGTCGGCGGCGGAGTAACCCTCGATCCGCGCGATCGCCGGGGGCGTCGCGTGCGACCACAGGTCGAAGAGGTGCCACGCATCAGGCGCACCCGCGGCCCGGATCGGCTCTCGCTCCGCTGTGGGTTGCGCGCCGACCCGAGGATCGGACCTCCGCGTCGGGGAACGCTGTTCGGCGCCCTCTCCGCGGGCGCTACCCCGTTCGGGCCGGCCATCGCGCTGGGCACCCGGGGAGCGGGCCAGTAGGCGGCGCAGCCAGCCGCGGGCGCCGCGCTCGCTCTCCGATGGCAGGTAGAGGATCTCCTCCTGGGCGTAAGCCATGAAGCCCGCTTGGCCAAAGAGCTCCAGGTTCTCGCGCACGTCACTACACGCGGCGTGGTACCGGGCGACCTCCTTCTTCTGACCCTCCTCGATGAGACGCTCGAGCAGCTCCCAGCGGACCTCCGCCGCCATCGGCCCATCAGCCGCGTCGAGCTCGGTGATCACCCAATCTTCACGGTGCGGCTCCTCGATCGCCCTGCAGCTGCCCACCAGCTGACCGTCCTTCTCCGCGATCAGGTGGACGGATGGCGGCCGGAGCGGGAGCCAGGTGGGGATCAGGCTGCCCAGGCTGATCTGTGCGCGCCGCGCGGACGGCGCTGGAACGCCGAGGCTGCGGCGGTGCGCGTCCCCCGCGGCATGGACCCGCCGCGAGAGATCGATCAGGGCCTGGCGATCGGTCAGCCGGGCGGCCCGCACGCTGCCGGTGCTGATCGTCATCTGGGCTCCCTCGCTCCCGCTCCGATCATGCTCACGAGGAGCTCGTGGAAGCGCCGATCGCCGGTGAGTTCGGGGTGGAAGGCCGTTGCCAAAATCGCTCCCTGCCGCACCGCGATTGGTCGACCGTCGGGATCGACCGCGAGCACCTCCGCGCGCGGGCCCACCTCGCTCACCACCGGCGCACGGATGAAGACGCCATGGAGCGGTGCATCGCCGAGCGCCGGGATCTCGATATCGGCCTCGAAGCTGTCGAGCTGGCGGCCGTACGCGTTGCGACGCACCTCCACGTCGAGGAGGCGGAAGACCGGCTCATCGCCGTCGGCGATGCGGTCAGCGAGCAGGATCATCCCCGCGCAGGTGCCGAGCATGGGAGCGCCGGCATCGGCCAGGGCCAGGATCGGATCGCGCAGCCCGTACAGGCCGATGAGGGTGCGCATCGTGGTGCTCTCGCCTCCGGGCAGGATGAGCGCATCGAGCCCGGCCAGGTCGCGGGGCAGGCGAACCTCCACGGGCTCAGCGTCGATGGCGCGCAAGGCGTAGACGTGTTCACGCACGTCTCCCTGCAGCGCGAGGACCCCGACCTTGGGTGGGCGTCCGGAGGGCGGCGCCATTAGTGTGCCTACCAGCCGCGAACCGCGAGCCGCTCCTCGACCGGGATCTCGCCCAGCTCCAGCCCGTGCATCGGCTCGCCAAGGCCGGCGCTCACCTCGGCGAGGATCTCCGGCTTGTCGTAATGGGTGGTGGCCTGGACGATCGCCCGCGCGAAACGCTCAGGGTTCTCGCTCTTGAAGATCCCGCTGCCGACGAAGACCGCCTCGGCGCCGAGCTGGCGCATGAGCGCTGCGTCCGCGGGAGTGGCGACCCCGCCAGCGGAGAAATTGGGGACCGGGAGCGCGCCCAGCTCGGCTGTGCGCTGAACGACATCGACCGGTGCCCGCAGCTCCTTGGCTGCCGCGAACAGCTCGTCCGGGCGGAGGGCGGCCAGCTGATGGATCCCCTTGTGGACGGCACGCATATGGCGGACCGCCTCGACGATGTTGCCAGTCCCCGCCTCGCCCTTGGTGCGGATCATCGCCGCGCCCTCGCCGATGCGGCGCAGCGCCTCGCCCAGGTCGCGGCACCCACACACGAACGGCACCTTGAACTGGTGCTTGTCGATGTGATGCTCCTCGTCGGCCGGGGTGAGCACCTCGGACTCGTCGATGTAGTCGACTTCGAGCGCCTCGAGGATCTGCGCCTCCACGAAGTGGCCGATCCGGCACTTGGCCATGACCGGGATGCTGACGGCGGCCTTGATCTCCTCGATCAGCCTCGGGTCGCTCATGCGCGCCACGCCGCCGAACTTGCGGATGTCGGAGGGCACCCGTTCCAGGGCCATGACCGCCACCGCGCCGGCCTCCTGGGCGATGCGCGCGTGGTCCGCGGTGACCACGTCCATGATCACGCCGCCCGACAGCATGCGGGCCAGCCCGACCTTCGTCATCCAGGTTGAGGTTTCGATGGTGGTCATCGGCCGGATTGTACCGCCCGCTCGCTCAGGAGCCGCTCGAAGGTGCAGAGCAGAGTCGGATAGAATCGGCCCCCTGGAGGCGGCCTGAGTGATCAATGCACCGGTGCTGGTGCTCAACCAGAACTACGAACCCCTCAACGTCTGCGACATCAGGCGCGCCTTCTCCCTGCTCGGCGCCGACAAGGCCGAGCTCCTCGAGCGCAATCACCAGGTGATCCACACCGTCTCGGCGGCGATTCCCGCGCCATCAGTGATCCGCCTCATCTACCTGGTCAAGCGACCGCGGCCGCGGGTCAAGCTGTCGCGTCGCGAGGTCTTCGCGCGCGACCACCACACCTGCCAGTACTGCGGTACCACCAACCGCGACCTGACGATCGACCACGTCGTGCCCAAGCACCGTGGCGGCCGCCACGAATGGGAGAACCTGGTCGCGGCCTGCCGCGGCTGTAATCACCGCAAGGGATCCAAGACCCTAACCGAGTCCCGGATGAACCTGCTGCGCGAGCCGAAGGCGCCGCGAGCCGATGTCCGCTATCTGTTCGGCACCTACCTGGCCGACGCGCAGAACGGCGCCTGGCGCACGTACCTCTTCCTGGGCGACCCGGCGCGGAGCTGATCGCTCCCGGACCGATGTCGACCGGGAGCGGGACCGACTCGGCTTATCGGCTGGACGACCTGCCGAGGCCGGTCGCGACGGTGCTCGACCGCCTCCTGCGCGCAGGTCACGAGGCGGCGCTGGTGGGTGGGTGCGTCCGTGACCTGCTGCGTGGCGGGCGGCCAGATGACTGGGACGTGGCCACCTCCGCGGTGCCGGAGGTGGTGGTGGCGCTCTTTCCGGGCGCGACCTGGGAGAACCGATTCGGGACCGTGACGGTCCGGCCGGGTCCCGGGAGGATGCCGGTGGAGGTGACCACCTACCGGGTGGAGGGCACGTACGCCGACCATCGACGACCCGACGAGGTGCGCTGGGGCACCTCCCTCCTGGAGGACCTGGCCCGCCGCGATTTCACCATCAACGCGATGGCCTGGCTCCCGCGCGACCTCGCAACGGGCACCGGTGAGCTGGTCGACCCATACGGCGGGCGGGCGGATCTCGAGCAGCGCCGCCTGCGGGCGGTCGGTGACCCCGACGAACGCCTGGCCGAGGATGCCCTGCGCCTCATCCGCGCGGTGCGCTTCGCGGCGCGTTTCGACCTGGTCATCGAGCCCCAAACCCACTCGGCCATCCGACGCCATGCGCGATCGGCGGCGGAGCTTTCCGGCGAACGGGTGCGGGACGAGCTGCTGCGGATCCTGGAGACGCGTGATGCCGCGCGCCCGCCGTCCGCGGCGTTCGGCACCATGGAGGAGCTCGGCATCCTGGCGGTGATCCTTCCCGAGCTCGCCGCCCTGCGGGGGGTGCCGCAGGCCAAGCTCATCGACGGCGATGCCCTCGAGCATTCGCTGCGCACCGCCGACGCACTGCCGGTCGACGACCCGTTCCTGCGTCTCGTGGGCCTCCTCCACGATGTCGGCAAGGCGAGCACCCTCGCCGATGGGCACTTCTACGGGCACGAGACGGTCGGCGCCCGAATGGTGGAAGCCATCCTTCGCCGCCTCCGCTTCCCGCGCGAGGAGGTGGTGCGCGCCACCCACCTCGTCCGCCAGCATATGTTCGCCTACTCCCCGGAATGGACCGATGGCGCCGTCCGGAGATTCGTGCGACGCGTGGGTGCCAGTGCGCTGCCCGCGCTGTTCGACCTGCGACGGGCTGACAACGTCGCATCGGGGGTGAGCGAACCGGTAATCGGTGGCCTCGACGAGCTCCACGCGCGCATCGGCGTGGAGCTGGCGACGCACGCGCTCAATGCCCGGCAGGTGGCGGTGCACGGCGATGACCTGGTGCGCGAGCTGGGCGTGCCGCCGGGGCCGGTCATCGGCCGGTTGCTGAACCGGCTGTTGGAAGCGGTCCTCGACGATCCCTCGCGGAATGAGCGGTCGGCGCTGGTCGACCTGGCGCGCGGCTGGTTGGACGAGGAGGCGAGTGGTGACGATGCGCACCACCAGCAGGCCGAGGATTCGCCAGTAGATCGACTGTGAGCCTGCCGGCCGGCTGACATCGTTCGAGCGGCTGGCTACAATCGGCGCTCCGGGCCAGTCGCGCCCGCCCTGCCTGAGCGGAGGGTCAGTCCCCAGCAATGACCGTGATCGGTCGTCGGGCCGTGCGGCTCGAGCACCTGCTTACCGCCCCCAACGCGTCGCTGCACGACCTGGACGACGCGGTTGCACTGGCGATTGAGCACGACCTGGTGGGGGCGCTGACCGTCAGCCCGTGGCTCGTCAAGGCCGCCCGCCGCAAGCTCGGACGCTCGCGGGTACGGTTGGGCACCGTCATCGGCTATGGGCACGGGGGACAGCTGCTGGCGGTCAAGGCCTTCGAGGCGTCCAAGGCGCTCGAGCACGGTGCGAACCAGCTCGATTTCGTGATGAACGGGGGCGCACTGGTCTCCGGCGAGGACGAGATGGTCTACAACGACATGCTGGCGGTCGTCGACATGGCGCACTCCGCGCTCGCCTCGGCGGGCGTGATCATCGAGGCCGAGGCGCTTCCCGAGGCTCTCATCCGGAAGGCATGCCGGCTCGCTGAGCGTGCCGGGGTCGACGAGGTGGTGACCTCCACGGGCGGCGCGACCGTACGCCACGCGATCAGCCTGACCGCGGTCCTGCGCGACAGCGTGGGGCCGCGCGTCCAGGTGAAGGCTGCGGGTCGCTTCAAGGAGGCGCGCGAGGTGGACGAGGTGCTGGCCGCCGGGGCAACGCGGGTGGCCGCCGTCCTCTCGCCGGGCCTGCTCGATGCGGTGGCCGATGGGGAGCCGGCGGAGGTCATCGGTGCCGGCGAGTCCGGGGCGAGGGTCGGCCGGCGCTGACGGCCAGGTCACCAACGAAGAGAGGCGCGGATTGCGGATCCTGGTCGCAGGCGGAGCCGGATATGTGGGTTCGACGACAGTCGAGACGCTGGTCGCCGCCGGCCACGCCGTCACCGTCTACGACAACCTGACCTCCGGGCACCGCCAGGCGGTCATCGACGGGGCACGACTGGTCGTCGGAGAGCTCCAGGACCGCAACCAGCTGATCCACGTGCTTCGGGAGGGCCATATCGAGGCCGTCCTGCACTGCGCCGCAAAGTCGATCGTGTCAGAGAGCATGGCCGACCCCGGCCTCTACTACCGCAACAACGTCGGTGGCGGCGTCGCCCTCCTGGAAGCGATGCGGGAGGCGGGCGTGCTCCGGCTGGTCTTCTCCTCGACCGCGGCCGTCTATGGCGAACCCAGGCGCGTCCCCATCGCGGAGGCCGATCGCACCGAGCCGATCAACCCGTACGGAGCGACGAAGCTCGCATTCGAGGGCGCAATGCGCTGGTTCGCCGCGGCCCACGGATTTCGAGCCATCAGCCTGCGCTACTTCAACGTTGCCGGCGCGACCGAGCGCAACGGCGAGGATCACGACCCGGAGACGCACCTCATCCCACTCGTCCTTCGCGTGGCGTCTGGCGAGGTGAGCCATGTCCAGATCAATGGGCAGGACTACCCGACGCCCGACGGCACCTGCATCCGCGACTTCGTCCACGTCGTCGACCTGGCCAACGGGCACCTGCTGGCCCTCGAGGCGACCGGCGAGGGCGACCCCAGCCTCGAGGTCTATAACCTCGGCTCGGCGGCGGGATTCAGCGTGCGCGAGGTCGTGGAGGCGGCCCGCAAGGTGACCGGACGAGCCATTCCGGCGCGTCCGCTCAAGCGTCGGATCGGGGATCCGCCGGTGCTCGTCGCCTCCTCGAGGCGCGCTCGGCGCGAACTTGGCTGGACGCCGCGCGCGTCGAGCCTGGAGCGGATGCTGACCGATGCCTGGGCCTGGAAGCTGGCCCATCCGCAGGGCTATCTCGAGCGGCCGACCGCCGATTCCGAGCCGCTCCCCAGCACGGACGGCACCGAACAGAGCGTCGCGGCCTCGGCCGCGACGAGCTAGGAGCACGGCGTACCCGGAGGGCGTTCAGGGCCCCCTATTGCGATCCAGTCTCATCTGTGGCAGGATCCGCGGCATGGTGCCCGGCGAGAACTCCATCGTTCGAGCCCTCGATGACGCGGGCTTCCGGCTGACCCGGGCCCGGCGCGCCGTGGCGGACGTCATCGACCGGCAGGACGGTCACTTCACCGCCGAGGACGTCCTCGCCTCGTCGCGCATCGGCCATCGCCAGGTCGGTCGCGCGACGATCTTCCGATCGATCGACCTGCTGACCGAGCTCGGCCTGGTGGAGCGCGTCGACCTGCCGTCGGGGGATCACGCCTACGTGACCTGCGCTCCCGCCTCCCACCACCATCACCTCGTCTGCGCCGGCTGCGGGCGGTCGGTCGAGATCGGGGAGATCGGCCTCGAGCCGATCCTGGACAGGATCGAGCAGAGCACCGGCTACCGGATCCAATCCCATCGCCTCGAGCTGTTCGGCCGTTGCCCGGACTGCCAGGCAGCCGTCAAGCCAAGCGGTCACTGACGTACGAGGGAGCCGACATGGCCCTGCCGCGACCCAAGGCGATACTCAGTCTCATCCTGGTGCCGCTCATCATGGCGGCCCTCATCGGCTGTGGCACCTCCACGACTGGCGGGGGCAGCTCCGCCGGGACGGTCAACGTCGTCGCAACCACCACGGTCTTCGCCGACATGGTGCGCAATGTCGGGGGGAGTCACGTCAACGTCACGAGCCTGGTGCCCAAGAACGGGGACGTCCACACCTTCGAGCCCAGGCCGTCCGACGTGCGCGCGGTCGCGAACGCCCAGCTGCTGGTGATGAACGGCCTCGGCCTCGACGACTGGCTCGAGAGGACGATCACGAACGCGTCCAAGGAAGGCACGCCCCTCGTCAAGCTCGCCGTCGATCTCCCCGGCATTGGCCTGCTTCCCGGCGAAGAGCCTGGGACCCAGAACCCGCACCTGTTCATGGATCCGCTCTATGCCGAGCAGTACGCGGACCGCATTGCCGCGGGGCTCAAGCAGGTCGATCCGGCCAACTCGGCTGCTTACGACTCCAACGCGACGGCGTACAAGGGGACCCTCGAGGCGCTCGACACGTGGGTACGTGAGCAGGTGGCCACGATTCCCCAGGCGAACCGCAAGCTCGTGACCTTCCACGACGCCTTCCCGTACTACGCGCGGGAGTACGGGATCACCATCGTTGGGGTGGCGGTCGATGCGCCCGGCCAGGACCCGAGCGCCGGTTACACTGCAAAATTGGTGGACGCCATTCGCGCGGCCGCGGTGAAGGCGATCTTCAGCGAGAGCCAGTTTCCCGCCAAGCTCGTCCAGCAGCTGGCATCCGAGACCGGCACCAAAGTCGTCGCGAACCTGTACGACGACGCCATCGGAGATCCACCGGTGACGAGCTACGAGGAGATCATCCGATGGGACACCCAGCAGCTCGTCGGCGCTCTGCGGTGAGTGCTTGACCTCCAGCGCCCCAGCCATGCCAGGTGCCGCTGCGGGTACCGGCGGAGCTCCCTCCGTCCGCCTCGAGGACGTCTCCGCCGGTTACGACCACCGAGCCGCCCTCGAGCACGTCTCGCTGGAGATCTCGGCCGGGTCGCTGGTGGCCATCTTCGGTCCCAATGGCGGCGGGAAGACGACCCTGCTCAAGCTCATCGCGGGACTCCTCGAACCATGGAGCGGCTCGATCGAGGTGCTGGGCGACCCTCCAGGGCGCGAGGCAAGGCGCGTGGCCTACGTTCCGCAGGCTGAGCTCGTCGACTGGACGTTCCCGGTCAGCGTCTGGGACGTGGTGATGATGGGCCGATTCCCGCGGCTCGGCATCGGGCGTCGCCCGACCGGGGTGGATCGCGCGGCGGTGACCGCCGCGCTCGAGCGGGTCGGGATGACCGACCGCCGCTCGTCGCAGATCGGCGCCCTGTCGGGCGGACAGCGACGCCGCGCCTTCCTGGCGCGCGCCATCGCCGCCGAGCCCGACCTGTACCTGCTTGACGAGCCGGTGACCGGCGTTGACGTCACCACCCAGGAGGACCTGATGGCGCTGCTTGCTGCCGAGGTGGAGCGCGGGCGGACGGTGATCGCCACCACCCACGACCTCGCGGCCGCTGCTGAGCACTTCACGACGGTCGTCGCCCTCAACCGCCAGCTCATCGCCATCGGCGAATCGAGCCTGGTCCTCGACCCCGAGGTGCTGAGTGCGACCTATGGAGGGCATCTGCTCGTCCTGGGCAACCGGGCGGTGATCCTTGACGACGCCCACCATCACGATGCGGCGAGCGGCCAGGAGCAGCACTTCCACGAAGGCACCAAGGGCCGTTGACGATGCTCGCGCCGATCCTCGATCCGCTCGCCTATGACTTCTTCCTACGTGCGCTACTTGCGTCGTGCATGGTCGGGATCGTCTGCGCTGTCGTTGGGTCGTTCATGGTCCTTCGGGGCCTCGCGTTCATGGGCGACGCACTGAGCCACGCCGCGTTCCCCGGCGTGGTGGTGGCCTACATGGTCAAGGGACCGTTCTACCTGGGAGCCACCATCGCCGCTGTGGCGACCTCGCTGGCCATCGGCTGGGTCACACGTCGAGGCTTCCTGCGCGGCGATACGGTCATCGGCGTCCTCTTCGCCGGAATGTTCGCCTTGGGCATCTTCCTGTTCAGCCTGATCCCGCATTTCGTGGGCGACCTGTTCGGCTTCCTCTTCGGTGAGGTGCTCGGGATCGGCTTTGGGGATCTGATCGCGCTGGTCGTCTTGTCGCTCGTCGTGCTTGGCGTGGTCGCGCTGCTCTGGAAGGAGCTCCTCTACACGACCTTCGATCCGCTGGGCGCGGGCGCCTCAGGGCTCCCAGTCGCGGTGCTCGACTACCTGCTGCTGGCGCTCATGGCGGTCACCATCGTCGTCAGCCTGCAGTCGGTGGGGATCATCATGGTGGTGGCCATGCTCATTACTCCCGCGGCGACCGCGCAGCTGCTCACGCGGACCTTCGGCCGGCTCATCGCGGTGGCATCGCTCATCGGCCTGGTGGGGCCGGTCATCGGCCTATACCTGTCCTACTGGTTGAACACCTCGAGCGGCGCGACCATCGTCCTCATCGAAACCGCCATCTTCGTGCTGGCCCTCCTGGGCCGCCTGACGGCCGCCGGCCGTCGCCCGGCCGCATCGCATCTTCCCGCCGCCTGAGGTCGTGCGGCCGGCTTCCGTCCAGGAACGCTGCTGCGAGCGTGGTACGCTTTCCAGAGCGGAGGCGCCGCTGTAGCCAGGAGCGCTCGAGAAAGCAAGAGCGTCACGCCAGTGAATCGCCGCCCCGCCAATCGCACATCGGAGAACCGTTTGCCTGAAACCGACACACCGCCGGCACGTCCGCGCAGCCGCAGAAGTCGCGGCGCCGCCCGTGCCGCCGGCCCCGCTGGGATACCAGCTCCCTCTTCCACCGAATCCACCCAGGCCCCGCCTCTCGACGCCTCGTTGCTCGCGGCGGCCATCGCTCGCGCCGGAAGCCACCGCTTCGGCGACATCGAGATCCCGGTCACCATCGCCCGCGCCCTCGAGCGGATGGGCTATCAGATCCCGACCGAGGTCCAGGCCAGGGCGATCCCCCCGCTTCGAGCCGGGGACGACCTCATCGGCCAGGCGCAGACGGGGACCGGGAAGACCGCCGCCTTCGGGATCCCGATCGCCGAGAAAATCGACCCGTCCGCGCCGTACGTGCAGGCGCTTGTCCTGACGCCCACCCGCGAGCTGTGCGTGCAGGTGACCGAGGAGGTCGCCAGCATCGGCCAGTTCCGGAACGTGCAGACGGTCGCCATTTATGGCGGCTCGAGCATGGACCGCCAGATCAGCGCGCTCCACCGCGGGGCGCAGGTGGTGGTCGGTACTCCCGGGCGCGTCCTGGACCTCATCCGGCGAGGCGAGCTACGGCTCGACCGGGTCGGCACGGTCATCCTCGACGAGGCCGACCGCATGCTCGACATGGGGTTCATCGTCGACGTCGAGACGATCCTGGCCCGATGTCCGCGCCAGCGACAGACGGCGCTCTTCTCGGCCACGATGCCGTACGCCATCCTGCGCATCTGCGATCGGTTCATGCGCCGGGACGCGACCCACATCACCGTCCATCCCGAGATGAAGACTGTCGAGACGGTGCGCCAGCTCGTCTACTTCGTCGCGGAGCAGGACAAGGTTCGGGCCCTGCTCGAGCTGACGAGCCAGTTCGGCGTCGATCGGCTCCTCGTCTTCCGTCACACCCAGATCGGCGTCGACCGCCTGGCAGCGACCCTCAAACGCCGCGGCACGAACGTCGCAGCGCTCCACGGGGGCCTTTCGCAGCGGGAGCGCGACCGGACCCTGGCCGACTTCAAGGCCGGCAAGATCCAGTACCTGGTCGCCACCAACGTGGCCTCGCGCGGCCTCGATATCACCGACCTGCCGTACGTCCTGAGCTACGACCTCCCCGAGGATGCCGATACCTACGTGCACCGTGTGGGTCGCACCGCGCGCGCTGGCAAGAAGGGGACGGCCATCACCTTCGTGGGCGAATGGGACCTCGACGCCTGGGAGGGGATCCGCTCGCTGGTGAACGCCCCCATCGAGGAGGGTGAGCTCCGCCTCTACGGGACCGCCTGAGGGGCGTTTTCCTGAGATTTGGCGCCACTGTCCAGCACGCGTACGCTTCAGCGACCGATGTCGCCGACGAGTCCAGGCCCCCAGGCCCCCAGGCCGCAGGTTCCCACCCCCGCCCTCGCGATCATCGAAAGCGTGGAATGGCTGGTGGAACCCTGCTGGATGGGCGATCGACTCCTGGCGCGCTTCGACAGCGGCAGCGTGACCCTCAGCGACCAGGACGGCGCGCCCGCCCCCGCGGAGCTCAGTGAGGCGGGCGAGGTGCTCGCCTCGTCCGTTGACGCCGATCAGGCCGTCCTCGATGGGATCTGGACAGCGATGCCGTTCGTGGGCGAGGGCAGTCCTGCGCGGCGATGGGCCGAGACCGTGGCCAAGGAGACCGGCTCGGCGGAACCGGACCCGGTGACCCTCGAGAGGCGCCGAGCCTTCATCGCCTGGGACCTCGTCGAGCTGGACGAGCAGCCCCTGAACGAGATCCCGTTCATGGAGCGCCGGAGGCTGCTCGACTCCGTGATCGTGACCAACGTGCGGGTACGCGTGTCGCCGGCGGTCCGCTTCCCGCTCGAAGGCTGGCTCGCCGCCTGGCGCGCCAACGGCTTCACCCACGTCGTCGCGAAGCACATGAACAGCCGCTACACCTACGGTGGAACGGCGGCGGACTGGCTCCGGATCCCGATCGAACCAGAACCGCAGCCGACGAGTCTGTCGCGCCTGTTCGGCGGGCGCAGGCGCAAGGTGCCGCCCCCGGCCCGCTGATGTTGGCGGCGATCTGCACGCGTGGTGCGTCAGACGCCGGCGGTAGCCCGCCATCGGGGCTCGAGCAGATGGGCGGTGCTACCCTAGCCACTCGCGTACCCCACCGGTCTCGGAGAGGCCCCCGAGGAGGTCGCCCTGACGTCACAGCCCCACGCCGGTCGCGAGTCGGCGCTCGACGAGAACGGCCTGGCTGAGGTCCGCCGCATTGGCCACGCGGACCTGATGGTCGGCATCCCCTCCTTCGGGAACGCCGAGACGATCGGCTATGTCGTACGTGCCGCGACCGCTGGCATGGTCCAGTACTTCCCCGACATGAAGCCGGTCCTCGTCAACTCCGACGGCGGGTCGCCCGACGACACGCCGCACGTGGCGGTCAGCACCGAGAGCCCGGACTACATCGAGAAGGTCATCCTCATCAGCCCGCGCCACAAGCTGCAGCGGATCACCTTCACCTACCAGGGGATCAGCGGCAAGGGGACGGCGGTGAGAGCC
Source organism: Chloroflexota bacterium (assembly GCA_030774475.1). Lineage (GTDB taxonomy): Bacteria > Chloroflexota > Limnocylindria > QHBO01 > QHBO01 > CF-82. The sequence goes on along the minus strand of JALYLB010000073.1, from coordinate 6,501 downwards.
CTGTTCGAGGTCGCCCGCGAGCTGAAGGTCAAGGCGATGGTCATGGTCGACTCCGACCTGCGCTCGATCGTGCCCGAGTGGGTCGAGCTGCTGGCTGGACCGATCCTCAAAGGCGGCTACGACTTCGTGGCGCCCCTCTACGCGCGCTACAAGTACGACGGCACGATCACCAACAACATCAGCTATCCAATGACCCGCGCCCTGTACGGCGTGCGCATCCGCCAGCCGATCGGCGGCGACTTCGCGATCAGCGGCGACCTGGTGGCCCGCTACCTGGAGCTCGACACGTTCGACGAGGCGACCGCGCGCTTCGGGATCGACATCTGGATGACCCACTCGGCAATCAACGAGGGATTCGCCGTCTGCCAGGCGCGGCTCGGCGCCAAGATCCACGACGCCAAGGATCCGGCCTCCGACCTGGGACCGATGTTTCGCCAGGTGGTTGGCACGCTCTTCAAGCTCGCCGGCCACTACCCCGACAAGTGGCTCCGCGTGCGAGGCAGCCACCCGATCCCCGAGTACGGGTTCGAGCGGGTCGTCGCCCCCGAGTCGATCAACGTCAACCACGCCAAGCTGGTTGACACCTTCGACAGCGCCCGCCCGACCCACGGACCGGCCTGGGCCGAGATGCTCGCCCCAGAGCAGCTGGAACGGGTCATGGCTCTGACGGCGACGGAGGACCCGACCGCCTTCCACTTCCCAGCGGAGCTGTGGGTTCGCTGCCTGTACGACGCCCTGGTCGCCTATCACCGGCCAGGAGTCGACCGCGAACGCCTGCTGGCCGCGTTGACCCCGCTCTATTTCGGGCGGACCGCCGGGTTCATCAGCGACACCCTGGAGCTGACGACCGAGCAAGCGGAGCGGGCCATCGAGAACCAGGCGCTCGAGTTCGAGGAGCTCAAACCGTACCTGGTCACTCGTTGGCGGGCTCTCGCCTCAGACGACGGCGGCAACGGCTCGGCGAGAGGCCGCTGATGCCGCCCCGCCGTCGCGAGCCGTACCGCATCCTGCTGCCGCTCGCCAACCCGCGGACGGCTCGCGACCTGGTGCGCATCGGGGCCGGCGTCCGAGCCGGGCGCCAGACGGAGATCACCGCGCTTGGAATCGTGGAGGTCCCCGAGGGGGATTCGCTCTCGGAGGGCGCGACCAGTGCACGCACCGCCCGTCGCCTGCTGCAGCGGGTTCTCGCCTTTGGCGACGAGGAGCAGGTCGAGATCCGGACCATGGTCCGGATCGGGCGGCGAGCCGCCGAGGGGATCATCGAGGCGGTCGCCGAGGAGGGTGCCGACCTGCTCATCTTCGGGTGGGGCGGCCCGCCCACCGCCGCCCGCAGCGCTCCGATCGTCGCGGAGCTGACCGCGGCGGGTGTAGGGGATGACCTCCTCACGGACCACCTCGACGGGGAGGTCGATGCGCCACCGGTCTTCTCGCCGACCATCGATGCGGTCGTCCGCCAATCGCCCTGTGACATCGCCGTGGTCAAGCAGCGCGGCCTCGAGACCGTGCGCTCGATCCTGGTGCCGGTGCGAGGGGGGCCGCACGCCGAGCTCGCCCTGCGCATCGCGCGCGATCTGGCGCATCGCTTCGACGCGCGGGTGACGGTCATGCACGTCGTCCCCAATGGGATCGGCGACCGGGCCTGCGAGCGCCAGCGCCAGGCGCTCGAGCGCTTCATCCGCGAGCACGGCGGGGCACGGCGCACGAGTGCGATGGTGCTGGAGGCGACATCGGTTCGGACCGCGATCATCCGCGAGGCCTCGCACCACGACCTGGTGGTCATGGGCGCATCGGCCAATCCCAGCAACGCGGCCCCGGACGGTCGCTACCTGTTCGGCACTCTCGCCGATGCCGTCGCGTCTCGCGCCAAGCCGACGGTCATCGTGGTCAAGACTCGCCAGCAGCTGGGCCTGGCCACCTTCGAGGAGCTGCGCACCGAGGAGGGGAGCCTTCCCGAGGCGGATGCGTACGTGGAGCGCGCCCGATCGCTCACCACGATCGTCGATCGCTGGTTCGCCGAGAACAGCTTCCACGCCTCGGAGTTCAGCGACATACGCCACCTCGTCGCCCTCAAGGAGAAGGCAGGCCTGACGGTGAGCGTCGGGCTGCCGGCCCTCAACGAGGAGAAGACCATCGGCCTGGTCATCAAGCGGATCAAGGGCTCGCTCATCGACCGCGCCCCGCTCATCGACCAGCTGGTGGTGATCGACTCGGACTCCACCGACCGGACCCGCGAGATCGCCGAAGAGCTGGGGGTCACCGTCGTCCGGCACTCCGAGGTGCTTCCCGAGGTCGGGAGCCACAGCGGCAAGGGCGAGGCGCTGTGGAAGAGCCTGCACGTGCTGGACGGCGACATCGTGGCCTGGATCGACACCGACATCAGCAACATCCAGCCGAGGTTCGTCTACGGCCTCCTTGGCCCGCTGCTGCGCGAGCCGAGGATCAGGTACGTAAAGGGCTTCTACCAGCGGCCGATCCGCGACGGTGATCGCATCCTGCCCGAGGGTGGTGGGCGCGTCACCGAGCTCATGGCTCGGCCGCTGCTCAACCTGTTCTACCCGGAGCTGTCCGGGATCGTACAGCCGCTCGCCGGCGAGTACGCCGGGCGGCGGGAGCTGCTCGAGTCGGTGCCCTTCTTCACCGGCTACGCGGTCGAGGTCGGCCTGCTGGTTGACGTCCTCGAACAGGCCGGGCTGGCGGCCATCGGCCAGGTCGACCTGGAGCGGCGGATCCATCGCAACCAGCCTTTGCCCAACCTGTCGCAGATGGCATTCGTCATCCTGCAGGCCACCATGCGCAAGCTCGAGGAGCGGCACCGCATCGAGCTGCTCACCGAGATGGGGCGGACGATGAAGCTCATCACCCAGGACCAGGAGCGCCTCAACCTGTCGGTGCGCGAGATCGGCGACCAGCTGCGGCCAGCGATCCGCTCGATTCCCGCCTACCAGGAGCGGCGGCGCACCCTGAAGGCCCGCTGAGCCTTCTCGACCAATGTCGTCCCGTCGCCTGCGCGTGGTGGTCGCACCCGACTCGTTCGGCGGCGCCCTCGACTCGGTGGGCGTCGCCTCCGCCATCGCCCGGGGATGGGCACGTGCCCGGCCCGACGACGTGATCGTCCATGCACCCATGGCCGACGGAGGCGAGGGGACCCTGGCCGCGCTGCGCGACGCGTTGGGAGCAGATGCGGCGACGCGCACGGCGGAGGTGCACGACCCCCTGGGCCGCCCCGTCACCGCGGAATGGCTCCTGCTCGATGGCGGCCGCGCGGCCTTCGTCGAGCTCGCAGCCGCGAGTGGCCTGGCCAGGCTGTCGGCCGATGAACGGACGCCGGCATCGGCGCGGGCGGCCACGACCAGGGGTACCGGCGAGCTGCTGCTCGCTGCGCTGGAGGCGGGGATCGAGCACGTGACCATCGGTCTTGGCGGCTCGGCGACCAGCGACGGCGGCGCCGGGCTCCTTTCCGCGCTCGGACTGCGACTCGTCGACGGCGCTGGCCACGACCTCTCGGACGGCGGCGGGGCGCTGGCCAATGTCGCGCGCGCCGACAGGGCCGGCCTCGATCTGCGCCTCGCCGACCTGTCGCTGACGATTGCCTGCGACGTGACCAACCCGCTGGTCGGCGAGCGCGGGGCGGCGGCGACCTACGGCCCGCAGAAAGGGGCGGACCCCGCGACAGTCGCGGAGCTCGACGGGGCGCTGCGCACCTGGGGCCGCGCCATCGAATCCGCGACCGGACGGCTGGTCGCGGACCTCCCCGGTGCCGGCGCGGCGGGTGGAACGACCGCTGGCCTGCTCGGATTCACGAATGCGCTGCTCCGTCCCGGCGTCGATGTCATCGCGGAGCTGGTAGGCCTCTCCGCACGGCTTGCGGAGGCGGACCTGGTGATCACCGGCGAGGGGCGCGCCGACGAGCAGACGCTCTCCGGCAAGGCGGCGCTGGGCGTGGCACGGCTGGCGCCCAAGGATGTGCCGGTCATCCTGCTCTGCGGCGGGCTGGGACCCGGGATCGCCGCACTCGAGGCATCGAATGTCTTTGCCCTGGTTCAGCCAGTCCCGGATCGGCCGATGGCTCTCGAGGACGCGATCGCGGACTCGCAGCGGCTCATCGAGAATGCCGCAGAACGCATGGCGCGCAGCGTCGCCATCGGCCTTGGGCTGTCGAGTGCCTGAACGTCTTGCGCCAGCGCGCGGCGCGAAGCGAAAGCCAGCCCGGCGCAGGGGGCCAAGCCCGCAGAAGCTGGCGGCCGACCGTCGCAAGCGCCGCACCCTGGCGGAGCTGGTGCTCGAACGGCTGGGCGAGCGATACGACCATCCAGTGTGGGGTGGGCCGCGCCTCGACGTCGTGAGCGAGCTGGTGCTGACGATCCTTGCCCAGAACACGGCCGACATCAATTCGTTCCGCGCATTCACCGCGCTGCGCGCGCGCTACGGTGACTGGGACGCGGTGTTGAATGCTCCGACCGACGAGCTCGAGGACGTGATCCGGCCGGGCGGCCTGGCGCCCACCAAGTCGCGTCGCATCCAGCACGTGCTGGCGGAGGTCAAGGCGGCGCACCCCGACTGGGACCTCTCGTTCCTGGGGAGCGCCCCGCTCGACGAAGCTCGGTCATGGCTGACCGGCCTGCCGGGCATCGGGCGGAAGACGGCCTCGATCGTCCTGCTCTTCTGCTTCGGCCGACCGACGATGCCGGTCGACACCCACATTCATCGAGTCGCGCTGCGCCTTGGGCTCATCCCGCCGAAGACCGATCTCACACGGGCGCACGACCTCCTCGAAGGCGTGCTGGAGCCGTCCGAGGTCTACCCATTCCATGTCGAGATGATCCGCCATGGCCGGGACACCTGCCGCGCTCCGCGCCCGATCTGCGGCCTCTGCCCTCTCACCGACGCGTGCCCCTACTACGTCCTCGCCGCCAAGGGGCGCGCGCCCGTGGCGCCGGTGCCTCGCACCCGCCCCGGCGAGCCGGCTGAGCCGCGGTACCACGACCAGCTTCTCCACGGCTGGGCGCCGCCCGATGCCCCGCACTAGGCTTCTCACCGACCCTTCGATTGATGCTCCCAGGTCGACCTCCTCGCGCGGTTCTCTGGGATCTCGCTAACCGAACCCAGCGCACAAGTGCCGTCCTGGAGGGTCTCTTCTCGGGTCTTGCGTCGCGGAACTGGGATCCATGGCGTCGCAATTCATCAAGCGAGTCGCGTTGGTGGGGCGCCACGTATCCTCCTGGCGGCTCTCGCGCGCCGGGCCGCCGAGCGCCCGCTGCTCTCGAGCGCGACCATCGACGCCAAGCCACTCGACGGCGAGACCGAGTTGAACCTCGATCGCGAGGTCGGCGGAAAGCTCGATGGCCAGCCTGCGCGAGGGAGTGCCCGGGGCCACCCACCGCACATCACCGCGCGGTAATCCGGCCCCGGTGCTCGAGCGCGGGGAGCCGAATCGGCCTCCGTCGCCAGGTCTCGGGCGGCCGCCTGTTAAAATCGCGCCTCGCGCTGGCCGAAGTAGCTCAGTGGTAGAGCAACGGTTTCGTAAACCGTCGGTCGTGGGTTCGAGTCCCACCTTCGGCTCCACGTTCCAGGCGGCCGCAGCCACAACGGCTGCGAAGCAGCGCCGGCCCGCAATTGGGCCATTCGGCACTGGTGGGGCGCCACCGCAGAGCGGAACGTTCTGATTTACCGACGGATGGCCGGACGTTGACCTACTCTGACGTTGCATCAGGCCGGATGTCGCGATTGACAGAAGCGGCCGCTTGGAGAAGGCGATGGCTCCCCAAGGCGCGTCCCCCGAGCCGAAGACAGCTGATCAGAGCCGGCGAGGCCCGTGGGCTGCCCTCTCAGATCAATTCGGCTTCCGCCAGTTGGTCACCGACTATCTGATCCCGGTGGAGTCCAACAGCATCTGGTACCTGCTCGGGGGCGTGCTGGCGATCGCACTTGTCCTGGAGATCCTTACCGGCTTCCTGCTGTCACTGGTGTATATCCCGGATGCCAGCAAGGCGTATGGGATCACTCAGCACCTGCTGGCGACCCCGGGTTGGTCGATTGTCATCAACTTCCACTTCTACAACTCGTTGTTGATCTTTGCCCTGGTCATGGTGCACATGGTGCGGGTGTTCATCACGGGCGGCTACCGCCGCGGCAAGGAGGGCCTGTGGCTGATCGGGGTCGGCCTGGCGGGCCTCACGTTCGTTATCTCGCTGACCGGAGAGGCGCTCCACTGGGACGAGGTGGGATTCGGAGTTCCATGGAACGTGGGCGAGGTCCTCAATGCCGTCGGACTGGCGGGTGCTTTCAACTACACCTCCGACGCACTGCTGGCGATCCCGACAGCGACTGAGAAGCTGGTGCAGCTGTATGTGCTGCACGTTTCGATCGTGCCAATCGCCCTCGGCCTCTTCATCGCATGGCACTACCTCCTCATTCGGTTCAAGGGCATCTCGGTGCCGTTCTGGCTGCGCGCGAGCGGCCGCACCGCAGGCTTCAGCGAGCACATCCGGGGCTGGCTGATCT
>JALYLB010000072.1:0-7500 GCA_030774475.1 Chloroflexota bacterium | reverse complement strand
AGCCGCGTGGCGCTGACCGGGGCCACCGTCGTCCTGTTGGTGGGCGCGGCCGCGGCTGCCGCCTCGACGCACGGATTCGGCCTCTTGCCCGCGAACAGCGTCCTCACCGTCCGGGCGACGGACCGGCCGTCACCGACTCCCACCGCCCCCGCCAGCGCTTCGCCAACCACCTCGCCGACACCTGTCCCCACTGCAACGCCAACGGCGACTCCGCGGGCGGCCACGCCGACACCGGCGGCCCATCCAACGCCGCGGACGTACGTCGTGCGGTCGGGGGATTCCCTGTCCTCGATCGCCGCACGCTTTGGGATCACTGTTCAGGCGCTCGCCGCGGCGAACAACCTGGATCCAAACAAGGTAATCAATATCGGACAGGTTCTGATCATTCCGTAGTCCTGCGAGGGCCTGGAGGATGGTGGCTTCCGCTGGGGCGCGGGAACGCGAGCCGTGCCACCTATGGGGCGCTAGAACGGCGGCTGGCAGGTCCGGCAGAAGGTCGTGGCCTCGTCCCCGCCGATCTGGCGCAGTTCGCGGCCGCAGCGTGGGCAGGCCTCTCCGCCGCGCAGGTGCACCTTGAGGAACTCCCGGTGCTGGGTCTCGATGTGCGGTGGGACCAGCTTCCGCAATCGCTCGGTGGCGTCCAGCAGAACCGCTCGCGTGGCTGCGTACAGGCGGTCCACCTCCTCGGGTTGGAGCGTGCTCCGCCGCCGGAATGGTGCCAGTCTCGCCTCCCACAGGATCTCGTCGGAGTACGCGTTGCCGATCCCCGCCACGAAGCGGCTGTTGCGCAGCAGCGGTTTCAGCTCGCCTGGATGACGGCGGATCCGCCGGCGGAAGACGTCGAGCGTGAGGCCCGGGTCGTCGGCATCGGGACCCATCTCGGGCCAGCCCGGAATGCTCGCCAGGTCGTCCGGGCGAACGAGATAGAGCTTTCCGAGCATCTCGCGGTCGACATACCGGAGCTCGCTGCCATCGGTAAAGCGAAGCCTCAGGCCGGTTCGCGCGCGCACGCGCTCGCGGGAATCGTCCAGGAGCCAGAAGCGACCGGCCAGCATCGGGTTGGCGGCGAGCACGCGCGCTGGCGTTCCATCCCGATCGAAAGGCAGCAGCAGGAACTTCCCACGCCGCATGGCGCGACCGACGCGCAGCTCTGCGAGCGACGCGAGGTCTGCGGGTGTCGCGCGAAGCAGGATGGGTGTCGGGGCGGTTGCCTCTGCGACGGTCTTGCCGGCGATCCGCCGAGCGAGCTCCTCCGCGACCACGGTGAGGTCGGGCAGCTCAGGCATTGGGGAGGCCCATTGACCGTATGGTATGCTACGCGGGCTCTCCAGCAGGACAACCTCATAAGCCGCGCGCGGTTGCGCGTCGAGCACACTCGAGGACAGGAGCACCAGTCAAGACCGGACAGGCCGCCTAACCCGATTTGAGCGTTCGACACGCCCTCCGTGCGCCGGAGGGCGTTCTTGTTGGAGGGACATTGTTGACAGGAGCAGGACACACTTGACAGAAGAGACCAATCAGCCCGTTCCGCAGGATCAGGAGACGGCCGCCACGGCCGTCAGGGAATCCGAGGACGAGCCCACTGCCGAAGCTTCGGAGACGACGTCGGAGACGGCGACCGCATCGGATTCGGCTCAGCCGGAGCCGGTAGCCGCCAGCGATGACGCAACGCCGCAAGGCGAGGCCGATGAGCCGGCGACCACCGTGGAAGCGGCGATGACCGCGGAAGCGGTTGTGGGTGAGGCCACGCCTGACGCCGAGGCCGCGCCGATCGACACCGATGGGTCGAGCCCTGAGCCGGTCGCGGCAGGGGTTGCCACCGCCGAGCCAGAGGTCGCCGAGGCGTCCCCCGAAGCCAACGGCAGTCACGAGCCGATGACCATGCAGGAGCTGCTCGACCAGCCCGATGTCGAGGTGAAAAGCCTCAAGCACGGCGACGTGGTCGAGGGCACGGTGGTTCGCGTTGACCCGGACGAGATCCTGGTCGACTTCGGTGGCAAGAGCGAAGGAGTGGTCTCCAATCGCGAGCTGATCGGGCGACGTGGTGGCCGTGACGGCGGCGACGACTCGCGTCCCGAGATCAAGGTCGGCGATGAAGTGCTGGTCTACGTGCTCCAGCCCGAATCTCCCGAGGGCCACGCTGTCCTCTCCCTGCGGCGGGCGGGCCTCGAGCGCAAGTGGCGCGCGATGCAGGAGCGCTTCGAGGCGGGCGAAATCGTTGAGGCACGGGTCATCGACCACAACAAGGGCGGCCTCATCGTTGACCTCGGCGTCCGGGGCTTCGTCCCGATCTCGCAGATCGTCGACTTCCCGCGCCGGCCGCGTGACGAGCAGCCGCGCGACGCGGCCCAGGAGATCGCGGAGAAGCTGCAGCCCTTCGTGGGTCGCACCCTTCGCCTGAAGATCCTCGAGGTCAACCGCAAGGCCAACCGACTCATCCTGTCCGAGAAGGTCGCGCTGTACGAGGAGCGCCGCGAGAAGCGCGACGAGCTCTTCAGCAGCCTCCAGGTCAGCCAGCGGGTGAAGGGCACGGTGCGGAGCATCGCGCCGTTCGGGGTCTTTATCGACCTGGGCGGGATCGATGGGCTCGTCCACAAGAGCGAGCTGTCGTGGAACAAGGTCAACAACCCGGAGACCGCCTACGCCATCGGCGAGGAGGTCGAGGCCGAGGTCATCGACATCAACCACGAGCGAGGGCGGATCAGCCTTTCGATCAGGCGACTGCAGCCCGACCCATGGCAGGAGTCGGTGGCCAAGTACAACATCGGCGACCTCATCGATGGGACGGTCACCAAGCTCGTGAACTTCGGCGCCTTCGTCCGCGTGGAGGAGGGCCTCGAGGGCCTGATCCACATCAGCGAGCTCTCCAACCAGCGCGTCGCCCATCCGGGTGACGTGGTCAAGGAGGGCGAGGTTCTCAAGCTGAAGATCATCTCGCTCGACTCCGAGCGCCATCGGCTTGGGCTGAGCCTCAAGCAGACCGAGGACCGTCCGGCTGCGGTCGCCGCGCCAGCCGGGCAGCCGGCTCGCAGCTTCGAGGATCGACCGCCGCGGCGCGACCGTCGCGACCGTCGCGACCGTGACTACCGCCCGGAGGACGCCATCAGCGAGCCGGACGAGGGGATCGACAACACGATGGCTGCGGCCTTCGCGGAGTCGGGCCTCCTCGACCAGTTCCGGCGTGACCAGGGCGAGCAGGAGACAGACGCAACCCCCAACCTGACCGATACCGCCGAGACGGAGCCGGTCACGGAACCCGAGCCGGGAGCGGAGGCAACGGCGGCCGCCGAGGCGGAGCCCGTTGCCGAGGCGGAGCCCGTGGCCGAGGCGGAGCCCATGCCCGAGGCGGAGCCCGTTGCCGAGGCGGAGCCCGTTGCCGAAGCGGGGCCGGAGGCGACTACCATCCCGGTCGAGGTCGAGACAGAGCCCGAAGCGCCCGCGGAGCCGGTGGTCGCCGAGGAGGCGCCCGCCGAATCCGACGACGCCGCGACGAGCGATGCGGAGCCCGAACCGGTGGAGGAGGAGGCCTAGCGACCGACGCGGCGGCCGGGAGCCGCCGACGCACGCGACATGTGCACGAGGCGGGCCCGCGTCATGGGTCCGCCTCTCGCTATGCTGCTGCCATCCTCGGGCGACGGGCGAGCAATCGACACCTACGACCGTAGTACCTATTGAAGACATCACCCGGAAAGTGGTGCCGTACACTCAGAAGACATTCGGGACCCGAGCGATCTGGCCCACCGAAGGCAGTGACCCAAGGACGCGACCAATGGACCGATTCGACAAGTTCACCGATCGGGCGCGGAAGGTCCTCACCCTTGCCCAGGATGAGGCGCAGCGCTTCAACCACAACTACATCGGCACCGAGCACCTGCTCCTCGGCCTCGTCCGCGAGGGCGAGGGCGTCGCCGCGCGCGTCCTGGAGAACATGAACGTCGAGCTGTCCAAGGTTCGCACCGCGGTGGAGTTCATCATCGGTAGAGGTGACCGCCCGGTCGTCGGCGAAGTGGGCCTGACCCCCCGCGCCAAGCGAGTCATCGAGCTGGCCATCGACGAGGCTCGGCGGCTGGGCCACAACTACATTGGTACCGAGCACCTCCTGCTCGGCCTCGTCCGCGAGGGTGAGGGTATCGCCGCCGGCGTGCTGGAGAGCCTGGGGGTCAACCTCGATAAGGTCCGCCACCAGGTCATCCACGTGCTCTCGCAGAGCAGCTCCGTGGCCCCCGCGCAGGAGGCCAAGCGGCCGTCCAAGACGCCGACCCTGGACCAGCTGGGGATCAATCTCACCGAGCTGGCACGGTCTGGGAAGCTCGACCCGGTCATCGGCCGGGAAAAGGAGATCGAGCGGGTGATCCAGATCCTCGGCCGCAAGACGAAGAACAACCCGGCCCTGATCGGCGAGCCTGGCGTGGGCAAGACGGCGATCGCCGAAGCGCTCGCCCAGCGGATCGTGAGCGGCGACGTGCCTGAGACGCTGATGGACAAGCGCGTGCTCACCCTCGACATCGGCTCGCTGGTGGCGGGAACGAAGTACCGCGGCGAGTTCGAGGAGCGGCTGAAGAAGATCATCGAAGAGCTGCGCAGCTCGAACGACAACGTGCTGTTCATCGACGAGCTGCACACGCTGGTCGGTGCCGGAGCGGCCGAGGGCGCGATCGACGCGGCCAACATCCTCAAGCCGCCGCTCTCCCGTGGGGAGCTGCAGTGCATCGGCGCCACCACGCTCGACGAATACCGCAAGTACATCGAGAAGGATGCCGCCCTGGAGCGTCGGTTCCAGCCGGTGATGGTTGAGGAGCCGACCGTCGACGAGGCGATGGACATCCTCTTCGGGATCCGCTCCCGCTATGAGGAGCACCACCGGGTGAAGATGACCGATGAGGCGCTGCGCGCTGCCGTCGACCTCTCCGTCCGCTACGTCGCGGATCGCGCGCTGCCCGACAAGGCCATCGACCTGATCGATGAGGCCGGCTCGCGGGTCCGCCTCCGCAGCTCGTCCGCCCCGCCCGCCATCAAGGAGGCGCAGCGCGAGCTCGAGGAGGTCACGCGCCAGAAGGACGAGGCGATCGCCGGCCAGGACTACGAGGCCGCGGCCAGGCTGCGCGACGAGGAAGCCAAGGGCAAGGAGCACATCGACGAGCTCCGCAATGCCTGGCACGAGGAGGTCGCCAAGGAGACCCCCATCGTCACCGACGAGGACATCGCCCAGGTCGTGAGCATGTGGACGGGGATCCCGGTGGTCCGCATCTCGCAGGAGGAGAAGGAGCGCCTGCTCCACATGGAGGACGCGCTGCACAAGCGAGTCATCGGCCAACAGGAGGCCATCGAGACGGTCTCAAGGGCGGTTCGACGTGCGCGCGCCGGCCTCAAGGATCCAAAGCGGCCCATCGGCTCATTCATCTTCATGGGACCCACCGGCGTGGGGAAGACGGAGCTGGCCAGGGCGCTCGCCGAGTTCATGTTCGGCAGCGAGGACGCGCTCATCAAGATCGATATGAGCGAATTCATGGAGCGCCACAACGTGAGCCGCCTGGTGGGTGCCCCGCCCGGATACGTCGGATTCGACGAGGGTGGGCAGCTGACCGAGTCGGTCCGTCGCAAGAGCTACAGCGTGGTGCTGCTCGACGAGATCGAGAAGGCGCACCCGGAGGTCTTCAACATCCTGCTCCAGATCCTGGAAGATGGACACCTGACCGATGCCAAGGGCCGCCGGGTCGACTTCCGGAACACGATCATCATCATGACCAGCAACGTCGGCGCTCCCCAGCTGCAGCACGACAAGTCGATTGGCTTCCGTGGCACGGGTGCGACCCTCGAGGCGGAGGCCACCGCCGAGTACGAGCGGATGAAGGAGAAGGTCCTCGGCGAGCTGAAGAACGTCTTCCGCCCGGAGTTCCTCAACCGGATCGATGCCACCGTCGTCTTCCGCTCGCTCACGCGCGAGGAGATCCGCTTGATCGTGGACCTGCTTCTCGAGCGTGTGAAAGGCCAGATGGGCGGACAGCAGATGGAGCTGGTGGTGACCGATGCCGCCAAGGACGCGATCATCACCAAGGGCTACGACCAGGCCTTTGGCGCACGCCCGTTGCGGCGCGAGATCCAGAACCAGATCGAGGATCCGCTCGCCGAGCTGATGCTGATGGCCAGCTTCGAGCCGGGCGACACGGTGATCGTCGACGCGGGCGAGGACGGCACGATGACCATCGAACGGGCAACGCCGCCCGCGCCGTCACGCAAGAAGCAGCCGGTGCCCGCCTGACGGGGCGATCGCCCCGATTAGCGCGACGTACTCGGCGATCTGCCACGATACGGGCGAGGCCTCGAGGCCTCGCCCGTCGCCATCCCAGGCCCGATTCGGAGCTCCACTGCGTGCCCAACCGTTCTGTGTACGTCTGCCAGCAGTGCGGCAACGCTGCGCCCAAGTGGGCCGGCCAATGCGCTGAGTGCGGGGCGTGGAACACGCTAGTCGAGACCGTCCTGCCCGGGGGTGCTCGGAAGACCCGCAGCGCGGCATCCTCCTCCCGCTCGGGCGGAAAAGGGGCAGGCGCCTCACTGGTCGAGCCGATCGGCGCGGTCTCGAGCGCGGAGGCGGACCGCCTGGCGACCGGCATCGGGGAGGTCGATCGCGTCCTGGGCGGGGGGCTGGTGCCCGGCTCGATCGTCCTGCTGGGGGGCGATCCCGGGATCGGCAAGTCGACCCTCCTCCTGCAGCTGGCGGCTCGACTGGCGATGGCGGGCTCGTCGGTCCTCTACGTCACCGGCGAAGAGTCATCGCGCCAGGTTCGCGGGCGGGCCGAGCGCGTGGGTGCGGTGGTTGAAGGGCTCTCGTTGTTGGCCACCACCGAGCTCGAGACAGCCGTGGAGGTGATCGCCTCGACCCGGCCAGCGCTCGCGGTGGTCGACAGCGTCCAGACCCTCGCGAGCGCTGACCTGGGCGGTCCTGCCGGAAGCGTCGGCCAGGTCCGCGAGGTCGCCAGCCGGTTGGCCGAGGTTGCCAAGGCGGGCAGCACCTGCGTTGCGCTCGTCGGGCACGTCACCAAGGAGGGCACCGTGGCGGGGCCAAGAACCCTGGAGCACCTCGTCGACGCGGTCATCTACCTGGAGGGGGAGCGGCTCGGGATGACTCGTCTCATTCGCGCGGCGAAGAATCGCCACGGCTCGACCGACGAGGTCGGAGTCCTCGAGATGCGCGGCGACGGCCTAGTGGAGGTGACGGATGCCTCGCGCTTCTTCCTCGAGTCGGACCAGCCGCCGGTGGCCGGCAGCGCGGTCACCATCGCACTGGAGGGGACCCGGCCGCTGGCGGTCGAGATCCAGGCGCTCGTGGCGCCGGCCGGCTACGGCTCGCCGCGGCGCGCGACGACCGGGATCGACACGAATCGGGTCCTGATGCTCATCGCCGTGCTGGCCCGCCACGCCGGGCTCAACCTGACCGCGCACGACGTGTACGTCAACGTTGCCGGCGGGCTGCGGATCGAGGAGCCAGCGGCCGACCTGGCG
>JALYLB010000071.1 GCA_030774475.1 Chloroflexota bacterium | reverse complement strand
GTGTACCCGACGCTGCGGTACATGTCGGCCGCCATCTCGGCGAACTTCCAGCACGCGACGGCCGGATCGACGATCGGGAAGGGCACCTCGTCGCGCACCCGGCGCCAGAACGCGGGCGTCGCCATCTCGGACAGGACCACAACCTCGGCGCCGTCCTCCGACACCGCCAGGCGCGCCTCGCGGATGCACGCGTCGAAGAAGCCCTCCGGATCGGCGGTCACCTCGGGAATGCCCATCTCGACCGAGCGCAGCGAGGCGAGCCGACGTTCGTGGCCGTACAGGACGGCGTTGTCGGTCATCTTGGGGATCCATTTCCGCCGCCCGACGATGATGCTGAAGCGGTGACCCATGGTGGCCGCGTAGGCGAGCGACGCCTCCTCCATGCCGATGATCGGCATCGCGCACAGCTCCCGCGCCTCGCGCAGGCCGCCGTCGTAGAAGCAGCCGATCACCGCGGAGTCGTAGCCAGCCTCATCGGCCTCGCGCATCAGCGCGAGCATCGGCCCGAGCGCTTCGTGCTCGTAGGTGTGGTACTCGAGGTGCGGGGGGCCGTGCTCCAGGCTCCGGACGTCGGGCGTGAAGCCCGGCCGCCGCACCGCCTCGATCAGCTCGCGTGTCTCCTCATCGAAGACGGTGGTGCCGACCGGGTTGACCCACAGGATCCTGCGTTCGCCAGTGTCCACGGCGACGCCGTCACTCTGGCGGAAGCGATTCGAAGGCCAGCCCCAGGTCCACGCCTCGACTCCTGTTCCAGAAGTAGCTGATGGCGTAGATGATGAACGGCAGGACGAACAGCACCACCATCGCCACGATGCCGACGGTCGCGTTGGCGCCGAGCGTCGAGTTGGTCAGGAGCGGGACGAGGAAGATCAGGTAGACGACGACCGACGCCACCCCGATCAGGGTGATGCGCGGCACGCCGAACAGGCGCTGGTTGATCGGCGAGGCCTCCCACATCTCACGCCGCCGATACGGGAACACCGCAGCCGCGATCGCCACCACGATGAAGGTGATGATCTCGGCAGCGCCGGCCGTGAACAGCAGGGTCAGGAAGTCCCCGGGCCCGTACACGATGAGCGCCAGGAAGATCAGCGTGATGACGAGCACGATCACGTTGGCCCAGACCGGCGAGTGGGTCCGGTCATTCACCTCGCTCACCTTGTCTGGCAGGATCCGATCGAAGGACCATGCGAAGAGGCTGCGGGTCGCGATCAGGAAGGTGGGCGGCAGGGCAGCGAAGAAGGCCAGCACGAAGCTGATCGACATGATCGCGATCAGGACGCTGTTGTTCGTGAGCATTGCGGCGAAGAAGAAGTAGAACGGAGCCGATGGCAACGGGTACTTGTCCGGTGCCTGGTTGGACAGGAACGTCGCTGATCCCAGCCACTCCTGCCCAAACGTTCGCGACGCCAGGGCCAGCAGGATCAACACGATGACGGCGCTGATCCCCAAGGCCCAAAGGAGCCCCCGGAGCATGGTGGTCCGCGCCGACCGCACCTCGCCCCCGGCGTAGGTGGTGACGATGGCGTAGCCAAAGCTCGCGAACGCGAGCGGCGTGGCCGCCAGGGTCGCCCCCCAGTCGATGCCCGGGTTGGTGCCGGTGTAGCCCGCGGCCTTGGCGTCCGCGATCATCTTGTTGTAGTCGCCGCCCATCCCCGCCACGGCGGCCATGAACTGGTCGCGGCCATTGAAGAGGGTCAGGAAGGCGGCGATCGCCACCCCCACCAGCGAGAGCCAGAAGATCCACTGGAAGACCCGCATCGATCGGCGCAGGTCGAGGCTCATGAGGGCTGCAGTGGCGATCAGGGCGATCGCGCCCAAGGCGAACTGCCACTCCTTGCCGCTCACCGTGGTCGCGGCGTCGGTGAGGCTCTTGTTGCCGGTCGCCGCGCCCATGGTGGAGAGGGCGGCGGACAGGCCGAACGGTGCCAGGAGGGCGCCGAAGTAGGCGATCACCAGCTGGAACCACATGGTGACGCTGAAGTTCGCAACGAAGCCGATGAGCGGATGGATGATCCGGCTCACGAAGACGTAATCACCACCGGAGCGCGGCATCGCCTGCGAAAGCGAGCCGTAGAGCAGCGTTGGGATGATGCAGAGGATCGCGGTGATGATGACGATCCCGATCAGGTTCGACCCGGGGAACGCATACGGAGCCTGGGTCGCCACCAGCACCGCCAGGGGCAGTGAGATGAACGAGATGTTCAGCGCGAGATTGCTGCTCATGCCTATCTCGCGGACCAGGCCAGTGGCCTGGCGGGTGTAGAGACTCA
>JALYLB010000070.1 GCA_030774475.1 Chloroflexota bacterium | reverse complement strand
CCGCGCAGGCGCCTGGACAGATCGAGCTGCGAGGTGGCGTAACTGGCCGGGAGAAGCGCGATCTGCTCCTCTCGGCGGGCTTCTTCGTCTTCCCTCCATCCGAACCCGAGGGCCACCCCCGAGTCGTGCTCGAGGCAATCGCGGCAGGACTGCCTGTTATCGCAACGGATCGGGGCGCGATCGCGGAAACGGTGGTTGACGGTGAGTCCGGATTCATCCTCCCGCGCCCGGACCCGGCCGATCTTGCCGACCGAATCCTGCGGCTCCATGACGATGCCGAACTCCGCCAGGCCATGTCAAAGGCGGCACGGACACGCTATCTGGAGCGGTTCACCCAGGAGACGTCGGATCGCGCCCTCGCAGAGTGGCTTGGGAGCCTCGCGACGTCGCGGTGAACCCCAGGTACCGAGTCCAGAGTGTCGCAGAGAGTGTCGCAACGAACGGGGACCGCCAGACGCTGGCTCAGTTGCGGCGCCGTCGAAGGAAAGAGAAAGTCGCCGGCTAGAGGTTAGCCTCGCACCAGGCAGCCAGCGTTCCCAGCGTCCAGGATGCAAACGAAGCCTTCACCGTTCCGGGGCGCGCAAGGCGGGCGAATGCGTCCGGCCGAACGAGTCCTTCGTCTACCAAGCGAGACGCCTTCGGCGCCCGACTCGCGAGCAGGGAACCGGCCCAGTCGGCGACAGGCGGGCAGAAGCCCTGCTTGGGCCGTTTGAGGATGTAGTCAGGCAACAGCGGCGCCACCGCGGCGCGCATTAGCGCCTTTTGACGAAAGTTCGGGGTCTTCTTGGATTGGGGTACGCCGAAGGACCAACTGACCAGGTTAGGGTCGAGCAAGGGGACCCGGCCCTCGACCGAGTGCACCATGCCCATCTTGTCGAGCCTGGCGAGATAGTCCTCCACGAGATGGCCATTGAAGGAGACGTATGACATCCAAGCGAGATAATCCGACGGGTTCTGTGCCCGCCCGTCGAAGCTGCGCCTGAGCTCACGCACGGGTTTCTCGGGCGGACTAGCCCGCAGCGCGTCCTGACCGCGGGGACCGAGGCATGAGAGCAGGTCATCGTCGTGGAAGGGGCGGCTGCCGACGAAGAGCTCTCCACCGTCGCGCGCACGCCGGGCGATGTCCCCGGCGAGACCGCCCGCAAAGGGCCTTGCGCAGAGTCCACCCATACGCCGCAGACGCATCGGCGCACGGCGCCAGACGCGGTCGTGGAAGCGGAGATAGGTCATCCACCGGCTGTAGCCGCCCAGCAACTCATCGCCGCCGTCTCCCGAGAGCAGCACCTTGCCACCGTCATCGTGGACCGCCCGGGAGATGTGCCAGACGGCAATCCAGGTCGGGTTTGCGCTCGGCACGTCAATGCTCCTCAACCAGTCATCGAAGCCGTCAGCAACTGCCGTCTGGGTCAGCTCGATCTCACGGTGGCGTATGCCGAGGTCATGAGCCAGACGGCGCGCGGCCGCCGCCTCATCGTCGGGCAGACCAAATGAAACCGAGTACGCGGTCAGATCTCTCGGGTCAGAATGGCGCGCGGCGAGCGCCGCGATCAGCGAGGAATCCAGGCCTCCCGAGAGCATCATGCTGACGGGAACGTCGCTGACCATCGCGGCGGCGACGGCCTCACTCAGCCTGGTCCGCAAGTCGTCCGCCAAAGGCTCCTCCGGAGCCGGCGCGCCCGCAGCGAGCGGATCCCAGTACTCGAAGACGTCGACCGCACCGTCCCTTATCCGCAGCGCGTGCCCCGGAGGTAGCTTGCGTACGTCTTCGACGAGGGTCCGCTCGCCTGCTGTGTGGCCGAAGGCCAGATATTCCACGACACCAGCGGCGTCCAGCCTGCTCGAGAGGTGCTGATTGCCGAGCATCGTCCGCAGTTCGCTGGCGGCGACGAAGAGCCCATCGATCACCGCCCAGTAGAGCGGTTTGACGCCTACCTGGTCCCGGGCTGCCACGATTTCACCGGTCTTGCGATCCGCGATGAGAAAGGCGAACATCCCCCGCAGGCGGCCGAAGGCCGCGACCCCATCGCGGATGAAGAGGTGGAGCAGGACCTCGGTATCCGATCGGGTCCGGAATCGGACCCCCCGTGCCTCGAGTTCCCGTCGTAGTTCTCGGTGGTTGAAGACCTCGCCGTTGTAGGTGATCGTCCAACGGCCGCTGGGGTCGGACATCGGCTGATCTGAATCGCGATTCTCCGGATCGATGATCGCGAGCCGAGTGTGCTCTAGGACGATCTCAGGGCCATCAAGCGATACGCATCCCTCGCTATCGGGGCCCCGGTGTCGCATCAGCGCCCGGGCCCAGGGAAGGGCCCTGCCTTTGCGCTCGAGGTCAGCGCAGCCTGCTATGCCGCACACAGCGACAAAGTCTCCGGACGGTCATCGCAGGCTGGCGCAGCGGCGGCATCGGCAACGTCTCCAGGCGTCGACATATCTCGTACGCTAGGCGCATGGTGCGAGGTCTGGCAGCAGGGGGTGCGAAGCATTGTTGAAGGCACTCGGCCGAAGGGTCCTCACTCCTGCCCTGGGCAGGAAACGTTGGCAGCGGACCTTCGAGTCACTCTATGAGCTTTCTCTCGCGGGCATGAATTTTGGGGAGGGCAACGATCCATTGCGCAGCGGCGAGCAACGAGTGCTGGAGCTCATAGCACAGCGGGTAGGCATCGAGCCCGTGATCTTCGACGTGGGCGCCAACAAGGGGATCTACACGCGCGAGCTGCTAAGCGTGTTTCATGATGCGGCTGACATATGGGCATTCGAGCCGAGTCCTTCTTGCTTCCGGGCGCTTGAGGCAGATCTCGGGGGGATCCCAAACGTGCATCTGAGGAACATGGGATTCAGCGATCGGGAGGCAACGGCGAAGCTTCTCTCTCCGGGGGAGGGGTCGAAACTCGGTTCGCTCTACGATACAAGCGCTCGCCTCGCGCGGTTTGGGATGTCCGTTGTGCTTGAGGAGCCGATCACACTCACGACGCTCGACCACTTCTGTTCGTCTGAGGGCATCGATCGGATCGAGTTCTTGAAGCTGGACGTCGAGGGGCATGAACTAAGCGTCCTGAAAGGTGCGTCCGCGCTCCTCGATACCAAGCGAATCGGCGCCATTCAATTCGAGTTCGCGGCAGCGAACATCGAGTCTCGGACCTTCTTCCGAGACTTTTTCCTCCTTCTGAGTGAGCATTACGACCTCTATCGGGTGTTACAGGATGGCCTGTACAGGATCGACAGGTACAAGGAGGCCTACGAGGTATTCAAGCGGGCGACGAACTATCTCGCGCTATTGAAGGACAGCGTGGAGCCTGCATCGGGATGAACCTGCCTTCTGCGGCGACGCGCGAGACCTCCGATACGGTGGCGACACCCGGCGGCGGTTCAACGAGCGGTTCAGCCGGGCGTGGAACCGGACTGCTCTACTTCACTCCATCTGATCTGCTGATTCCCCGTGTGGATCGTCAGTGCATCATGCGGTTCTGCGAGGCCCTAGCCGAAACCGGAGGTTACGTCGAGGCCGTATCGCTGAACGTGCGCTTGGACTTCGACGAGCCAACTCAATCGATGGACCTGTTCTCGGTTTACGGCATTCGGACGCCCTTTGATGTCAGGATCCTGCCCAGCTTTGACCGCCAGGCTCGGGAGTCCGGCCGCGTGAGCGCGCTCTGGCGCGCACTCGCGTACTCGTTATACGCCCTCTGGAAGCTCGTCGTCAAGCGTGCAGCGTTCAAGAATGAGCGCACGGTTCTGTATTTCAAGAACTACTTGCTCGGCGTTCCGTTTCTGGCCGTGAGGCGGCTGCTGCGAAGCCGAGTCTTGTTGCTATTTGAGGGACATGTGCCGCCTTCAAGGATGCTTGACCGAGTAATCCTGCGGAAAGTCGACGGCGTGGTGCCAGTGAGCAGAATCCTTGCGCGTGAGCTCGAGGCCGAGCATGGGGTCGCTGGTAAGCGGATTTGCGTGGCTCATCAGGGCGTCAATCTGCAATTGATCGAACGCTCAAGGGTCGATAAAGGCGAGGCCAGGGTAGAGCTTGGACTGCCTCAGAACCGCAGGCTGGCGGTATATACCGGCAAGGTTCAAGCGGACTCGGGGGAGGTCAAACTCCTTCTCGCCGCCGCGAAGCTGCTGCCTTCGGATGTCGAGATGGTTATCGTCGGCGGTCGTTCAGATCAGGTGGCGCTGCTGCGAGAGCAGGTCAAACGATCAACGATAGAAAACGTGCGACTACCTGGGTTCGTCGCGCCGTCGGATGTCTTCCGATATCAGATGGCTGCTGACGTGCTCGTCAGCTATTACCCGAGTGATCTTTCAATCAACAAGTATCGGGCCTCTCCGGGCAAGCTTTTCGAGTACATGGCCGTCCGACGGCCAATCGTGACAGCCGACTATCCAGCCCTGCGGGAGGTGCTGAGCCCGGGAGCGGCAGTTTTCGTCGAAAAAGACGATCCCGAGCGCCTAGCCAAAGGTATCTGCCTTGTACTGGAGGACGAGGCGCTTGCCCGAAGGCTCGTGGAGCAAGCATACCGGGACGTTCAGAGTTTCACCTGGGAGGCTCGGGCTGCAAGGATCCTCGATTTCGCGAAGGCGCTCACGGAATGCTCAACGTAGGACGTGCATGCGAGTCTCTGGTCACAGGATGCGCCAGGCTTCATCTGATCGAACCTGACCGAGCCACTGCTTCGCCCGCGCAGTATCTCGCTCTGGGCTATGTGGCTGTTAGCCCACTCAAGCGGCTCGCCGGTCAGCAGCGAACAGGGTCCGCGCTGCCTCCACCCCGACGTAGGCAGCGATCAGAAAGAAACTCACGCCAATCAAGCGCTGCGCACGTTTCTCAGCCGCGTCGGAAGCGCTGCGCTGGCCGCTGAAGCGCCAGATCAAGATAAAGCCGGCAAACGACTCGACCAAGCTGTCAGCGCCGAAGCCGATCAGAGCGATTGAGCCTGCAGCCAGACCGGCGATGACTGCAATCGTGGCTTCCACGGCGTGCCAGGCGATCCCCAATCCGGCCAGCAGGCGGTCCCGCGAGACCAAGCGACCGCGCTCGCTCTCAGCGAGCGGCTCAGCGATGGCTATTTGCAGCGTGCCCTGTTCCATCTTCCACAGGGTACGAGGACTCGCAGGCGGCGGCGACCTGCGCCTGATAACCCCGTCTTATGACGAGGGCGCCCCGCGACTGCCATGCGAGCACCGTCTCCCCTGGAGACCCAAGAAACCGGAGGATCGAAAAAAGGAGGCTCATCCGGGAAATAGGGTTGGTCCAACCTTTCCCGAAACAGGGCGACCCTCCCCACCCAGGTCAGCTCGACGCCTTTCTGGCCCGTGCAGACGTCGTTTGTGCCCCCTGTCGGGCGTTGAGCCTGCCTGCGACGGGATCTCTGTAAGGACCGCTGCCGCGACCGCTCAGGATCGCTCTAAGGCGACTGGTTCCGCCCCTAGCGGTAAGGACTTGTTCGAGTACATGGCATCGGGCCGCCCGCTCGTAACCGTCGACCTGCCAGTGCTGCGCGAGGTCCTAGGAGACCCTCCCGTCGCGATGGTCGTTCCTCCTGACTCGCCGGCCGAGTTGGCGCGCCAGCTCGCCACGGTGCTTGACGACAGCGAGCGGGCCAAAAAGCTGGCCTGCGCCGCGCGAGAGCGTGTCGAGGACTTCACCTGGGAGACCCGCGCGCGGCGGATCCTGCGGTTTGTTTACCGGGAGTCGCGGAGGGATTTGGACGCTCCCGGATGAACAGGCCAGTTTGGAGGATCTGGCGCGCTGGCCGGATGACCAGGAACTCGGCGTGGGCGCTGGCGTCGAGCAGCGTCTCCGCAGTGGCAATTTTTGCGGAGACGGTCATCCTGGCTCACTACCTCTCGCCCCATGATCTGGGAACCTTCCTCCTGATCCTCGCTTATCCGAACGCGGTTCAGCAGCTCCTGGATTTCCGCGTTCGCGACGGGATGACGCGGTACCTGCCCGACTTCCTCACTCGAGACGACAAGGACGCTGCGGTCGCCACGATCAAACTCGTCTGGCTACTCGATGTGTCGGTCAGCGCGGCAGCATTCCTAATCGTTGCGGCAACGGCAGGGGTCGCAGCCGCGGCTCTGGTGAATGGCTCCTCGAGTGCCGGGCTAATGATCGTGTTTGCAGGAGGACTTTTTTTCGGCAGTCTGGACAGCGCCTCCGGAACCGCGCTTCGCGCCCTCGAACGCTTCGCACTCTCGTTTGGCGTCGGCGCGGCATCCGCGCTCGGACGCCTGGCATTGGTCGGTGGCGTGGCCGTGCTCGGCGGGGGAATTACGGAGCTGGTCTGGGCCCGCGCCGGTGCCGAGTTGCTGACGACGCTCACCCAGGGCACGGCGAGCGTCATAGTGCTGGTTGGCCTGCTTTGGGACCACAGGCATTCGCCGCTTAACAAGCTCAAGCCTTATCAGCGCGAGATCCGGCGGTTCTTGCTGAGCACCAACGTGGCCGGGATGATCCGCCTGGCCTCATCGACGCTGGACACGATTCTCGTGGGCATTCTGTCCGGTCCATCGACCGTGGCCATCTATCAGATCGCGATCCGCTTCGGCCGGGTTCCGGTCCTCGCCGCCGACGCACTCAGCAGCGTCGTGTTTCCAGCCTTTGTACGCGAGATGGTGCATGGACGCGTTCAACGGATTCGCCGCATCGCGCTTCGCTCCAGCATGCTCCTCACCGCTCCCGCGATCCCGGTCGGGCTGGCCCTCGCGCTAAACGCGGACTCGGTCATAGGTTTTCTGGCCGGAGACGCATACCGGGCCGCCGGCCCCGGTTTCGCCCTCTGCCTGATCGGAGTCGTGCCGTTCTTGGTCACATATTGGGCCACTCCCTTGATCCTGACAGCCGATCACGCGCCCGCGCTGGTGGTATTCACCGCGGTCAGCACGGCGGTGCAATTTGTGTGCATCGCGACTCTCGTCCCGGCATTTGGCGCCTCCGGGGCGGCTGCAGGGACCGGCGCTCTATACCTGACGGGAGTGTTGATGCAGGTGGGCTTCGTATGGCGTCGCAAGCTCCTGGGTGGTTCAGGACCTGCGGTAACCGCGCCCGCGGCTGGTGGTTAGCGGCCGGGGTGCTTGTAGGCCTCGGCATGCAAGTGGAAGGCGGATCGGGTGTCCAGTCGAGCGACGTCCATATTTCGCCCCTCGCGAAACGCGACGCGCTCGGCCTCTACGAACCCGGCCTCCCGGAGCCGGTGGATGAGGCTGCCGGCGTCGTACATCCACTTGTGGCCGCCGTCGTCGGCCCGAAGAATGCGGCGAACAGTGCGTCCCAACTGGCCACCGCGCGGCGCAGGACGGAACGCCAGCGCCTCAAGGAACGCGTCCGCAATATCGGGAGCAGTCGAAGGGAGAATCGCCCGATCACCCCCCGCGTAGGCACCGACGACCACCTCGAGGTCGGGGACGACGACCCGCAGGACGCCCCCTGGCCGAAGCACACGATGACACTCGGCCAGCAGTGAACGCGCTGCGTCCGGTTCGAGATGCTCGAGCAGATGTGACGTGTATATGGCGTCCACGCTGTTCGCGCGGTGAGGAATGCCTCTACTCAGGTCGCGGACGCGAACGTCGAGCGGCCATTGGAGGATCCGGGTGGGGGTCTTGAGCCCAAGGCGACCGGCGAGGCGAGCCGCGCCTCGAATCAGGCGACTGCGAGCCAGCAATGGAATTCTCGACCGGTCATAGGCAATCCAGCCGGGAGCGTGCTGGTGGCCAGCGCCAAGATTGATTTTCACGGACTCGGACATGCTGAACTCCCACGCCACGGCAGCTGTAGGCTTCCCTCATGCTCGCAGGAGCACGCATCTGCCGGTGGTGATGGGCTCGTTTCTGGCGCGTTTCGATGCGATCCGGCAGGAGCGCGCCGCGCTCGGACGTGGCTGACGTCGAATCCCACTCACGTGTCCTGCACTGCATGTGGGGAGGGGGCGTCGGTGGGGCGGAGCGCGCCGTTTACCAGTTGCTCGCGGATCAGGTCAGACGGGGCCGACTGCGCCCAGGCGTGCTATTCGCCCGCGAGGGCGGGGCGTATTGGGACGCAGCCAAGGGCCTTGGTTGCCCCGTTCTGTCGGCGGAGCTTCCGAGCGGGCGGGCGGTTCAGGCCATTCCTCGGGTCGCGCGCCTGATGCAGCCCTACGACATCCACCACTTTCACTCAGCCGAGCCCTTGACGATGTTGGCCAGCCTTCGCTGCAGATCGGCAACGCGTGTCTACACGCACCGTGGAGGCATCACTGAGTACCCCCGTCTGAAGCGGGCGAAGTACAGGCTCGCGGGCCACCTTGTCAAGCATGGATTCCACGCTGTCTCCGGCAATACCGGCCATGCCGCTGACTGTGCGTCCCGGCTAATGGGTATCGATCGCAACGAGATCGCCGTTACCTATAACGGCCTCGATTTCTCCTTGCTCGATCCGACCCGGCCGGCCCTAGAGGTTCGAGCTGAGCTTGGACTTGCCGCGGATGATTTCGTGCTCGGTACAGCGGCGCATCTGCGCCGCTGGAAGCGCATCGATCGGCTGCTAGAGCTGCTACGTGCGATTCAGGATCCGCGCCTGCGGCTTCTGGTCGTCGGCGATGGTGAGGACCGGGCTCGGCTGGAGGGCGTGGCCGGCGATCTTCGGCTCAGCGATCGCGCGATATTCGCAGGGGAGCAGGTGCAGATCGGCGACTACCTGCAGACGATGGACGCCTTCTGCCTGCCCTCGATGGGGCTGGAGTCGTTCGGGAACGCGGCCGTCGAGGCGGCCGCTGTCGGGGTGCCAACCATCGTGTTCGCGGACGGCGGCGGCACGACGGAGCACATCGAGCCGGGTGAGACAGGGTTCATCGTTGGGGACGCCCAAGAGCTCGCCGCCACAATGCGGCGGCTCCTCACCGATCAAGGGTTGCGCCGGCGCGTTGGGGGTCAGGGACGGACGGCGATCCGCGCCAAGTACTCCTTGGAGCAGGCTGCGAGCCGTTACGAAGCGCTCTACGAAACGGCACTTCGCGAGAACCGTGCCTGAAACTGTGAGCTGCAACCTATGCGGGTCTGCTGAGGCGGAGTTCCTGTTTCGCTTGCGCGACTACCGCTTCTTCGTGGACGAAAAAGAATGGACCGCATGGCGCTGTCATCGCTGCGGTCTGGGCTATCTGAACCCGCGCCCCACAGCCGAGGAGATGGCGCGGTACTACCCGGCGGAGTACTTTGCCCACCGCCGCTCGCACGTGGGCCGTTATAAGCGCCAAGCCGCATACGTATCGGGAAGTGGGGGCCGCCTGCTGGACATCGGCACCGCGTCAGGGGACTTCCTCGCCGTGATGAGGGACCGCGGCTGGCAGGTCGAGGGCATCGAGCCGGCAACCGAGCCCGGGAATCCCCACGGTCTCACGATTCACCCCTTCCCGTTCCCGGACGGCTGCGACCTCCCCGGGGCCAGCTTTGACGTGATCACGGCGTGGGCGGCCTTCGAGCACCTTCGGGATCCGAAGCGTGCCTTCGAGATCAGTGCACGACTGCTCCGTCCCGGTGGCCGGCTCATCTTGCAGGTGCCCAACCTGCGAAGCATCTATGCCCGCTGGGCGCTGCAGGAGGACGTTCCCCGCCACCTCTACTTCTTCGAGCCCCGGACGCTGCGGCGCTACGGCGAGATGCGCGGGTTGAAACTGGCGCGTGTGCACCACACAACAGACCTTTTCGGAGGTAGCGGTCGCGGAGTGTTGCGACTCGCCTTGGTACGAGCAAGCGGCGGGACCACAACTGATTTCTTCGAGCTCTGGCGGCTGCCTCGACGGAAGCGGTTTCGACGCCGACCGGCGCTCGCGATGGCGTGAACCGCGGTCGCTCTGGTCGAGCGCCTGCTGCTATCCGACTGGATCGTGCGCGCAGCGCGAATCAGCGGTCAGGTGGTCGCTGTGTACGAGAAAACCGCCTAGGAGGCTCTACCGGGGATCGTGCGAGGAGAGGTCAACCTTGCTCGCGGGCTCCCGGCTTTCACGGTCGAGTATCAGGACTGCTGTGATGCGTCCGGGGCGCTTGCAGCGATCATTGACCCGAGCCGGGCTCCGGCGGGGGCGCTGAGACAAACGCTGAGAGCGCGGTCACAGAACTCGGGTCACGCCTATTTCCGGGCGATCACGTAGAGATGCCAGCCGATGCGGCGCTCCAGTGCCTTGGCCGCGCGCGTCCGCGAGAGCTGGTCTCCCCCCGGCCAGAGGCGAAGGTTGAGAAAGCGGACTTCGGTGGTCACCACTCCAAACGCACGAAACAGCGTCCGCGCTTCATCCCGGGTGTACACCTTCGAAAGGGGATTGTCAGGCCCGTCCGTGTTGTGCGAAAGGAACAGGGAGGCATCCAGAAGGTAGCGTGGTCCGTGCTCTCTCAGCAGTCGGCGATGACCCTCGAAGACCTCAGCATCCTCCAGTCCGAGCCTCGAAAGCACCGTCGCCGCACGCGGCGCCGCAAGGAACCCCGCGAGAGCCCTGCGGACCAGCATGATGTTGAAGTAGAAGTTCAGCGAGTTCCGGTGGTAGAGCATTACCAAGGCTGTACCACCGGCACGGAGGACTCGGTGAATTTCGCGAACTGCCTCCCGCGTGTCCGGGATGTGATGTATGACACCATGCGAATAGACGAGATCGAACACGTCATCATGGAACGGCAACGCTGTTGCGTCGCCTTGTCGGATATCGCCCCCCAGACCCTCGAGTTCAAAACGACGGCGTGCCATCTCAACGGCCGTGTGCGCGGCATCCAGCCCCGTGTAGCGAGCTCCGTGACGCGCAAACTGAATACCGTCAGTCGCCAGACCACAGCCAACGTCGAGCACATCACGGCCGCGCCAGTCTGGAAAGCGGGCCAGCGCGCGCACGTGAGGTTCCAGCGCGTAGCGGTGCTCCTCCACGGCGCGGAAGAACTCGAGAGTTCCGGGCTGCTCGTTCGTGAACTTGTAGCCCGGCTGGTGGGTATCCCAGAAGCCCGTGTTTACCCGCGTTCCGACTTTGTCCCCGTCAGCGACCCGACAGGACTCAGCCAAGTTCGACCGCGTTTCGCTAGTCGTTTCGCTGGACCCTCTTAGTGCCGTTCGACGGCTTGGTGGCAATGAAGGTCACGCCGCCCCCTGGTGCCACCGGTGTGATTTCGGTTAACCCCGCTCGCTTGAACCACTCGTAGACCTCGACGTGGTCGTAGGTAAACGCGTATTTGGGGGAATAGAGGTCAAAGGTGTTGCCGACACGCCAGCGGTGAGTGGGGGGACGGACACTGACAGGGAACAAGATCCGCGTGACAAACGGACCCAGCACTGGAATCCTCGACAGATAGTAGAGCGGCACCGCCAGGTAACAGAGCTTCAGCAGGAGCCGCTGTGGCAGCCGGGTCGTGAATCTGCGGTAGAACTCGGTTGTGGCGAGATAGGCCTTGTTGTAATTCGCGTAGACGAAGGCCATCAACCTCCCTCCAGGCTTGACCAGCGGAGGAAGCTGCGCGAAGGCGCGGGGCGGATCCGGCGTGTGATGGAGCACCCCCCAGCTGAACGCGAAGTCGAAGGACTCGTGCCTTAAGGGCAGGCGGAAGATGTCGGCCTGGAGGAAAAAGATGTCTGCCTGGTCGTTGAGGTTTCGATAGGCGGCGTCGATCGCCCCACTCATGTCGACTGCGATCACGCGCGCGCCGTACTTGAGGCACACCTCGCTGAAGCGGCCGAGGCCACAGCCGGCGTCGAGCACGGTCTTACCGGCGAGTCGATCGATCGGGAAATCAAGGCAGGCGCGGAATTGACGGTCGAGGTAATCGAGGCCCGTAAAGCGCTCGAGATGGGCCGTGCGGAACGCGTTCCACTCCAGCGCGAAGGCGTCGGCATAGTCATCCGCGGGTACGAAGCGGGGGATGGACGCCCGGATCGGATGCTCGGCGGCACAGCTGGCACAGGCGAGGATGCCCGCCTCGATCTCGCCGTTCGACCACACCGGGTTCCTGAGCTCGAATGATGCGTCGCATTCCGGGCAGGCGAGCAGCTCGAGCAGTTCGCGTTTCATTCAGCCCCCGCACCCATGTTCAAGCGTCCAGGAACTCTTGCTGCCAGAGCTCGAGCACCATCAGAGCCCAGATCCGCAGCGTGTTGTCCTCTGTGCCCGCGTCGTTTGCGCGAATCATCTCGGCAACCGCCTCCGGCTCAAACAGACCCCGCCGCCTCACCGTCTCCTGGCTCAGCAGGTCTTCGATCATCGGACGCAGCTCATGCCCCATCCAGGCTCGTACTGGCGCCCCGAACCCGGCTTTCCGACGGTGAAGTATCCGCTCGGGCAACACGCCTCGCATGCTTCGCTTGAGGATGTACTTGCGGGTCGTTCCGCGAAGCTTCATCTGGGCGGGTATTTGCGCCGCTAATCCAAGCAGCTCGTCGTCAAGCAAGGGAACGCGCACCTCGGTCGAGGCCGCCATGCTCATCTTGTCGGTGTACGTGAGGTTCAGGCAGGGCAGGAACGTTTTCAGGTCGAGGTACAGGAGCTGGTCCAGCCAGTGTCCGCTCGACACCTGGGCTGCATGCTCGCGGTGGCGCCGGTAGGGATCGCCGCCGTTGAAGCCAGCTCGAAGTTCGCCGTGGAAGAGCCCCGCGAGCTCGGCGGGGGTGTAGTAGGAGGAGAAGGTCAGGTAGCGGTCCAGGTGGGGGAGGTCGAGACCGCGGACGAACTTCATGAGGTTCCTGCGCGGGCCGCGCAGCGCCCCGGGTCTCCCCATGGTCAAACGCTCCTCAAGCCCGTGCTTGATCGAGGCGCGGAGGTGGGTTGGTGCCAGGTCAACGGTGCGGCCAAAGCGCGCCGCGAGATAACGGGGGTAGCCACCGAACAGTTCGTCACCGCCCATCCCGCTGAGGAGGACGGTTGCCCTTTCCTTGGCTGCCGAGCAGATCAGGTAGGTCGTGATCATCGCTGGATCGGCAACCGGCTCGTCCATATGCCAGACCAGGCGCGGCAGCAGATCGACGATGTTCGCCTCGAGGATGCGTTCGTGGTAGTCGAGCGAGAGCCGGTCAGCTAGGAAGCGCGAGTAATGAAGGTCATCGGGAACGATCTCCGCGGCCAGGTCGGCCTTCGAGAAGCCGGCCGTGTAGGTGGTGACATCGTCAGTGACCATCTTCATCGACCTGACGATGGCTGCGGAATCAACACCCCCACTGAGAAACGCACCCAAAGGTACGTCGGACATCATCTGCCTGAAGACGGAGCCCTGAACCGCGCTGCGCACCCGCCAGCTCCATTCGAAGCCCGTCGGCACTTCGTCGATGTCGAATCGGAAGTCCCAGTACGACCGCACCTGAAGCGTCCCGTCCGAGTAGGTGGCGCAATGCCCGGGGGGCAGCTTGTATACGCCCTCGAACAGCGTGTCGGGATCCGGGACCCAGAGGAAGGAGAGGTATTGATCGAGGACGGCGTGATTGAGCCCCGGCCTGGGGAACGCCTTGAGGATGGACTTCGCCTCCGAGGCGAAATAGAGGGTCCCGTTCCGCTCGGCGTAATACAGCGGCTTTACACCCACCCGGTCGCGAGCCATGAACAGCTCACCGCGCTCGGTGTCCCAGATGGCGAACGCGAAGATTCCATTGAGGCGGTCGAGCGATCGCTCGCCATCGCGGGCGTAGAGCGCCAGGATCACCTCCGTGTCGGTGGCTGAGGCGAATGTATAGCCGTCGCCTTCGAGTTCCGCTCTAAGTTGCGCATAGTTGTAGATCTCTCCGTTGTAGGTGATCCAGTAGCGCCCGTCCGCGTAAGCCATCGGCTGTGCTCCTCGCTCGCTCAGATCAATGATGCTGAGGCGGCGATGCCCAAACGCCGCAGGAGGACACCCTGATTCAGTGAACAACTCCGTGCCGGCGCCGTCCGGCCCCCGATGGGCAAGGGTCGCCGTCATCGAATCGATCAGCGCTTGATCGGCGCTGCCCACAATTCCGCAAATTCCGCACATCAGCCCAGGTCGGTCGCCTTGCTCGCTCTACGTTGGGCGAGTTGGAGCTTCCTCGATCAGCCTGCGACGCTCGGTGTACCACTCGAAGACTGTCCGGAGACCTTGCCGCACATTCACCGCTGGTTCGTAGGACAAGGCCTGGCGCGCCTTCGAGATATCGGCGAGGGAATGCGGGACCTCACCAGGACGGGCATCTGAATAGTCGGCCACGATCTCCTTGCCGGTGAGCTCGCGGAGCTCGGCGAGGATCTCGTTCAGCGAAATCCTTTCGCCGCAGGCGATGTTGAACGCCTCCCCGGCGACGTCGTTGGCGAGAGCGGCGCGGAGATTCGCGTCGACGGCGTTGTCCACGTAGGTGAAGTCCCGCGACTGCTCGCCATTACCGAACACGACTGGGCTCCGGTCTTCTTGAAACGCCATGACAAAGCGCGGGATCACCGCTGCGTACTGCGAGAGCGGGTCTTGGCGCGGTCCAAAAACGTTGAAGTAGCGCAGTGCGACCGTATCGAGGCCGTAGACCTGTGTAAAGCTCCGGCAGTAGCCCTCCCCGGCGAGCTTGGAGACGGCATACGGGGCAATGGGAAGCAACGGCATGTCCTCCCGTTTCGGAAGGTCGAGGGTGGGTCCGTATAGCGAGGAGGAAGACGCGTAGACAATTCGTTGCACGCCCGCATCGCGTGAAGCAAGAAGCACGTTCAGCGTGCCAATCACGTTGGTTGCGTTGCTGGTCAGGGGGTCCTGGATCGAGCGTGGCACCGAGGGAAGAGCTGCGAGATGGAAGACGAGTTCGCGGCCCACAACCGCGTTGTGGACACGCTCGTAGCTTTGGATGTCACCTTCGACCAGCTCTATTTCACCGAGCAGATGTTTGAGGTTTTCGCGATCGCCGGTAGCGAAGTTATCCAGCACGCGAACGTCGTAGCCCTCGGCGAGCAGGCGCTCGACGAGGTTCGAGCCGATGAAGCCGCCGCCGCCGGTGACAAGGGCCTTGACTGAGCCTCCCACGCGCGAGACTCTAGCTCCTCGCGTGATCTACCTGCGCCCGTGCAAAGCCGGAACCGCCCGTGACTCTCCGCGACCGTCCGATCGGCTACGCACCATGACCGTCATGACCTACCGTACCTCCCGTTGATATCTCGGACCGACCGGGCGCACCCGGCGTGACGATGGCGAGAGAAGACGCCTACCGATCAGCCGGCGTGGCGCTCGTAGTAAGGGAAAAATCGAGACGGCTCGACGGTCTGGCCGCGAAAGTTTCAAATGCGCTCGAAAGTGCCTTTATTCGCTGCCTCCTTCTGAGGGGTCCGGTGCTGGCCCGCTGGCTCTACATTGACGCTTCTGATCGCCCCTACGAGGACGTCGACCTCCTGGTGCCAGTTCACGAGCACGCACGGGCCGCCAAGGTGCTCACCGGCCTTGGTCTGAGGTCGGTGCTTGGCGACGCTTCGCCCTCCGAGCAAGCGCCGCACGCGGAGACGTTCGAGGGAGCCGAAGGGGACGTCGACCTGCACTGGACATTGCGGGGTATCGGGGCAAGCCCGGAAGCCGCCTGGGGGGCCTTAAACAGGGGGCGGGAGGAGATGGAATTGGGGCAGACTGCAGTTCAGATGCCCGGGCCCGCTGCCCGCGCCCTCACGGTCGCACTCCACGCTGCCCAACACGGTCCGCAGGGTCCGACGCAGCTCGGCGACATCGAGCGTGCGGTGTCCGGCCTGCCGCGATCCACCTGGGAGCAGGCGATAACCATCGCGGACGAACTGGACGCATTCCCAGCGTTTGCCGCCGGGATCGGCCTCGCGCCCGGGGGCGAACGGCTGCTCGGCGAGCTTGGAATCTCCGCCGAGCTAAACCTCGACCTTGCGGTGCGGCGCGAGGGCAACGTGCCGGTGATCCGCGGCATCGCTCGGCTCCGCGAAACCAGCGGCGTGGCGGCAAGGGGGCGGCTGCTGGCCCGAGAGCTTGTTCCCAGCCGCACATTCATGCGCGAGTGGTCAGCTGTCGCGCGAAGAGGAGGCGTCGGCCTCGCCGCCGCCTACGCGATCCGTCCCTTCTGGCTTGCTTGGCGGTTGCCACCCGCCTACGCCGCCTACCGGCGCGCCCGACGAGCCGCACGATGAGCGCGATCCTCCACGTCGACCGACTCGGCCGCCGGTTCGGCGAACGCGACGTTGTCAGGAGCCTCGACCTCCAGCTCGAGCCGGGCGAACGGATCGCACTACAGGGAGCAAACGGCGCCGGCAAGAGCACCGTCTTACGCTGCATCGCGGGAACGCTCGGCCCCACGGCGGGGTCTGTGATCGTCGGCGGCCACACGGCGGGATCGCTCGCGGCGAGGCGCCTGACCGGCGTCTCCTTCTCGCAGGAGCGCTCGTTCTACCTGAGGCTCTCGGGCCGCACGAACCTGGCCTTCTTCGCGGGCGCGCGCGGCCAGAGCCGCCGCGCAGCCAGGGAGGCCGTAGCCGATCTCGTGGAGGAGCTCAACCTGACGTTCATCGATGAGCGGGCCGACCGCTACTCCACCGGGATGATCTTGCAGCTTGCCTTCGCGCGGGCCCTGCTCGGAGGGCCGCCGCTGCTCTTGCTGGATGAGCCGACCCGGTCACTCGATGGCCCAGCGGTCGCGCGGCTCTGGACTGCCATCGATCGCCGGCCCGACACCGCCATCGTGATCGCCACCCACCGCGAGGATGACGTTGACCACTGCGACTCGGCCATCCATCTCCCGCGCTAGCACCCACCGCGGGAGCGCGGCCGCCGCCTTTCTGCGGCGTGACTTCTCGATCATCCGGTCATACCGCTTCCCGTTCGTGCTCGACACGTTCTTCGGAGTTCTTCAGCTCGCCGTCTACTACTTCATCTCCAGGACGTTCAAGGAAACCCCGTCCCAGCAGCTGAACGGAGCGCCCAGCTATTTCGCGTTCGCGGCGGTCGGGATCGTCATCGCCTTGGTCATTGAGGCAGCCGCCGAGGGGGTTGCCCAACGGGTCCGCGAGGAACAGCTCTCGGGGAGCCTTGAGGCGCTCATGGCACAACCTCTCAGCGCCGCTGGGTTGTGCGCAGGCTTTACCGCTTTCCCGTTCGTCTTCGCCCTGGCCCGATCGACGGTCTATCTGGCGATCGCGGCGCTCGCGATGAAGCTGGACCTCGGCCACGCGGACTGGGTCGGCTTCGGTCTTGTCTTCTTCACCAGCGCTACGGCGCTCGTCAGCCTTGGCATCCTTGCGGGGGCGGCGGTGCTGGTGTTCAAGCGAGGCCAACTTCTCAGCGGCGGCCTTATTTTCGCGATGACGCTGATCAGCGGCTCGGTCTTCCCGGTGACCGCGCTGCCGGACTGGCTGGCACAGATCGGCAGCGTGCTTCCCCTGCGCTTCGCATTCGACGGCGCCCGTGACGCACTCTTCCGGGGGTCCGGCTGGGGCCCTGATGTGCTCGGCCTCGCGGGATTCACCGTGATCGGCCTGCCCATCGCGGTCTGGGTGTTTGGCCGTGCTTTGCAAGCGGTGCGGCGAGCCGGCTCTCTGGGTCAGTATTGAGCAAGGCCGATCGGATGGACGTAAAACCCAACCCAGACGTGGTCTCTCAAGAGCTCGAGGGAGAGCTCGTCCTCGTCCACCTACGGACGAACCGGATCTATGTACTAAACGAGACAGGCGGCCGCTTCTGGGAGCTGCTTAGTGCCGGTCACTCCCCCTCGCGCATACATCGTGATCTCAGCGATGAGTTTGACGTCGACCCTGCGCAGCTCGAGCAGGAGGTCGATGCGTTGATCGAGCGCCTTGCCCGCGAGGGACTCATCACGCGTCCAGACGAATGACACCGTTCACCGGCGAATGGCATGCTGAGGCGGGCCAGGAGCCCCACCGCGGCTCGTTGAGGCTCATCTGCGAGACGAACATGCCACGACCTCAGGTGGCGTCTCGTGGAGGCATCGAGCTTGTCTTCGACGGCGTGCTGTACGACTCGACTGAGTTCACGCGTGCCCTTGGCCTGGTCTCCGGGGCGAGTGAGGCCGATCTGCTGCTCAACGGCTACCTGCGCCACGGCGACGCCCTGCTGCCGCGGTTGAGAGGCAGGTTCTCGATCATCCTCTGGAATGCGTCTAAGCGTGAGTTGCTAGCCATTCGCGATCCGGTCGGCATCCGTCCCCTCTTCCACGCGAGGGGCGACGGCGGGCTGCTCGTGTCACCCTTCCTCGATCGCCTATTACGGCAGCCCGGAGTCGAGAGGGAAGTGGATGTAAGGGTCGCGGCCGGGCAAATGATCGTCGGACTGCCGGCTGCCCCCGAGGAGACGACCTTCACCGCCGTTCACCGAGTTCCCGCCGGCCACGTACTTCGCGCCCGGGGCCACAGCACGGACGTGCACCGCTACTGGGAGCCAGCGAGTCCGGGCACAGAGTGCTCGGAGCCCTCCGAACAGTTCGGCGCCCTCCTCGATCGTGCGGTTCGCCGCTGCGACGGCGGGGGTCGCTTCGGGGTAGCCGTGAGTGGTGGGCTCGACTCCGCCACGATCGCCACCGCGGCGGCCCGGCTGAGCCGCGACCGTGGGCTGAAGACTCCCTGCGCAATCTCCCTCCTCAATCCGACACCTGAAGCCGACGAGGAGCCAATGCAGCGAGCCGTAGCGGCTGAGCTCGGGCTGACGCTCCTCGCGGCCGGCCCCGACGACGAAATCCCACCGGGGAGAATGCTTGCCGCTGCGCTCGCGCTCGCCCCGGTCTCCTCGTGGCCTCCCGGACTGCTTGCGCCGCTATTCGATGTCTTGGCCCAACGGGCCGTCGACAGAGGATGTGAAACCGTTCTGACTGGCGACGGTGGCGATGAGTGGCTCCTGCCGCTGTCCTCGTGGGCTGCCGATCGGCTCCTCCATCTCGACCTTCCGGCTCTCCTGGCGATGCTGCGCGCATGGCCGTACTCCTATCCGGGGATGCGGAGCCGAGACCTCACACGCGCACTCCTATGGACCTGGGGCGCACGACCTCTCCTGCGCGGGGTCGCAGCGCGGGCACTCACTGTGGCAGCGCCCCACCGCTTTCGTCGCCTCAGAATGCGGACCATTGCCTCCGCGATTCCAGACTGGCTCGTGCCCAGCCCCGCACGCCGCCTGGAGCTGATCGACTGGGGGATCGAGCGCACCCCGGAGGTCCCTCTCTTTCAGCTCCACCGCGCTGAAAAGCACAGGCTCCTCAGCGCTAGCTTCGTCTCCGGGCTGATGGAGGAAGCTTTCACGACTGGGCGACGGCTCGGGGTCGAGATCCTAAGCCCACTTTGGGACGTGGACCTGATCGGTTTCCTTCTCAGCATTCCGGAGAAGATCTTGATTCGGGGCGGACGCGCGAAGGCGTTGGCTCGCGACTACATCGCGCCCGATCTCCCGTTCGCTGAGACTTGGCCCTCGAAGACGTTTGCGGATTCGATTGTCGTCGCGGCGGTCAACAGGGAGGGAAGAACTGCCTGGCGTGAGCTCGGCGGCGCCCCAACGCTCGCCCGTCTTGGGATTGTCGATGCGGACCAGGTCAGCGGTGTACTGGCCAAGCACCGCAACGGGTCCCCGTTGCCTGGCGCCACCGCTCTCTGGGAGATGATGGCCTTGGAATCGTGGCTAAGATCGCGTATACTCCCCGTATGAATGTGCAGCCAGATCGGCGCGGCATAGGCGTGGCTAACGCGTGGGAGCCCATGCGCTTGAGCTATGTCGGAAGCGTCGGTGAGTTGATGCGCGCGACTACGGTCGGCAGCGTGCGCGATGGGACTCTCGGCTGTGGGACGACCCGCAAGAGGACCGCCCCCCCCGGCACGGCCTGCTAGCGGGTTTCGCAGTACCGGCCTTTGATTCATCCGTAGACGCAGGCTGATCCTTGCACGGGTATTCGCCCCGAGCGCCTCTGGAGATGCAAAGCCCAGCACGCGTTTCGCTGGCATTCCGGGACGGGATTCCGGCCCCTCAGGTAGAGCTTCGGCCTGTGATGAGCGACCCGCAGGGACGACCCGTGGCTTACGGCTGGATCGAGGAGCCCGATCATTGGGTTCAGGTGCCCGAGGTGGCCACATTCCACTTCCGCCCTGGGTCCGGGCAGATCAGCGCGATGTTGCCGCCGGATGTTTTGCGGGAGACCGTGACCGACGCATACCGCACGATCGTGCTGCCACTTGCCCTCCAGGTGTCCGGCTTCGAGGCGCTGCACGCGAGCGGGAATTGCTTCGAAGCTGGCGTGGTCGCGTTCTGTGCGCTCTCCGGGACCGGAAAGACAACTACTGCGTATGGGCTCGGCCGGAGGGGCCGTACGGCCTGGGCCGACGATGTGGTGTTGCTCGAGCCTCGCGCTGAGGGGCCGGTCCTCACGCACCCGCTGCCGTTCAGCTCGAACGTCCGCGACGAGACTCTCAACTTCTTCGAGGGCGACAGCTCCCAGACGCCTCGTGGCGAGGGTGAGGGCAAGCCGATGGAGCTCGGCGCCGTGATGTTGCTCGAACGTGCCGGCCCCGGAGCGCCGGCCGTGGAAATTCGCAAGCTCTCACCGACAGACGCCTTGGCCCTGCTCGAGCCCCACAGCTACCGGTTTAACCTAGGCGATCTCGAGCTCAAGCGGAGGACTCTTCAGAACTATCTCTCTCTCGTCGGGCAGGTGCCCGTGTTCCGTGTCCGCTTCGTACCAGATCTCGGCAAGCTCGATCTTCTGCTCGACCAGATCGAGGCCGCC
>JALYLB010000069.1 GCA_030774475.1 Chloroflexota bacterium | reverse complement strand
GTCCTGGAAGGTGGGGCACGACGTGAAGCCCGGACTCAGGCAATAGCGCGTCTGGTGGGCCAGTGCCCGGGGCGCCGGCCGCGGCTCTGCGTAGCAGCGGTGGCGATGGTCGGGCTCGGCCGCGCGCAGGTCGCGCTCGTCGGCGAAGGCGACGAACGGACAGACCATCGGCAGCCCCGCGCCCCGGTCGGCGGCGAGGGTCATCGAGGGTCAGGGTAGCACCGGAGCGGGCCTAGAATGGACGCCGGTTCGAGGGAGTGTCGCGGAGGGAGAGCGGAGGTCTCGATGTTGCCCAACGAAGTCCTCATCGTCGTGCGCTGGTTCCATTTCCTGGCAGGCATCACATGGATCGGCCTCCTGTACTGGTTCAACCTCGTCAACGTGAACTTCATGAAGTCGCTCGACGCCACGACCCGACCGCTGGTCGTTCCGGCCCTGCTCCCCCGGGCGCTCTTCTGGTTCCGTCACTCGGCCTGGGTGACCGTCCTGGTCGGGTTCGTCCTCGTCTACGGCCTGTACTGGCAGACGAACCGCATCGACCTCGTCAACGACAACGGGTTCAAGACGATCTTCTCCGGGATGCTCCTTGGCCTCGTCATGCTCTTCAACGTGTGGATGATCATCTGGCCCAACCAGCGCCGCACCTTCGCAGCCCTCGCCGCCGGCGAGGCACCCGACCCGGCTTGGGCGCGGAACACCCTGTACGCCTCGCGCGCGAACGTGACGCTCTCGTTTCCGATGCTCTTCTTCATGGGCTCGGCGAGCCACTTCCCGCTGGATTGGCCGCAGATCGTACTCGTCGCGGTGGTCGCTGGAGCCATCGGCCTGTCCGCGGTCCTGTATGTCCAGAAGTGGGCCGCTGCCCGGTTCTAGCGCCAGGCTCCCAGCCGCGCTGGTGGCGCAGCGAGCCGTTTGAGAGGCTTCGCGCCGAAGCGCAAGACCTGTTGCGACATCCGGGACTACCCTGAGGTCGAAACAGGACGACCATCGGACGACCTTTGGAGGTAGTCGATCATGCTTGACCTCAGGAAGCTCATCGCGCCGTCGCGCACGGCGAGCGCACATTGCGACATCCCCTGCGGCGTGTACGACCCCGAGCAGGCGCGCATCGAGGCTGAGTCGTGCTATCGCATCATCGAGAAGTACGCGGCCAGCTCAGATGAGCTCTATCGCCAACGCTGCGTGGTGGTCAAGGAGGAGCGGGCCGAGCTCACCAAGCACCACATCGACGTGCTCTGGCACGACTACTTCAAACCGGAGCACCTCGAGAAGTACCCCGATCTCCACGACGTCTGCTGGAAGGCCTCGAAGGCCGCCTCCAAGGTGAAGCAGACCACCGATCTCGCCTCGGCCGAGGAGCTGCTGGGCCTCATCGACAAGATCGACGAGATGTGGAAGGGAACCGGCGGCCTCGAGAAGACCCGGCTGCACGGCCGGCCTTCCTGAGGAAGGCATCGCGCGCGGCCGATCGGATCGAGCGGGCTCTCCATCCAAATCTCTACCCTTCGGCGGGCCACCCGCTCATGGCAGGCTCGCGTAGCCGTGCGCGGCCACTCGATGGCGCCCGGCCTCCGCGTCGGCGATTGGCTCCTCGTCGACCCCGATGCGTACCGCGCCACTTCGCCGCGCCCCGGTGACCTGGTCCTCGCCGAGAGCGACGATGGCCTCATCGTGAAGCGGATTGGAGCGCTGCCCGGCAGGGGGATGATCGAGCTCACGGGCGACGCGCCATCCGGCGACGGCCATCAGCACGACCTTGCCGTGCCGCTCTCATCGATCAGCGGCCGCCCCTGGTTCCGCTACTGGCCGCCTCGTCGAGTCGGCCGCCTGCGCTGATCGGCAAGCGGGCGAAGCGTCGCAGAAAACGAGGGCGGTAGAAAACGAAAGCGGCGGGCTCTCGCCCGCCGCTCGATGTCGCTGTGTGGCGGGCTCAGCCCGCCAGGGATCAGTGCTTTTCCTTTAGTACCTACCGCCCATGAAGGGCCAGCCCTTCTCGGGAGCGGCGAAGTACCTGCGGACGTCCGGCGTGTTCAGGTAATAGACGATGATCGCGCTCACCACGATCCCGATGATCACGCCGGTGATCGAGGCGTAGCCGAGGACGACCTCGATGATCGAGA
>JALYLB010000068.1 GCA_030774475.1 Chloroflexota bacterium | reverse complement strand
GTCTCGACCACGAACACGCCCGGTGGGCCGATGACGATGTGGTCGATGTTGGCCCGCCCACCGGGAATCCGCCGGTCATGCAGGATGGCGAAGCCCTCGGCGCGGAGCGGTTCCAGGACGCGGGCCGTGCGTGCCTCGCCATCGGCGCCGGTGGCCCAGGCGGTGATGTGGATGGGCACGACGACCAGGGTGTTGGCGGTGAAGCCGATGGCCATCAACAGAGGTGCCCAACCGAGGGGCGGCTGACTGCCGATCAACGCGATGCCGATGACCGCCACGATGCCGCCCATCCCGAGGATCAGCGGTCGGCGACGGCGGATGTTCTCGCCGTGAACCTATCGGCGGCGCTCGTACTCGACAAGCGACGATGCGCCGGCGCTCACCAGTTCATCCATGCTCGGGTTCCCCTCTACGTGGCGCCTGACAAGCAACTCTATGTGAGCTCGGCCAGTGTCCCGCGTTCTCGTTCCCGAAATCGAGATGAATCACCGGGCCAGTGGCGCTCGTGCCACAGACCGCGCATGCCATCCACATACTGCACGCCCTGCTGCGTCGACACGTCGACCTGTTCGGCGGCTGCAATGACGCGATCTTCTGGCCGCAGCTCGTTGCGGCAGCCTTCGCAGAGGTAGGCCATTCGGCAAGTCTACGCGCGCCTCAGGGGAGCACAGGCTTCGGCTTAGCTCGTCTCGCCTCGAGCTCGCCTGCGGGCCAACGTCAAGGCCCCAAGGCGGTCGCCTCAGTGGATTGTGTAAGCCACCGTTGCTGAGGCGCTGAGCTGCGTCGGTCCCGGCACGTTAACGGCCGTCGGCGGTGTCGCTCCATGCTTCCCGGAGGTCGATGGCGTCTCGATCCCTAGGGGGTATACGACATACGGCGACAAGCTGGCGCTCACCGACAGGACGCCGTCGATCGTGACATGGGCGGCCGAGGCGACCGCGTCAGCTTGCGCTCGGGCATCGGCGAGGGCTGCAGCGATCGCGCTGCGCTCGGTGGCCGCGCGGTTGGACCCGTCGGAGGCGACGGCCGCGGATCCGGTGCCGGTCACCACGATGGTGTGATCGGGGGCGATGGGGAGGGAGCCAAGGTACGGGTACGCGATCGAGGCACCGGCCACCGCACCCGTCGATGATCCGCTGGCTCCAGACAGGAGTCCATCGGCGCCGACGCCGGACCCGGATGTTGCGATGCCACCAGTCGGGACGGACGGGCCGGTCGCCGTCCTGGCGAGGGCAGCTGTGCCCGCAGCGGCATCGGCGGTTGGGGCGGCCCAATGCGGGCTCGTTCCCGCGGTGGCGCAGGCAACGAGAAGGACCGCCACGGCGAGGACGCCACCGGCGGCATAGGTCCGATGGCGTAACTGAATCCGAGGTGCGACCGGGCTCGACATCGAGGGATCTCCAACATGCATTGCAGTTGCGTCACATGACGCCGCTGCGAAACCGTTGGTTCCCGGTACGTGGCCGGCTGCGCGAGATGCAGGGAACGCTGCCGCGCATGAAGAGGTAACACACGCGGGTGATCGACCGTGCCGACCATGTACTCGCGCTCCTGCCGGACGATGAGGACCTGCCTCGCGCGTTCGGCCTGTTGCCTGCCGAGGAGCAGGCCTGGCGCGGTCGGCTCTTCCTGATCTACTGGTTGCTCCATCGGAACGAGGGTTATGCCTGGTCCATCGCTCTGAGCCCAGGCGTGCCCGAGGACGCTCGTCAGGCTGTCTCCGAAGTCGGCGACCAGCAGATCATCGGCGACCTGGCGCGTGTTCCGCTGCCCAGATGAAGAGCGAAGCGATGGGTTCCGCGATCCGGCGTGTCGCCTTGTACGCGCGCTGCAGCACCCGGGACAAGGAGCAGGACCCTGAGCTCCAGCTCATCCCGCTGCGCGAGTACGCCGAGCGTCATGGCTGGCAGGCGGTCGAGTACGTCGACCTGGCTCCTGCTGGGGCCCTGCACCGCCGGACGGCGTGGCGGCGGCTCCTGGGCGACGCGGCGCACCGGCGGGTGGACGCCATCCTGGTCTGGAAGTTGGACCGAGCCTTCCGCTCATCCACGCACGCGCACGCGACCCTGGCAGACCTCGACCACCATGGCGTGGGCTTCACCGCCATCACCCAGGCCTTCGACACAACGAGCCCGACAGGGAGACTCGTGTTTGCCATTCTCGCCGCCGTGGCCGAGATGGAGCGCGACCTCATCGCCGAGCGAGTCAGGGAGGG
>JALYLB010000067.1 GCA_030774475.1 Chloroflexota bacterium | reverse complement strand
GCATCGGTCAATGGCAAGAGGAAGCCGGTGGCGGCCGCGTGGTTCGCCCAGGTGCCGGCGAAGCAGTCGGCCTGGAGCTCGAGCCGCACCGACGTACCGGTTGTGCCTCCGGATCTCGGTGCGCTCGTCAGGGTTCCAAGCAGGTCCTGGACGTGATGCCCATATTCGTGGGCGATGACGTAGGCCTGCGCGGTGGGGCCGCCCTGCGCCCCGAACCGCGAGCGCAGGTCGTCGAAGAACCCCAGGTCGATGTACACGTACGTGTCGTTCGGGCAGTAGAACGGACCATCCGTGGAGGTCGCGACGCCACACCCGGTGCTGATCTGGTCGGTGAAGAATCGTGTCGTGGCCTGGACATAGCGCTTGCCCGAGGCGGCGAACGCGCTGGTCCAGTAGGCCTGGACGCTGTTGACGTTGCCGACGATGCGGCAGTCGTCGCGGATGTTGGCGTCGGTCCCGGTCCGGCACTCCTCGGCCAGCGCGCTGCTGGCCGGTCCCACGTCTCCTCCGCCGATCGTCTGGTCGACCAGGTTGCCGAGCGCGCCCCCGGTCGAGGGGCTGCCACCCAGCAGGATCCAAGCAATGGTGATGATGAGGCCGATGCCGCCGCCGCCGACGGCCAGGCCCCGCCCGCCGATCCGCGACCCGCGGACGTCTTCGACCTGCGACGGATCGAGCTTGGCTCCCGGGTCGAATGACATCTGGCGGATACCTCAGGGGTGGCAAGGCACTCGTATTGTCGCCCGTCGCGGCAACGTGTCCCCGCGCTCGATGACTGCGGCACGATGCGTGCCAGCGGCTGCGGACGGGTGGCCCTCGGACGATCCCTTGCGCAGCTCGCCGCGTCAGGTGATCGAGTCTGCCCCGAAATGCGGTCGGAGGGCCGAAGGGATGCGCACCGAGCCGTCCGGCTGCAGGTGCGTCTCGAGAAAGGCAGCATAGGTGCGGGCCATGCCGAGCCCCGATCCGTTCAGGGTGTGGATCAGCTCCGGGCGGGCATCGGGGGCGGGCCGATAGCGCAGGTTCAGGCGACGGGCCTGGAAGTCGGTGTAGTTCGAGCAGGAGCTGACCTCCAGCCACTGGCCGACCCCGGGCGACCAGGCCTCGAGGTCATAGCCCTTGGCCTGGGCGAAGCCGACGTCGCCGGTACAGCGCTCGACGGTCCTGTACGGAAGCTCGAGGGCTTCGAGCACCTCCTCCGCGTCCCGCGTCAGAGTCTCGAGCTCGTCGTAGCTGGCTTCCGGGTGGACGAACTTCACCATCTCGACCTTGTCGAACTGGTGGACGCGCAGCAGGCCCCGCGTGTCCTTGCCGGCGGCGCCGGCCTCCCGCCGGAAGCAGGGCGTGTAGGCGGCGTGGTAGATGGGGAGGTTCGCCGCCGAGAGGATCTCGTCGCGGTAGACGTTGGTAACCGGCACCTCGGCGGTTGGGATCAGGTACAGCTCGTCGCGTTCGACGACGTACATCTGGTGCTCCTTGTCCGGGAGCTGGCCGGTCCCGCGAGCCGAGGCTGCGTTCACCAGCAGCGGCGTCCACAGCTCAGCGTAGCCGTGGTGCCGAGCGAGCTCGAGCATCAGCCCGATGAGCGCGCGCTGCAGCCTGGCACCGGCGCCGGTGTACAGGACGAAGCCGGATCCGGCCAGCTTCGCCCCGCGCTGGAGGTCGAATAGGCGCAGCCGCTCGGCGATCTCCCAATGGGGCGGGGCGGAGTCGGCGGGACGCGGCTCGCCCCAGCTACGAATCACCGGGTTGTCGTCGGCGCCGTTCCCGTCCGGGACCGATGGGTGCGGCAGGTTGGGGATGACGAGCAGGTCCCGTTCGATGGCGGCTTCCGTCTGGGCGAGCTGGACGTCGAGCGCGTCGATCTGGGCCGAGAGCTCGGCCATGCGCACCTTGAGCGTCTCAGCCGCCGCGCGCTGCTCGGTGCGCATGAGCTCGCCGAGCTCCCTGTTGCCCTGGTTACGCTGGGCCCGCAGCTCGTTGGCCTCCGCCTCAAGGGCGCGGCGACGGGCATCGGCTTCGAGGACGCGGTCCACCGGCTCGGTCG
Organism: Chloroflexota bacterium; assembly: GCA_030774475.1. Lineage (GTDB taxonomy): Bacteria > Chloroflexota > Limnocylindria > QHBO01 > QHBO01 > CF-82. Next base: position 11,772 of record JALYLB010000067.1, on the reverse strand, counting down.
GCTCGCCCTTGCGGGCGATCGCCGCCTTGACGCCCTCGGGGTCCTCGCGGATGAGCGCGATGCCGATCACGTGGCGAGGGTACCCGCGCCGGCCGCCTCGCGGAGCCGGGTCGCGACGAAGCCTCGGTCGAGGGAGGCGAGCAGCCACCCGGCGCGTGGACCATTGGACCTGCCGAGGAACGAGGCGTAGAGGGCCGCAAAGGCCTGGCCGGGCGGCAGGCCACGATCGCGGGCGGCATCGAAGACGGCCGCCTGCAGCGCGTCTCCAGTCCAGGGTGGGTTGGCCGACACGCGATCCGCGAGGGCGGCCAGAAAGGCACGCTGCTCCGGGGAGAGGTCGGCGATGGAGGGCGGGAGCAGGTCCTGCACCTGAACCCTGGCGCGGTCCGGGGCGTACGCCTCGAGCCAGGCGCGGGCAGCGCGGGCACGCTCGTCGAGGAGCCGGCGTTCGTCCGTGCTGAGCGGCTCACCCTTTTCGGCCTCGGCGCTCGCCACCAGGTCTGTCCCGGGGACCTGCAGCAGGAAGGCGAGGTGGGCGAAGGCAGGCCGATGGGCGGCAGCGGCCGCCCCCACGTCGGCGACCGAGGTCGGGCGCTCGACCAGGCTCATCGAGAACAGGCGCTCGTAATCGGGCGGCAGCTCACCGCGGAACTCGCGACCGGCGACCGCCGCGGCAAGCCGGTCCGACTCGTCGAACAGGCGCGGAATGGCGTCGGTGCCCTCGGGGTCGAATTCGATCGCCTGGTTCGGCCGCGGCCTGACGAACAGGAGGCGCAGCTGCTCGGGCGGCAGCACCTCGGCGATCTCGTGGGCCGCCGCACCGTGGCCGCGGGAGGTGCTCATCTTCCGCCCGCGGATGTTGAGGAACTCGTAGTCGACGCGAACCGGTGGCTCGCGCTCGAAGACTTCGCGCGCAATGGCGTCCGCGCGGTCGCGCGAGCCACCGGCCGTCGCCAGGTCCTTGCCGCAGGGCTCGATCGTCACCCCGAACAGGCTCCACTTCGCCGCCCAGTCCAGGTTGAACGGGAGCTTGGCGGCCCCGCCGAACGGCGCCAGGCGGCCGGTCGCCCCGCAGCCGGCTGCCCACTCGACCAGGTCCGGCAGGCAGCTGAAGGCGACCGTCTCGCCGTCCCAGTCGGTGGCCAGCGTCGTCCCGATTCGCCCGCAAGTGGTGCAGATGACGTGGACCGGCACCCAGCCGACGGGGCGCTCGACGTGGCTCACCCGCCGATAGATGTCGCGCACCTCATCGGCGTGGTCGAGCGCGGTGCGGATGTATGGGTCCATGAGCCCGGCGCCGTAAACGTCACTCATCCAGTAGTAGGCGTTTGGCCGAATGCCGAGCCCGTCGAAGGTGGCGATGAACTGCTCGGCAAAGTGGCGGGCGTAGGAGACGTGACCATCGCCAGCGGGATCCGGGACATGCGCCAGCGGAACCCCCATGGAGCGCTCGATGGCATCGGGTGTCAGGAGGGCCTGGGCGTCCATGGGGTCGAGGTCGTCGATCCCGTAGCGCAGCTCGGTCGGCAGGCCGCGGTCCCGAAGAGCCCGGACGATGACGTCGAGCAGCACCGGCCCGCGCAGCGAGCCGACGTGGACGGTCCCCGATGGGGTCTTGCTGTCGTTGACGACCTGCGGGCCGGAGACGCGCGCAGCGAGCTCGTCAGCCCAGAACACGACGCCGCTGAGCCGCCCTCAGGCGACCGAGACGACCGTGTAGGTCACCGGTCCGGCGGGCGCCAGGACGGTGACCTTGTCCCCCTTGCGGCGGCCCATGAGCGCGGCACCGACCGGCGACTCGTTGCTGATCCGACCGTCGCGAGGCGCGGCCTCCGCGGATCCAACGATGGTGAATCGATCCTCGCCGTCGCTGCCCTTGATGACCACCGTGGAGCCAATGCCGACCCGGTCGCCGTTGTGGGTCTCGATGACCTCGGCGTTCTTCAGCTGGGACTCGAGCGTGGCGATGCGCCCCTCCAGGAACGACTGCTCCTGCTTGGCGTCCTCGTACTCGGCGTTCTCGGTGATGTCGCCGTCGAGCTTGGCCTCGTGGATCCGGGCCGCGATGCGCGGCCGCTCGCGGGTGATCAGATGGTTCAGCTCGGCCTTGAGCTTCTTGAGGCCGTCGGCGGTGAGATAGACGGGCTTGTTGTTCATGGTCGTCTCATAACAAAAATGCTTCAGGCCTGGCACCACCCGTGGTGACGTCCTGAAGCTGGCCAATCGCTTCCATGGCCAGATTCGTGCTGCGCGGGCTTCGCCTCGCGGCTCGGCCGTAGCGCCGCGCGATTGTAGGTCGGGGGTCGTGAGGTGTCAAAGAATCAGCGACCGAGGATGACGAACACCACCAGGCCGGCGGCGACAACGTATCGATAGCCGATGAAGAGCGCGGTGCTGCGCCGCCGCAGATAGGCCAGCAGCCAGGCGATGGCGGCGAATCCGGCGATGAGCGCGGCGAGAAAGCCAACCGCCAGCGGGGCGAGATCCGAGCTCGCGAGGCCAACAGAGGCGATCTCCCGCGCCTTCCACAGGCCTGCGCCGGCGATAATGGGGGTGGCCATCAGGAAGCTGAACCGGGCGGCGGCCTCCCGGGTGAGACCCAGGAACAGGCCGCCGGCGATGGTGATCCCCGAGCGGCTGATCCCCGGGAAGAGGGCGAACGCCTGCGCGACGCCGATCGCGACGGCGTCCGGCAGCGCGAGGTGCTCGAGCTCGCGGCGCCGACTCCCCCATCGCTCTGCGAGCCACAGCACGCTGGCCCCGATGGCCATCAGGGCGGCGATGTAGAGCAGGCTCTCCCGCCGGAAGAAGGTGTCGAAGAAGCTCTCCCCGAGCGCCCCGAGCAGCGCGCCGGGAATCACGGAGACAACGAGCAGCCACGCCAGGCGGCGCTGCGGGTCGCCCGCGATCGACCGGTCGCGGATGGAGGCCAGCCAGGCGAGGAGCAGCGCGACCAGGTCGTTCCAGAAGTACACGAGCAGGGCGACCAGGGTCCCCATGTGCAGCATCACGTCGAACGCGTTCGAGTTCAGGAACGCGTCGTTCCAGCCGAGGACGCGAGGAACGAAGATGAGATGCGCGCTGGAGCTGATTGGGATGAACTCGGAGAGACCCTGGATCAGCCCGATGAGCGCCGCCTGGAGGACCAGTGCCACTCCTGCCTACCGGATGAAGAGCGGAGCCATCACCAGGGTGATGGTGGCGAGCAGCTTCACCAGGACGTGCAACGACGGGCCGGCCGTGTCCTTGAAGGGGTCGCCCACCGTGTCGCCGACCACCGCGGCGGCGTGCGCAAGCGTCTTCTTGCCGAGGACGTTGCCGGCATCGTCGGTCAGGTGTCCCGACTCGATGTACTTCTTGGCGTTGTCCCACGCGCCACCCCCGTTGTTGAGGACGGTGGCCAGCATGACGCCGGCGATGGTCCCCACCATCAGCATGCCAGCGATCGCCTCGTAGCCGAGGAGCAGGCCAACGATGATCGGGGTGGCGACGGCCACCGACCCGGGCAGGATCATCTGCCGCAGGGCGGCGCGGGTGGTGATGTCGACGACGCGCGCGTAGTCCGGGCGCTGGGTGTAGTCCATGATCCCCGGCATCTCGCGAAACTGACGACGGACCTCGACGATGATCGCGGAGGCCGTGGTGCCGACCGCGCGGATGGCCAGGCTCGAGAAGAAGTAGACGAGCATCGAGCCGATGAGCGCCGCGATGAAGACACTCACGTCGGCGAGGTTGACCGAGGCAAGCAGGGTACCCGGCGCGCGGGTGCCGGCGGCAATCTGGTTCCCAAGGATCAGGTTCACCTTGTCGATGTAGGCGGAGAAGAGCAGGAACGCGGCGAGGCTCGCCGAGGCGATGGCGTAGCCCTTGGTGAGTGCCTTGGTCGTGTTGCCGACGGCGTCGAGGCGGTCGGTGATCTCCCGCGCCTTCGGATCCGCGTGGCTGAACTCGGCGATCCCGCCCGCGTTGTCGGTGATCGGGCCGAAGGTGTCCATGGCCAGGATGAATGCGGTGGTCATCAGCATGCCCATGGTGGCCACCGCGGTGCCGAAGATGCCCCCCACGTTCGCCCCGGTCGCGGAGTTCACGAGGTTCGCCTGCTGGCCGAGCCAGTGGCTGGCAAAGAGCGCGAGGCCGATCGTGATCGCCGTCAGCGCGGTCGTCTCGAAGCCAACCGCCACGCCGGAAATGATGTTGGTGGCGGGCCCGGTCTTGCTCGCCTCGGCGATCTCGCGCACCGGTCGGTACGAGCCGGCGGTGTAGTACTGGGTCAGGTACACGAACGCCACGCTGGTGGCGAGGCCGACGCAGCCGGCGCCGAAGAAGTAGAGCCATACCGGCAGGCCGCCGACGCCGGTCTGCTGTGCGGTGCCCATCATCACCCAGGTCGTGAAGGCGAGGCCCGCGACGGAGAGGATGGTCGTCACCCAGTAGCCGCGGTTGAGCATGTTCATCGGGTTCTCGTCCTCGCGGCCGCCGATGAAGAACATCGAGATGATGGTCGCGATCAGTCCGAAGGCGCGGACAACGAGCGGGAAGAAGATCCAGGCCTCGGGGTGGGGCCACTTGGCGGCGGCGGCGATGCTGTAGACCGCCACCCCCAGGATCATCGCGCCGATGTTCTCCGCGGCCGTCGACTCGAAGAGGTCGGCGCCACGACCGGCGCAGTCGCCGACGTTGTCCCCGACGAGGTCGGCCACCACGCCCGCGTTGCGCGGGTCGTCCTCGGGGATGCCGGCCTCCACCTTGCCGACGAGGTCGCTTCCGACATCGGCCGCCTTCGTATAGATCCCGCCACCGAGCTGGGCAAAGAGGGCCACGAAGCTGGCGCCGAAGCCGTACCCCACGATGAGGAACGGGGCCTGGTTCGGATGCTCGAAGCCGCCATACAGGGCGAACATCGAATACACGCCGAGCAGCGACAGGGCGACCACCAGGAACCCGGACACGGCACCGCCGCGCAGGGCGGTCTGCACGGCGCCGACGACGGAGTGCTGGGCGGCGGCGGCGGTCCGCACGTTCGAGCGGACGCTGATGAACATGCCGATGATCCCCGAGGCCATGGAGCACGCCGCCCCGACGAGGAAGGCGAGGCCCGTCCGCCAGCCAAGGTCGAAGCCAAAGATGTCGGTGTCGGCGACCTGCTTGGTCTCGACCAGGGTGATCACCAGGCCGATCACGACAGCACCGCCCACGGCGAGCAGCGCGATGGTCTGGTACTGGCGCTTGATGAAGGCCACCGCGCCTTCGAAGATCATCTCCGCGATCTCCTGCATGGCCTCCGTCCCCTTGTCGCGATGAAGGACGTCGTAGGCCAGGTATATCGCAAAAGCCACCGCGAGGAGGCCGGCGATGGGGATCACCCAGGTAATCGGCTGGAGCTCCATGAATCCTCCGATGGGCCGTCCCGAGGCGTGGTCAGCAGGGCGGTTTGCGCCGCGGAACGAGCGGTCTCACACACGGAAACGCCGGCGGCTGCCGGTCCTGGGGCCCGCCGCCAGCGAGGCCCGGGGATTCTCGCATGGGCCCACCAGGCGGGTCAACCGTGGCGCCGTTCACGGCAGCCAGCGCGCCAGCCAGCCGTCGGGGCTGAGCTGCACCGACACCTCGGTCCGCTGGTTCACCAGCCAGACGCCGCCAACGCTCGGCTCCGTCCCGGGGGCGGGAACCGGAGTGGCGGCCTGGCTGGGTGTGGGCGACGGGGTGGGGGTGGGCGTGGGTGACGGGGTGGTCTCCCCGGTCGACGGCACGCGGGTGACCACCAACACGTCGGGCTGAGGCGCGAACGCGACGCCTGTCTCGAGCGCATCGCCGATCAGCACGACCCGGACCGGAACCAGGACCCCGAAGCTCGCGACCCATGCGTGTCCAGCATCGGCATGCTGCGGATCGAGTGCCAGGTACGCGATGCGGCCGGTAGGATCGGCCTCGGGCAGGGTCGCGGCCGGGGGCAGGGGCTCGATGATCAGGGCGCCGATGCCCACTCGCAGCTCCCCGATGCGCATCCCGTTGCGCTGGGATGCCGTCAGGCCGAGGCCGACCGGTGTCAGCGGCGGGACCGACGCCCCGGGGACGAGTGTTCCGGAGCTTCCTCCGAAGCCGCCGCTGGCGCTCTCGGTGCTTGCGCCACTGAAGAGGACGGTGACCGCATCGGGCAGCCAGGCGGGTGGCGAGGCGGCATCGAACCGGGCTTCGGTCGACGACCCGTCGCTTAGGTCGACGATTCCGACCCCGCCGGACAGGTCGACGAATGCCAGCCGCGTCCCGTCCGGGGAGAAGCGTGGTGCCCGGAGAAGTGGGGAGGCAGCCCCGCTCGCGCCCGGCGAGACCGTGGGAGACGGTGTCGGGCTGGCCGTCGGCGACGCGGCTGGTCCGCGGATGACGATGCGCTCCGGGCTGCCACCCCCCGCCGGTCGGCGCCAGAGGCCCAGCCCGGATCCGGTGGTTGCATCGGCCCGACCGAAGGCGATCGACGAGCCGTCCGGGCTGAAGGTCGGGTCGAACTCGATCTGTCCCTGGTCGGTGAGGACGCGACGATTCGAGCCGTCGGCCGACTGCTGGACGAGGCGCGCCCCATCGGCGACCACGAAGCTCCTGCCGTCGGGCGAGACGGCATAGCCGGTGACCGCGGATAGCTCGGCCGAGACCTGGTGCTGGTTCGAGCCGTCCGGGTTCATGGCCCACAGGTTCGCCATCCCTGACCGCGACGAGAGGAAGACGACCTGGTTGCCAAGCGTGGACGAGGGTGAGCCGGTGGTGAACGTCCAGGTGAGGGGGCCGGCGAGAAGGGCGCCATCGGCTCCGCGAACGGAGCCGGCGAGGGTAACGGTGAAGGTCGTGTTGGCTGGCAGGGTGCCCGACGGCGTGAAACGCACCACGCGCCGGGCGTCGTCTTCGAGCCGAGCGGCGCCGTCGGACTGGGTGAGGCTCACGCCGCCCGCGACCGCGGGGCTGATGGTCATCGCGCGGTCGTTCACCGTTCCCGGGTCGATCGCCCGGTCGAAGACGACGGCGATCGGGGAGGTGACCGCGATCCCCTGGGCCCCGTCCGCGGGAACGATGGTCCGCGTCGACAGGCCGGCGGTCACCGTCGTGAACGACAGGCGCAGTGGGTCGCTGAGTGCGGTCCCCGCCGTGTCGCGCGCCTCCGTATCGAGCACGACGAGGTACCCCTGCCCCGGACGCAGCCGGGCGAGCGGCTGGATCGTGAGCTGCGCACCTCCCCAGCGAAGGCTGACATCGGTCTCCGGGAAGATGCGCAGGGCACGCTGCACGCTCAGGGTGTCCATCAGCGTCGAGAAGGTGAGCTGGATGGGCGCGTCGAGGGCGACCTCCTGCGCATCCGCGGCCGGTCGGGTGCCGACGACGCTCGGCCCGCCCACCGTGCGGAAGGGATACGGACCGGCGCCGTTCATCACGTTGCCGGAGCCGTCTTTGATCCCCCTCCCGATGGTCACGGAGAAGTCGGTCTCGAGCGGCAGCCTCAGGGCGGGGGTGAAGACCATCGTGAAGCCGCTCCAGCTAAAGGTGCCGCTGACCTTCGGAGCGATCGCGAACGCGGCCTGGGCGGCGCCGTGGTCGACCGTCTCGGAGAAGACGACCTCGAGGCTGGCGGTCGTCAGCGCGACGCGATCATCGCCGGGCAGGTGCTGGGTGAGCACGAAATGCTCGACCTGCGGCGGCCGGACGTCGACCGTGCTGGCGTAATACAGGATCGGCGCCAGGATGGCGCCGCCGACCACGAGCACGAGCACCGAGCGAACGACGACGCGGCGAATCCTCCCCCCATGAGCTGCATCGGTCACGGTTCAAGAGTGGCGCAGGCGCGCCGGGAGGATGCGCAGCTCCTCGCGGTACTTGGCGACCGTCCGCCGCGCAATCTCGACCCCCATCTCGAACAGGCCATTGGCGATCTGCTGGTCGCTGAGGGGATGCCCCTGGTCTTCCTGGTCGACCATCGAGCGGATGCGGTCCTTCACGCTCAGCGAGGCGGTGAAGAAGTGCGAGCAGGGCACGACCTCGCCCGATGGCAGCATGACGTACTTCTCGGCCGTGGCGCGGCTCACCGTGGATTCGTGGACCCCGATCTCCGCCGCGACCTCGGCCCGGGTGAGTGGGACCAGGTGGCGGACGCCGTGGAGCAGGTAGTCCCGCTGGCGCTTGACCAGCATCTCGGCGATGCGCTGCAGCGTCGCGCGACGCCTCCTGACCGCGTCGATGAAGAACCGCGCCCGCCCGACGTGCTGGCGGACGTGCTCCTTCTCCGCTTCGCTCCAGGTGGGGGCCCGAAGCGCGGCCGAGACGCTGGCGTACGACGCAGCGACCCGCAGGCTGAAGCGACGCGACTCGACGACCTCGACCTCGAGCTCGCCGTCGACGACTCGGATCAGCAGGTCGGGTCTGAGGATCGGGCGCGGTGCATCGCCACTGGTGGCGGCGACGAACGCCGATGCGGGATACGGGTGGAGGTTGGTCTTGATGAACTCCCAGGCGCCGATGACCTCTTCCTCGCTCACGCCGATGGCGCGCGCGATCTCGCGGAAGTGGCGCTCGGCCAAGGCTGCCAGGTGGTCCGCTACGAGCTGCTCGGCGGCAGCCGGCACGGGAACGCCATTCTCGCGGAGGTGGGCGAGCTGGAGGAGCAGGGACTCGCGGACGTCACGCGCTCCGACGCCGATCGGCTCGACCCCCCGCAACGCCTCGCGGACGCGAGCGACGGCCTCGACGCTGCTGCCGCTCTCCCTTGCGATCTCCTCGTCCGTCGCCGCCAGCAGGCCGTTCTCGTCGAGCTCGCCGATCACCCACGTCACGACCGGGTGGAGCTCGGCGGGGAGCTGCGCACGCAGGTTCCAGTCGAGGTGTTCCTGGAGCGTGAAGGAAGCCTCCGCGCGAGCGATCGGATCGTCGGCGTCCGGGTCGTCGCGAGCCAGGCCCGAGCCGGGCTCGAACAGGTCGGTGGCGGCCGGCCCGTCGCTCCGCGGGGCGCAGTTTGGACACGTCCCCCCGAAGGTCGGGCCGCCGCAGGTGGGACAGGTCGCCTCCTCGACCAGCTCGAGGGCGGGGTTGTCGTCGAGCTCCTCGGCGATCGCCTGCTGCAGCGCGACCGAGCTCATCGCCAGGATCCGGTTGGCGACGATCTGCTTGGGCGTGACCTTCGCCTGGACGGACGGAACCAGCTGCTGGCCGAGCTCGATCGACATGCTGCCCTCAGGCGGGCTGGACGTTCAAGCGTCGAACGAAGGGCTCGCCGCCATGGAGCCGGATGATGCTATAGCCGGCCGGATCCTGGCTCACCCGCCGACGGTAGGCAGCCATCGGCCAGCCGAGGGTCGCGGTCAACCGCAGCCGATTGACGTGGTTGTGGGCGACCACCACCGCGGTGCGAGCCCGATCCGCCGCGAGCCACGCTTCGATCGCATCAAAGGCAGGAAAGGCGCGCGCGGCCACGTCGGCGCCCGACTCCCCATCAGGGATTTGGACGGTGAACGGGTCGGCCTCCCATTCGGCGCGTAGCTCAGGGTCGCGGTCGGCACACTCTTTGGGTGTGAGGCCCTCCCAGGCGCCGTAATTGATCTCCATCAGCCGCGCGTCGAGCTCGGGTTCATCCGATTGGCCGATTGCCCGGGCGATGGCCGCCATGGTCTCGCGGCAGCGCCGGGCCGGTGAGCTCACCAGGCGGAGCTCGGTGATCGGCAGCTCTGCGAGCTCGACGGAGAGCGCGGCACCGAGCCGGGTGGCCAGGGCAACCCCGGCGGCCGCGAGGGGCGGGTCGGAGCCCTGGCCGAGGTTGCGGCCGCCCGCGCTCGCCGCTGTGGTGCTGTGCCGCACCAGGATCAGGTGTCCCATGAGCGATCGAGTCTACCCTGCCACGTCGCGATTCAACGCTCCCCGACCCTGCCACATCGGTCGTCCGGCAGGCCCGAGTGGGTGCGCTATGCTGTGCCGGCCCCGCGGGCACCGCCCCTAAACAGCCCCTGCAACGACGGAGCCCGATGACCTACGCTGCCCCCGATCCGGCGCTCGACCATTCACCAGCGTCGGAGGCATCGGCCCCGCGACGCGGCCTGGGATGCGCATTGGAGATCGTCGAGACCCTGGTCCTGACGCTCGTCATCTACCTGCTCATCCACAACTTCATCGCGCAGCCCTTCGAGGTCGAGCAACCTTCCATGGTGCCGACCGTGCTCGACGGCGACTACGTCCTCATCGACAAGGTGAGCCCGCGCTTCAGCGATTACCAGCGCGGCGACATCGTGGTCTTCAACCCCCCGGAGGGGGAGGGTGCCGTCCCGTTCATCAAGCGGGTCATCGGCCTGCCAGGTGATACCGTGCGGCTCGAGAACGGACGGGTCTACGTCACCCCCGCGCACGGCAACGCGGTCCGCCTCGACGAGCCGTACGTGAACACGGGCCCCGACGGGAAGCTGGAGGCAACGCTGCCCCGCGACGCAGAGGGCACGAGCACCTGGACTGTTCCCTCGGGGAGCTATTTCGTCCTTGGCGACAACCGCTCAGTGAGCGAAGACTCGCGCTTCTTCGGTCCGGTTGCCCGGACGCTGATCATCGGCCGCGCGTGGCTGCGCTATTTCCCGCTGAGCCGGATCGGGTTCCTCAATCGACCGACGTACGATGGGCTGCCGGTCGGCAGCCAGCCGCCTGGAGCCGCCGAGGCGACACCGGGCAAAGGATCGGCCTCGCCCAAGGCGTCCAGCACGCGCCCGAGCGGTCGGCTCGTCGGCGCCTAGCCGCGGGGCGGCTCCTCGGCAACGATCCAGGCATCGACGACCCGCGCATAGTCGAGGAGCTCCCCTGGACGGAACCACAGGTCGAGCTCGAAGGCCGCCGTCTCCGGAGCATCCGAGGCGTGGATCAGGTTCCGCAGCCCGCTGATGCCAAGGTCGCCACGGATGGTGCCCGGGTCTGCCTCATTCGGCAGTGTGCTACCAACGAGACGCCGCACGGTGGCGATGGCATCGGGACCCTCCAGGGCGATCGCCGCGACCGGGCCCGAGGTGATGAACTCGACGAGGCCGACGTAGAAGTGCTTGCCTGCGTGGACCGCGTAGTGGCGCTCGGCGTGGTCCCGAGCCACCTCGAGCAGCCGCAGACCCACCACCTTGAGGCCCTTGCGCTCAAATCGGCCGAGGATCTCGCCGATCAGCCCACGCTGGACACCGTCGGGCTTGACCAGGACCAGGGTGCGCTCCATGCGAATCTGTCACTCCTGCAAACGGACTGGACCGATCTGGCGCGTGGGCGCCGGAGGCGGCGAAGTTGGCGACTCAGGTTCGGGCGGCGCGATCGTACACGGCCGATGCCTCGGGGCCGCGTCCGGCCGCCCTGAGCAGGTCGCCGTAGAGTAGCAAACGCTCGGTGGCCGCCTCACTCTCCAGGGTCGGCTCCAGGAGCGCCACGCCTTCCGGCGCGATCCGCGGGTCGAGCCGCAAGGCGACCATCAGCTCACGATCACCGCGGTCGGGGTCCGCAGCCCCATACGCGAGCCGGGCTGCCTCGAGATGCGCGTGGGCGCCGGCCGTGCGCTCGGGATCGACTGATGTCGGTGTTGCCGCGGACTCCATTCCGCGACGCGCCGCCGCCACCTCGGCCGGGCGACGGGCGCGGAGCGAGGGCGGGAGGGGCCACGGTAGGCGCGATGGGACCCCGCCGCGGAGGCGCCACGCCTCGTCGACCCCCACCTCGTCCACGATCCGCTCCATGAGCCGGGACGCCGCATCCTGCTGGCCCGTCGCAGCCAGCGCCTCGGCCTCGATG
>JALYLB010000066.1 GCA_030774475.1 Chloroflexota bacterium | reverse complement strand
ATCGTGTTTCGTTCCCCATTGGAGGTCCAGCGTCCCCTTCAGCGCGTCGAGGGCGACGACGGTGCCTGCCTCCTTCGCCGTCGCCGGATTCGCGACACGGTCGCCTTCCTTGATCCGATACGGCTGCTCGGGATCGAATCGATACCGATGCCGCACCGAGCGCACCGGTCGATCGATCTCGCCGATCCAGGTCAGCTGGCCAATCGCCTCTTCGTCATCGACGAGCTGCGCATCCGACTTGCCGCAGCGGTCGTAGAAGGCCCACCACTCGACTTTCTCCTCGCGGCGGTGCCATTCGAGCAGGTTGGCGAGGAGCCAGCGCCCCTGGAGCTCCGGATTGGCGAGCCGCTGCTCCGGAACGATGGGCACACCGGCGAGCAGCCGAGACGCGAGGTCGGCGATCCGGCGGTCGCGATCCGAGAGCTCGCGCTCGAGCTCGTCGCTGGGGCCCTGGCGGGGGATCGGCTCGCCGAGCTCCTGCTCTCGCTGGGCACGCTTCCTCTCGATCCAGTCGCGGAGCATCGCGTTCGAGCGGCAGTCGTCGCGGTTGTACGCGGCGATCTCATCGAGGATCGCGATGTTCGGCGCACCGGCGCTGACCGACCGGATGTATTCCTCGTACCGGACGATGCTCGACCCGGCGTCGCGCAGGTCGACCTCGCGGCCGAGCCCGTAGAGCGGCTCGAGCTTCTTGATCGAGTAGCTCGGCGTCCCGATGCGGAATGCCTGGCGCACGATGCGGTAGAGGTCGACGAACAGGCCGCCGCGGAGCATCGAGTCGACCTCGAACTCGCGGGTCGCGTGTCGCGTCGAAAGCATGCCCATCCGGGCGCGCTCGTACGCCGCGTAGTGGTAGACGTGCATGGAGGGATCGGCTCGCCATCGGTCCATGACGAAGTCGATGAAGCCCTCGAAGGCGACTTTCTCCTCAGCGCGGCTGTGGGCCCACCAGGCCCGGAAGGTTGGGTTGCCATCCGCGTCGGGGACTGCCGGGTCCCAGACGCCCAGGAGGTACTCGAGCCCGTCCCCCTCCGCGTAGGGGTCACCCTCGATGTCGAAGAAGAGGTCGCCAGCGGACGATGCCGGCAGGGCCGCCAATCCGAGGTTCGCTTGCTCCGCCAGGAAGTCGACGATGGGCGCGTCGAGTCCACGCGACCGATGCTGCAGGCTCGCCTGGGCGCGCAGACCTTCTAGCGCCGCCGGAGAGATGCTGTCCACCGCCGGGGCGGGGGCAGGCAATGACGCGAGCTGGGTCAGCGTCTGGATGCCAACCTCCTCGAGCCGTTTGACCTGGTGAGAGCGCATGCCGGCCACCTGGCTCAGGTGGTCCGCCTGGACCCTGAGCTCGCTGCAATGGGCATTCCAGCGGCAGACGCCGCAATGGTCGACGGGGGGCGGGACCGCCGGCAGCGGGAAGCCGATGGCGATCCCGGGCTCCTGCGCGTCCGCGAACCGTTGCTTGACGCTGCGGTAGTAGGCGAAGTAGTCGTCGAGGCGGTGCGACTCGATCCGATGGCCGCTGCCGCCCAGGGCGACGTGGATGCGCTCCGGCATGCGGCCCTGGACCTGGGCGACCAGCTCTGAATAGACGCACATCTGCAGCAGCGCACTCCCCTTCGTGCGTCGAGCGAGCTTGGTGTCGACCACCTCGTAGTGGTATTCGCCGAGTGAGCTCTCACCCTCGACGCGCTCGAGGAAGTCGACGTACCCGAGCCAAGTCCCGTCGAAGAGGGTCGCCTGGTAGATGACATCCATGCCGCTCCGCATCAGCTCCAGGGTGTGCGCGGCATCTCCGCGGATCCGCTCGAGCTGGGGGACGGCGTCATCCCGATCAGGAGAGCGACGGCCGTCGACGACCTCGTGTCCCAGCTCGCGGAGGTAGGCGAGGAAACGCCGCTCGTGCTCCTGGCCACGCTCCTGGAGGACCGCGAGCTCCGGATCGTCGCGTACCGGGCGGACGACATCACCGCGCAGGGCAGCTCGCTCCAGCGCGGTCAGGTTCCCGCAGGCCAGGAAGCCCACGAGATCCGTCGCGGAGAAGACGGTGGTGCCGTCCAGGCTCTGCATCAAGGTGTCCCCCGCATGTCCGAAGCCTAGCCGCTGACGTGACAGGTTCGCTGTCGCGTTCGAACCGTGACATGTCCCTTTCAGAAGCGGTTCAGCAACCGTGGCCAACCTGCCGCCCATGCGATTGAAGCTGCTCGGTGCCGCCGTCCTGGCCGTGCTAGGGATCGGGGCGGTCGTTGTCGTCGTCTTCCGCCCCGGATCCGCCTCTGCCGCGGGTGCCCAGTACCTGACCGCCGCGGTGACGCGCGAGGACGTGACCGATGACGTGGCGGCCAACGGGACGCTCGGACCCGTCACTCGCTACGGGCTCCAGTTCGGCTCCGCTCCGCAGGTCCTCACCTCGAGCTCGTCGTCGTCGTCCTCGGCCTCTTCGGCCGCATCGAGCTCCGGCACCACCTCCACCTGGCCGGTGACGATCGTGAAGGTGAGCATCGGCCAGTCGGTAAAGAAGGGCGCGGTGCTGGCAACCGCAGATTCGGCATCGGTCAGCGAGCAGCTCGCCCAGCTCGCCAACCAGCTGACCGTCGCCCAGATCCAGCTCGCTCAGGCAAGCGCCGATCTCGATGCCGCCACCACCGACCAGCAGACACGCCAGGCGCAGATCTCGTACTACAACGCCAAGAACCAGGTCGCCCAGCTCACCTCCCAGAAGGCCGATACGAACGCGCAGCTGAGCCGGGCCCAGATCACCGCGCCAGCTGACGGGATCGTCGAGGCGATCAACATCGTGGCAGGAGCCGATGCGCCCTCCGGTTCGGCGATCGTCCTCGACAGCGGCGGGCTGCAGGCATCGGTCACGATCGCAGAGGCCGATCTCTCGCGGGTGAGCATCGGACAGGCCGCCAGCGTGAGCATCACCGCGATTGACGCCAATGCGACGGGCAAGGTCGCTTCGATCTCACCAACCGCGGAGAGCGGGAGCGGCAACAGCTCCGTCGTCAGCTACGCGGTCACCGTCTCGCTGACCAACGTGCCGACCACCGCCCGCGGTGGGATGACGGCGTCGGTCAGCGTCACGATCTCGCAGGCGAAGAACGTGCTGGCGGTGCCGGCGATCGCGCTGGTGAACGGCTCGAATGGCTACACCGTGCGGGTCATGGGCTCCGACGGCAGCATCACCAGCCAGCCGGTGACGGTGGGGTTGGTGACGAGCACCCTCGCCGAGGTGAAGTCCGGCCTGACAGCGGGCCAGGAGGTTGTCATCGGCGTCTCGAACAGCCAGACCTCGACCGGCACGACCAACGCCGGAGGCTTGGGCGGCCTCGGGGGAGCCCTCGGCGGAGGCGCAGGCGGAGCGCGCTTCCCGAACGGCGGAGGGACGCAGACACGGTGACCCTGGAGATGGCGGCACCGCCGCTCCTCGAGCTGCGCGGCGTGACGAAGGATTACCTGACCGGGCGCGTGACGGTTCGCGCCCTGCGCGGGGTCGACCTGACGATCGAGACCGGGGAGTTCGTCGCCATCGTTGGTCCGTCGGGGAGTGGCAAGTCGACCCTGATGCACATCCTCGGCTGTCTCGACCGCCCCACCTCCGGTCTCTTCCGGCTGGCGGGCGTCGACGTCTCGACCCTGGACGATGATGGGCTCGCGCTGCTGCGCAGCCGCGCCATTGGCTTCGTGTTCCAGAGCTACAACCTGCTGCCGCGCACCAGCGCCCTGGAGAACGTCGCCGCACCGCTGCTCTACCAGGGCGTTTCGCGCCGCGATCGGCTGGCACGGGCCAAGATCGAGCTCGAGCGGTTCGGCCTGGGGGACCGCCTGGCGCACGACTCGACCGAGCTCTCCGGCGGTCAGCAGCAGCGGGTGGCAATTGCGCGGGCGCTGGTCACCGAGCCGGCACTGATCCTCGCCGATGAGCCGACCGGCGACCTCGACTCCGCTGCCGGGGCGGAGGTCCTGGCCCTGCTGGCCGCGCTCCATCGGGCCGGGCGGACGGTGGTGCTCATCACCCACGACCTCGGAATCGCGGCTGCCGCGCCGCGGATCGTTCATGTCCGGGATGGGCTCCTCGAGACCCCGGCGGTTGCCGCCTAGGGCTGCCGCATGAACCTGCTCGAGCTCATCCGACTCGCCCTCTCGCGCCTGGCCGCATCCCGACTGCGAGCGGCACTCACCATGCTCGGCGTGATCATCGGTGTGGCCGCGGTCATCTCGCTCGTTGACGTCGGCGAGGGAGCCACGCGTGGCATCACCAACCAGCTCGCCGGGCTGGGGACCAACCTGCTGACCATCAACCCGGGAAGGACCTTCTCCGGCGGCACGTTTGGAGCCGCGGGCTCGGCGACGACGCTGACGGTCGACGACGCGACCGCCATCAGCAAGCTGGACGGAATCGCCGCGGTGGCGCCCGAGCTATCGACCTCTGCGTTCGTCGTGGCGGGCAATCAGAACACGACCACGACCATCGTGGGCACGACACCGTCGTACGCGGCGGTGCGGAACTACGAGCTCTGGCAGGGTTCGTTCCTGACCGATGTCGCCGAGACGAGCGCGCTTCGCGTCGCGGTCCTGGGCGCGACCACGGCGACTGACCTGGGGCTCGGTGCAAGCGCGATCGGCTCCCAGCTCACCATCGGCGGAATCCCGTTCGAGGTCATCGGGATCCTCCAGGCGAAGGGGAGCGCCGGGTTCCAGAACCAGGACGACCAGGTCTTCGTGCCGATGACGGCGCTCGGCGACCATTTCGTCTCGAGCGACGAGGTGCGCTCGATCTTCGTCAGCGCGGCCACCGCCGGTCAGATCAACGTCGCCAAGGCGACCATCACCTCGACCCTCGAATCGCGCCACGGTATCACTGCTGGCGAGACCGATGACTTCCAGATCGTCGACCAGGCGCAGCTGCTCGGCACGGTGAGCTCCATCAGCTCGCTCCTGACCCTGCTGCTGGCCGGGATCGCCTCGATCTCGCTGGTCGTCGGCGGGATCGGGATCATGAACATCATGCTCGTCAGCGTCCGCGAGCGGACGCGCGAGATCGGCGTGCGGAAGGCGGTCGGTGCCCGCCGTGCCGACATCCTCGCCCAGTTCCTCATCGAGGCTCTTGTCCTCTCCCTACTTGGCGGCCTGATCGGGATCGCCCTGGGATTGGCGGCCTCGTGGGTCATCGGTCTTGTTGCCGGCTGGGGCTTCGCCTTCAGCCCGGAAACCATCGTCCTCGCGGCTGGGTTCAGCCTTGCCGTGGGGCTTGTCTTCGGGGTCTGGCCGGCGCGCCAGGCGGCTCGCCTGGACCCGGTCGCTGCGCTCCGCTTCGAATGAGGTATCCCTGACATGACGACTACTTCCCCCGAGCCACAGGCAACCCCTCCCACGCCGCCGGGCAGCGCGCCCGCGACGCCGAGTGCCGGCTCCTTTTCTCCGCCGCCGACCTTCACCGCGCCCGTCATCCCGGTGCGGCGGCGGGCCTCATTACTCACCACCGCCCTGCTGGTCGGCGCCGCCGCGGTTGCCGTGGCGGGGATCTCCTTCGCGGTCGGGCGAGTGACCGCACCGGCCAGCGCCGTCGCGGCGGCCAACGGTCGCCAGTTCCCCGGCCTCGGCAACGGCGGGGCGAATGGCGCCAATGGCGGCAATGGCGGTGGGACGTTCCGGGGCGGATTCGGAGGCGTTGGCATCCGCGGCACGGTGACCGCGGTCGACGGTTCCACGATCACCGTCAAGCTCGCCAACGGCCAGGAGATCAAGGTCCAGACCGACTCGAGCACCACCTACCACCAACAGACGAGCGGCTCGGCGTCCGACGTGGCGAGCGGGAAATCGGTGATCGTCCAGATCCAACCGGGCTCCGGAGGCTTTGGTGGCGGCGGGGGAACGGGCACGACCGGCGCGATCAAGGCCTCTGACATCACGGTCACGGGCGGATAGGGAGCGGCGGCAGGGCCGCCAATGGCGCTCGCGCGCCGGCGGCGGCCACCACCTCTGCGGTAGTTTCACCCCATGCACCTCCTCGTCGTCGAAGATGACGCTCGCCTCCGGCGACTGCTGACGCGCCTGCTCAGCGTCGACCGCCACGTCGTGGAGGAGGCGGCAGACGGGCGCACGGCGCTCGAGCTGGCGCGCATGGCCGATGGCCTGGACGCGATCATTCTCGACATCGGCCTCCCGGACCGATCCGGGCTCGAGGTGGCCCGCGACCTGCGCTCGCGCGGGTCGTCCGTCCCGATCCTCATGCTCACCGCGCGGGACTCGATCGACGATCGGGTGCGTGGCCTGGATGCAGGGGCCGATGACTACCTCGTCAAGCCGTTCGCCTACGAGGAGCTCTCAGCGCGTCTGCGTGCCCTCGGCCGGCGGGCGCGGAACGGGACGCGGAAGACGGCAAAGCTGGTCAACGGGCCGATCATCCTCGACGAGGCCCTCCGCGAGGTCACGGTCAGCGGCCGGGCCGTGACCCTCTCGCCCCGCGAGTTCTCGTTGCTCGAGTGCTTTCTTCGCCACCCCGGCCAGGCGCTGAGCCGCGACCAGCTGCTCGATGCGGCGTGGCCGTACGGCGTGGCGGTGACCCCGAATACGGTCGATGCGTATGTCCACCTCCTCCGCGAGAAGCTCGGAGATGACGGCTCGGCGCGGATCCGCACGGAGCGTGGGGTCGGATACCGGATGCTGGCACCGGAACGCCCGGTCCCGGCGCCCGTGATCATGGGGGCGCCAGCCCGGTGAGCAGCCGGATCGGGGAGCTCGTTCGGCGCCTTCAAGCTCGTCGCGACCCCAAGGAGGTGGCCACTCCCGGCGATGTGCGAATGCTTCGCGGCGTCCGATGGCGCCTCGTGGCCTGGAGCGGCGCGATCACCCTCGCCGTCCTGGTGGTGCTCGGCGGAGCGATCTACGCGACCACCGCGCAGAACCTCGCGAGCGGCACCGAGGCGCAGCTGCGAACGCGCGCGACCATCGTGAAGTCGGCGCTGAACCATCTCCTCGTTCCAGAGTCCGCGCCGGACGTGTACCGAACGATCGGCATCGCGATTGGTGGGCCGACCTCGGGGACGTTCGCCATCATCGTCACGCCTCAGAACGTGGCGATCCTGCCGCGTGACGCACCCACGGTGGGGCTGCCGGTCCAGGCAGGGGTCAGCGCGGTTCGCTTCTCCGGAGCCCCCCAGCTCGAGCCGGTCGACATCGGCGGGGCGCCGTTCCGCATCCTCTCCGATGCGGTCGATCTCCCGGGCGGGCGCTACGTGATCCAGATCGTCGCGGACCGATCGTCGGAGGAACGGACCCTCTCGACCCTCTTCCTCGTGCTGCTTGTCGGCGGGCTGGCGGCCGTCGCGCTGGCGATTGCGGCTGGATGGATCTACGCCGAGCGCGCCCTGGTGCCAATCCGTGACTCCCTGCGACGGCAGCGCGAGTTCGCGGCCGATGCGTCGCACGAGCTGCGCACGCCACTCACCGTCCTGCGCGCCTCGGTCGAGGACTTGCGGCGGAATCCGAAGCAACAGGTCAGCGAGGTCGGCACGGCGCTCGAGGACATGACCGCGGAGGTCGACCACATGACCGAGCTGGTCGAGGGACTCCTGCTCCTGGCCCGCGCGGACTCGGGCGTCCTGGAGCTGCAGCGCGAGGAGGTCGACCTGGCCGATGCCGCTGCAGCGGCGCTTGGCGAGCTCACGCCGGTCGCCCAGGAGCACGGCGTTCGCCTCTCGCTCGACGCGCAGCCGACGTCCATCATCGGCGACTTCGGCAGGCTGCGACAGCTGGCGGTCATCCTGGTCGACAACGCGATTCGTCATGCCGGTGGACCGGCGGACGTGAGCGTCGAGGTGCGACGCGATGGTGGATCGGCCCTGCTGCGGGTCGATGACAGCGGCCGCGGCATCTCCCCCGAGGATCGAGCGCACGTGTTCGAGCGCTTCTGGCGGGCGCCCGACGCGCCCGCCGGCGGACTCGGCCTGGGCCTGGCGATCGCCAGCTGGATCGTCGAGCGCCACGGCGGCTCGCTGGATGTTACGGAACGCCCCGGGGGTGGGGCGCGCTTCGAGGTCAGGCTCCCGACTCCGGCTTAGGGCGGTAGCCACGACGGCTTTCCGTGGGGCGGAATATCCATCGGATCTGATGGGTCGTAGGGCTCGGCGGAGCCGGTGCCGGCGCTCTGCTCCCCATCCGTTCCGTGATGCGGAAGGCTCGATGGAGGGAGGCCTGCCGCGGATCGGCCGAGCGACGGATATTCTGCGGAGCGTAATGCCCGGGGCCAGCGGGTGCGCCCAGGAGCTAGAGCGGGAGGCGCACCACGGAGACCGCCCAGCTGCAATCGGACGCCACGCCGAGGAAGAGGTCGCCGTGCAGCGCCGGGTGATTGGCGAAGAAGGACGGCTGTACGGTCCCTGGCGCGGGTGTCTGGCCCGCGGAGGTCTTGAGGAAGGTCACGGATTGGCCGCCCGTGGAGAGGGTTCCAGTGAACGCGCAGGCGGCACCCGACGGCATGCCGGTCGGCACCGCGATTGCCCAGCGCAGGGCCGTGCTGCCCTCGAGGTGGAAGGGGCCGAAGTGGCCGTCTGTGACGCCGGCGTAGCTCGCCACAAAGGTCGGCGAGTTTGGCGGCGGGGTCGCTGAGGGTTGCGGGCTGAGGAAGGCATTCGGTGCGAAGCCAGCCGCGACCCAGCCTTCGCGGAAGGAGGGTGCTGCAGGATCGACGTCCCGCACCAGGTACCAGCCGAAGCCTCCGGTGAGGATCGGTCCCAGGACGACCTGCACCCTGGCACCGGGCCGCAGGTTGGCGGCCACGCCCCATTGTGTCCCCGGCAGGTCGCGCAGCCGGACGGTGACACGCGGGGTCACGATCGCCCCGGCCGCAAAGCGCGGGATGTCGGCCTGCTTCGGGGTGGGGACGGGCGTCGGCGACGGCGTAGCGGTCGGCGACGGGCTGGCGGTGGGGCTCGGCGTTGGGAGCTGGCTCAGCGCAGCCAGGCTCGGGGTCGCCGATGGCGACGAGTCGGTGGCACAGGCGGTCAGCACGATGGCGGCGGCAGCCAGCCCCATCGCACGCCGGGCTATCACGGCAGCGGTCGCTCCTCGAGCGGCACGTCCCAGTGCGCCTCGACGATCTCGAAACGCCGGCGCTCCTCCTCGCGGTAGCGCTCCTGGTCCGGGAATAGCCGTCGGGCGATCTCGGCCTCGCCGTGCGCCTCGATCGCGGCCCAGTCGCGGTAGGTGATCGTCACGAGGTACGTCCAGTCCGCATGCCCATCGCCGTGAAAGCGCGGGCCGTACGCGCGGACCTCGGTGAGCCGGCCGGAGTGGACCTGCTCGGCGAGGACCGGGTAGTGATTCCTAGTGAACAGATCCCAGAACTCGTCGTGGAAGCCCCACCGGATACGGTAGAAGTAGGCGACGGTGACGGGCGCAGGAACAGTCATCGGCTCAGACCCTACTACGGGCATCGTGGCTGCGTCGCGAGCTGGAGCGCGCGGGAACCGTACCTTGCGCCGCGTACACTCCAGCCATGCTTGCGTGCCCGAGCTGCGGTGAGCCGAACCCGGACCGGGCCCGATTCTGCCTGAACTGTGGCGCGCCGCTCTCCGCGGAGGGAGCCGGCGAGCGGGCGAGCGAGACCCGCCGCCGGGTGACCGTCCTGTTCACGGATGTTGCGGGGTCGACGACCATCGGCGAGCAGCTCGACCCCGAGGCCCTGCGCGAGGTCATGCAGCGCTACTTCGACGCCATGCGCGTCGCGATCGAGCGGCACGAGGGGACCGTCGAGAAGTTCATCGGTGACGCGGTGATGGCCGTCTTCGGCATCCCGCAGATCCACGAGGACGACGCGCTGCGTGCGGTGCGGGCCGCCTTCGACATGCAGGGGGCGCTGGAGACGCTCAACCGGGACATCGGCGCCCGATGGGGCGTGCAGCTCGCCATTCGCACCGGTGTCAACACCGGCGAGGTGGTGGCGGGGGATGCCACCGCCCACCAGACACTGGCCACCGGGGACGTGGTCAACACGGCTGCACGATTCGAGCAGGCGGCGCAGGCGGGCGAGGTGCTGATCGGGCAGCAGACGTACCACCTGGTCCGCCATGCCGTGACCGCGGTGGAAGCCGAGGCGCTGAGCTTGAAGGGCAAGGCGGAGCCGGTCCGAGCCTGGCGTGTGGCCGCGGTTGACGCGACCCTGGGCGCGCAGTCGCGGCGGATGGACAGCCCGATGATCGGCCGCGACCGGCAGCTTCGCATCCTGACCGATGCCGCTGACCGGGCACGGGATGACGGCGCCTCGCAGCTCGTCACGGTGCTGGGCCTGGCCGGGGTGGGGAAGTCGCGCCTCGTCCACGAGTTCCTGGGACGGGTGCGCGGCGAGGCGACGGTGATCCGTGGCCGATGCCTCTCGTATGGCGACGCGATCACCTACTGGCCGCTCGCCGAGGCGCTGCGGCCGGTCGCCGGCATCGAGCCGGAGGACAGCCCCGAGCGCGCAGTGGAACGACTCGCGGCGCTCGCTGACGGGGTCCCGCAGGCGCAGGTCGTTGCAGAACGGGTGGCCGGCGCCATCGGTCTGGCGTCCTCGCCGGGTGGAGGGCAGGAGACCTTCTGGGCGATTCGCCGCCTCTTCGAGGCGATGGCACGCCAGCGTCCGCTGGTGGCGGTCTTCGATGACGTCCAGTGGGGAACGCCCACGTTCCTGGACCTGCTCGAGCACATCACCGACTGGTCCCGCGACGCCCCGATCCTCCTGCTGGCCATCGCCCGCCCCGAGCTGCTCGAGGCGAGGCCGACCTGGGGCGGCGGGAAGATGAACGCGACGACCCTGCTGCTCGAGCCGCTCGACGACGCGTCGGTCTCTCAGATCCTCAGCAACCTCGTGGGGGCGCGACCGCTTCCCGCCGAGCTCGCCCAGAAGATCGAGGAGGCCGCGGAGGGGAACCCGTTCTTCGTCGAGGAGCTGCTCTCCATGCTCGTCGACGACGGGATCCTGCAGCGCGACGGCGACACCTTCCGCGTCATGCGATCGCCGTCTGGGATCGCGGTGCCACCCACCGTCGAGCTGTTGCTCGCCGCTCGCCTCGACCATCTCCCCTCCGAGGAGCGCTCGGTTCTCGGGCGGGCGGCGGTCGTCGGCAAGCGTTTCGGGGCGTCCGAGGTCGCCCAGCTCAGCCCCGAACCGGATCGTGGCGCGACACTCCAGCGCCTGATGGGCCTGGTGCGCAAGGAGCTCGTCCGCCTCGACGAGCAGGCGACGCCGGACCTGGATGTCCTCGACGAGGAGGTGCGATTCCGGTT
>JALYLB010000065.1 GCA_030774475.1 Chloroflexota bacterium | reverse complement strand
GGCGAGCGCAGTCCGTACCGCCTCCAGGAGCTGCGTCGAGGTGAGCGGCTTCGAGACGAAGATCGCGCCGCTTGCGATGAGGCGCTCGAGGTCGAGCGTCTCGGCGGTGTACCCCGAGAGGAGGACGATCCCCATCTGCGGATCACCGGCCGACAGCCGCTCCGCGAGCTCGATGCCCGACATATTGGGCATGATCACGTCGGTCACCAGCACGTCCACGGACCAGCCCGCGCCCGAGGCGACCGCCATGGCTGCAAGGCCATCGGCGACGGCGACCACCCCATATCCCGCCCGTCGCAGCAGCTTGGTGGCCATATCCCGCACGGCCGGCTCATCCTCGACGAGAAGGATCTCGCCCGACTGGTCCGGCGTGGACTCGGCAGTCGAGTTCGTCGCCGGGGTCACCGGGGCTTCGATCCGCGGGAAATAGAGCTTGAAGGTGGACCCCTGACCTGGCTCGGAGTCGAGCCAGATATGGCCCCCCGACTGGCGAACGATGCCGTAGATGGATGCCAGGCCAAGCCCGGTGCCCTTGCTGATCTCCTTGGTGGTGAAGAAGGGCTCGAAGATGTGCCCGCGTGTCGCGCGATCCATCCCGACCCCGATATCACTCACCGCGAGCATCACGTACGCGCCGGGAATCACCTCGAAGTGCTCGTTGGCATCGAGTTCTTCGAAGGTGATGTTCGCCGTCGAGATACCCACGGCACCGCCGTCCGGCATGGCGTCGCGCGCGTTGACCGCAAGGTTGACCAGGATCTGGTCGAGCTGCCCGCGGTCGGCCCGGATACGGCCCGCCGCCGGGTCGAGATCCAGCCTAAGGTCGACGTTCTCGCCGATGAGCCTGCGAATCATCGGCTCGAGGGAATGCACGGCGGCATTCAGCTCGAAGACCTGCTGGCTGACGACCTGCTGTCGGCTGAAGGCGAGAAGCTGTCGCGTGAGAGCGGTTGCCCGCTCCGTGGCCTGGGCAATGGCGCTGACGCTGGCGAGCGCTTCGTCGGCGTCGAGCTGCCCGCGGCGATCGACCGCGAGATCCTCGGAGAGGAGCTCCGCGTAGCCCGCGATGGCAAACAACATGTTGTTGAAGTCGTGGGCGATTCCGCCGGCCAGGCGGCCGATCGATTCGAGCTTCTGTGCCTGGAGGAGGTGGCTCTCCGCCGCCTTGCGGGCGGTGATGTCGACGACCGTGGCGAAAACACGCAGACCGTCGGTGGTGTCGACCGGCGCCAGGCTGATCTCCACGGGGAACTCGGTGCCGTCCTTGCGCCGCGCGGCGAGATCGAGGCCGATCCCCATCGGCCGCGCCGCGGTGTGCGCCAGGAAGCCATTGCGATGCCCGACGTGCCGCTCCTTGACGCGATCGGGGATCAGGAGCTCAACGGGCTCTCCGATCAGCTCGGCCCGGCTAAAGCCGAACGCCGTCTCGACCTGCGGGTTGGCATAGGTGATGTGCGCCGATTGGTCGACCGCGACGATCGGGTTGGGCGAGGCCTCGAGCACCGCGTACTGGCTGCGCTCTTCCTCGTGCTCGGGAGGATCCGCCTGGCTGGAGACTCTCCTCACCCCCGTTACAGACGCCTTCTGCGGGTCAGCTTTCACGCAGCCCGACCATTGGCTCTGGCTATCCTAGCCTCGAGATCGTGGACCGTCGGCGCCATCGGGCGACAGGGAGCGAGCTGAGCGCAATCCCGGGCGCAGCGCCTCGAACAGGCGCACGTAGAAGCGCAGGTTGTGCAGAGTCGCCAGGCGCTCCGCCGAGGCGTCCCCGACCTTGAACAGGTGGTGCACGTACGCCCGGCTGTAGTGCGCGCAGGCTGGGCAGTCGCAGCCCTCCTCGAGCGGCGCCTGGTCAACGCGGTACCGCGCGTCGAGGATGTGGATCGCACGGAAGAAGGCCGCGCCGGGCCGGACGCCCCGCGCCGGGTAGCCCGTGCGGAAAGCGTACAAGCGGCCGTGCCGCGCATCGCGAGTCGGCAGGGCGCAGTCGAACAGCGAGTAGCCCAGGGCAAAGGCGCTCACCACGTGGTCGGGCCGCCCGATCCCGAGCGCGTGCTTGGGAGCCGATGGCGGCAGTGTCTCCGCCACCCAGTGCAGCGGGTCGGTGAGCAGCGAGCCGTCTGCCGCGAGCGGCCAGCCACCGAATCCGTACCCGTCGAACCCGATCTCAGCCAGGCGCGCGGCGCAGTCGCGGCGCAGCTCCTCCGACCCGCCGCCCTGCACCACCGCGAAGAGGAGCGGCGTCGGGCCGTCCCTCCGCTCGGAAGCGAGTCGGTCGAAGGCCTCCCGGGATCGCCGCGCCCAGGCGACCGTGCGCTCCACGCTCCGCGCCTGCTCGGCGAGCGGCGCCTCGGCATCGGTGCAGTCGTCGAGGCAGACCATGACGTCGCCCCCGAGCTGGAACTGGAGCCCGATCACTCGCTCCGGGGTGAGGTTCCACTTCTCGCCGGTGGAGGGCTCGCGGAAGATCACCTCGCGATCGCGGATCACGCCGCGCGCCGGGTCTTGGCGGATCAGCGACCAGACCTGGAACCCGCCCGAGTCGCTCAGCACCGGGCCGCTCCAATCCATGAACGCGTGGATCCCTCCGGCAGCTCGAATGAGGCGCGCCCCGGGCCTGCGAAGCAGATGGAACGCGTTGACCACGAGCGCCTCGACGCCGACCCCTCGCAGGTCCTCGCTCGTCACCCCGCGCACTCCCGCCCGGGTGGCATCCGGCAGGAAGCTGGGCACCGGCAGGATCCCCCGCCGGGTTACGAGCGGCTCAGCCATCCTTCGCCCGAATGGGGCCGAGGCTGACGACAAAGACGAGCTCGTTCGAGACCGATGCCTCCGCGACGGCGGTCACTCGCTCCCCGAGGTCGCGCATCAGCGTCTCGAATCGCAAGCGGTAGCCGCGCTCCATCCCCTTGCCGCGGCCACCCAGCGAGCGTCCCGGGAAGCTGATCACCGCGTTCCGCGCATCGAGTCCGCGGACCAGTCGCGCGGCCGCGGCCGCGTCCTGGCGGTCGAGGATCGGGACGAGCTTGAGGAGCAGGGCGACATCGACCGCGGCGAACGGCGGATCGACGACGGCGGCCAGGTCCCGTGCCTCGACGGCGTGCGGCTGGTGGACCATACCGAGGAACGCATCGACCAGCGCCAGTTCGGCCAGATCGACGTCGACGGCGCGGTGCATGGCGTCGGGGGCCAGGCCCATCCAGGGCAGGGCGAGCGGCCCGATGCCGCAGCCGAGATCGACGAGCGATTGCGGCGCTCCACCGGTGAGCTCCCAGACATCCAGGTAGAACCGGTCCAGGTGTGGCAGCCGTTCACGGGTCGAGGCATGTCGTACCAGGAGCTCGGCGCAGGCGGCGCGAAGCGCGCGGTCGCCGGGGCCCCGCCCGACGGCGTCGCGCAGCGGGGCCAATGACGCCTCGAGGTCACCGCCAGCGCTCGGCACATAGGCGCGCACCGACTGGTGCAGCCGCCGCTTGACCCGCTTGATGGCGTCCGCCGTCGTGCGCGCGCGCGACAGCTCCTCGGTGGCCAGGCGTTCGATGACCGCCGGGGCGACACCCCGGTAGCGCCGGCTCCTCGAAACCGCGGCCACGACCAGCTGCCGCTCGTTGCCGCTCATGCGATCGGGCGCGCGCGGTGGGCGAGCTCGTAGGCGCGCCGCCGTGGGAGGCCCAGGACCGAGGTCAGCAGCGCGACCACCGCGCGCGGCGGCGTCCCCTCGTCCAGCAGCACCTCGGACGCGCGCTCGGCGAGCGTCAGGTCCACCGTGCCCTCGCGCCCATCCGCGCCCCCCAGGAGAAGGGTGCACTCGCCTCGGACCGCGCCCTCCGCCTCGAGCGCGGCGATCAGCTCGTCGAGCGGGGCGCGCTGGAATCGTTCGTGGGGCTTCGTCAGGTTCCGCGCCAGGCAGGCGGGCCGATCGCCGAGGGTCGTTCGAGCGTCGCGGAGGGAGTCGAGCAACCGATGCGGTGCCTCGTAGACGACCAGGGTCGCCGGCTCGTCCGCCAGCCGGGCGTAAAACGCGCGGCGAGGGCCCGCCGCGCGCGGCGGAAAGCCGCAGAAGCGGAACGGCACCGGCGGCAGGCCGGCAGCGGCCAGCGATGTGGTGATCGCCGACGCGCCCGGCAGGCTCGTCACCGCCAGCCCCTCGGCGAGTGCGGCCCCCACCAGCCGATAGCCCGGATCGCTCACGAGGGGCGTCCCGGCGTCGCTGACCAGCGCGACGTCTCCCCCGCCGCGCAGCCGCGCCAGGAGCTCGGGGATGCGACCGACCTCGTTGTGGTCGTGGAGCGAGACCGTCCGCGCGTGGATGCCATGGGCACGCGCGAGCGTCGCGAAGTGCCGCGTATCCTCGGCCGCGACCAGGTCCACGTCTCGCAGCGTGTCGAGCGCACGCAGCGTGATGTCTCGCGGATTGCCGATCGGCACCGCGACCAGGTAGAGGGTCCCGCTCATCGTAGCGAGCGTACATCGGCCGCGAGGTCTTCAGGTCTGTCGCCGACCTGTGCGCCTGCCGGCGGGACCCGGCGGGACCGCGGGGTACGATTCGCGGGTGCCAAGCCTGATCGAATGCGTGCCCAACTTTTCCGAGGGACGGCGCCCGGAGGTGCTCGACGAGATCGTCCACGCCATCGGCCAGATCGACGGCGTGACCCTCCTCGACCACTCGCGCGACGAGACACACAACCGCAGCGTCGTGAGCTTCGCCGGGAACGCCGAGCCGGTCGTCAAGGCGGCGACCGCGGCCGTCGGACGGGCGCTCGAGCTCATCGATATGAGCCAGCACGTCGGGGCGCACCCCAGGATCGGGGCGGTCGACGTCATCCCCTTCGTTCCGCTCGGCCACACCCGGATCGAGGAATGCGTCGACCTGGCGCGACGGTTCGGGGAGCTGATCGCCAAGCTCTACGACATCCCGGTCTACCTGTACGGAGAGGCGGCGCTGCGCCCCGAGCGGCGCCGCCTGGCCGACGTCCGTCGCGGCCAGTACGAGGGCCTGAAGCAGGAGATCGGCGTCAACCCGGACCGCGATCCGGACTACGGACCGTCGCGGCTCCACCCCAGGGGCGGCGCCGTCGCGGTCGGGGCGCGTAAGCCGCTCATCGCGTTCAACGTCAACCTGGCGACCGGAGACCTCAACGTCGCGCGCTGGATCTCGCAGACGATCCGCGAGTCGTCCGGCGGCATGCCGGCGGTGCAGGCCATGGGGCTCCTGCTGGAGAATCCCCGCGAGCCGACGCGCGCCCAGGTCAGCCTGAACCTCGTCGACTGGGAGCGGACGGGGATCGCGGCGGTGGTCAACGAGATCCGTCGCCTGGCGCGGCAGCGTGGCACGGACATCGACCACTGCGAGCTCATCGGCCTGGCGCCCACCGCGGCGCTTCTCGAAGTGGCCGCCGATGCCCTGGGGCTGCGCGACTTCACCACCGACCAGGCCCTGGAGCTGCGGCTGGCGCGCGGCTAGCATCGCCGACCATGACCACCGTCCGCCTCCTGCTGCGCGACGCCGTGCAGCGCGCCCTCGCGGCGGCCATGGAATCCAGGAGCCTGCCGCGGCCTGATGACTCGTCCCTGCCCGCGGTCGCCATCGCTCGACCGGCACGTCCGGAGTACGGCGACTACGCGACGAACGCGGCGCTCCAGCTGGCCCCCATCCTCCGTCGCCCGCCCATGCAGATCGCGCAGGCGCTGAGCGAAGCGCTCGAGCTCGACGACGTCGGCTCGGCGGACGTCGCGCCGCCCGGGTTCGTCAACATTCGCCTCGATCCAGGCTGGGTCGGCGGCCAGGTGGGCGCCATCCTGGAGGCAGGGGGCGAGTACGGGCGGGTGCAGACCGAGCGCCCGGCGCGGATCAACGTCGAGTTCGTCAGCGCCAACCCAACCGGGCCACTTACGGTAGGCAACGCCCGGGGTGCGTTTGTCGGCGACCTGCTCTGCCGGGTCCTGGAGAGCGTCGGCCACGAGGTCACTCGCGAGTACTACTTCAATGACTTCAACGCCCAGGTTCGCAACCTAGGCCTCTCGGTGCTGGCGCGACAACGGGGCGAACCGATCCCCGAGGACGGCTACCACGGCGAATACGTCGCCGAGCTGGCCGCCGCGGTTCCATCCGAGACCTGGAGCGCGGCGCTCACCCCCGACGCCGACCCAGGCGAGGTGCTGGGTCGCTGGGCATCGGAACGGGTGCGGGTAGGGATCGAGGACAGCCTTCGGCGCCTCGGGGTCCGCTTCGACGTCTGGACCAGCGAGGGATCCATCCACGACGGCGGTTGGGTCGCGCGCGCCATGGACCGCCTGCGCGCGGCCGGTCACATCTATGAGGCCGATGGCGCGACCTGGTTCCGGGCCACGGCCTTTGGGGACGACAAGGACCGGGTCGTCTTCCGCTCCAACGGCGTCCCAACCTACTTCGCGTCCGATATTGGCTACCTCGACCAGAAGTTCAGCCGCGGGTTCGAGCAGCTCATCTACCTCTGGGGCGAGGACCACCACGGGACCGTGGCCCGCAACCGCGCCGCGGCCATTGCCCTGGGCTTCGACCCGGAGGCGGTCCAATGGCTGCTGATGGCCTGGGTGCGCTTCGTGCGCGGTGGCGAGGAGGTCGGGATGAGCAAGCGGGCGGGCGAGTTCGTGAGCCTCGACGAGCTGCTCGCCGAGATCGGCTCGGATGCCGCCCGCTGGTTCTTCGGCTCGCGGACCACGACGACCGGGATCGACTTCGACATCGAGCTCGCCAAGCGCCAGGGCAACGAGAATCCGGTCTACTACGTGCAGTACGCGCACGCGCGGTGCCGCTCGATCCTGCGCAACGCGACCGAGCGTGGAATCGCTCCCTCAGCAGCCGATGCCGCGAGCCTCCTGCGCCATCCGGCAGAGCAGGCCCTGATCCGCGAGCTGCTCCGCCTCCCCGATGTCGTGGCGGAGGCCGCCGAGCGGCGCGAGACCCACGAATTGCCGAAGTACTGCCACGAGGTGGCCAGCCTCTATTCCCAGTTCTACCGCGACTGCCGCGTCCTGACCGATGATCCCGTCGAGGCGCCCCTCTCCGCGGCCCGGCTGGCGCTGGTGGATGCCGTGAGCCTGGTGCTGGCCAGCGCGCTGGGGCTGATGGGGATCAGCGCACCCGAGTCGATGTAGGGGGGAGCGCTAGCGCAGCCCGGCGACCGCCCGGTCCAACAGCGCCTGGGTGCTGGCCTGTACCACCAGCGACTGGGTGGGAGACAAGGGAACGAGCCGGGACTTCAGGGCCAGGTGGCTTCCCGCCTGGGCGTAGGCGGCGGCGAACTGGGTGGCGTCGGCGGGCGAGTCCCATGCGAGGCGCAGGGCGAGGACCATCGCGCCGTCGGGGCCGGACGCGGCAACCGCCCGGTCGCCACCCCAACCCTCGGCTGCCTTCGCGGCATCGGCGCTCGGCACACCGACACCCTTCAGCCAGATCGAGAGGATGGCCTCTCCCAGCGTGTCCGCCGGCGCCTCGTGCCAGCCCGTGCCCATCGCCTTCGCCAGGGCCGGCGCCAAGACCTTGACCGGCGCCTCATGAGATGTGTACCGGTCGGGGTGGATGATCTGCTCGGTCGACGCGGGCGGAGTGCGAAAGGCGGCATCGACCGCGGGCCAGCCACCCGACGCGTAGAGCCGCTCGACGAAGCTCGCTCCCGTGACGTACGGGAATTCGAGCTCCTCGACCATCCAGGCGGGAATCCCCGTCATGTCCGGCGCCGGCGTGCGGCTGATCTCCAGCAGCTCCTGTGGCGTGAGGTGGTCGATCGCCCAGAGCAGCATGCTGGTCGTCGCATCGCCCTCCACCAGCGAGAGCCGTGCAAGGTCGCGGTCGTCCTCCCCAACCGCGTTGATGTCGAGCGAGGCGAGCCCAAAGGCCTTGTCCTGCAGCGCGTGCGTGTACTCGTGCGCATAGGTCACCCTGACCTCCGGCCCGACGCCGCTGTCGGTGACCACCGCCATGCGCTTTGCCTTGTCGTCGTAGAAGCCGATGACCTGTCCGGCCTGGAGCTGCAGCTGCAGCTGGGCGAAGTCCTGCTCGCGCGTCAACAGACCGAGCGACCGCAGCAACAGGTTGTCGGCATCGCGCCGCGCCTGCGGGTAGTCGCGATCAAAGCTTGCGCGGAGCTCCGTCTCCAGCTGCGCGCGGCCGATGACCTGCGCCTGGCCGATCGACGGCGCGGGGAGGCCCCGCATCTCGCGCACCTGGGACTCGATCTGGGCAAAGACGGCGGCCAGGCCGGGGCCCGTCGACGCCCGGGCGCTGGCACTGGGAGTACTGACCGGCGTGGCCGAGGGCAGCGGCCCGGTCGCGACGTCGGCTCCCATCCCTCGCAGGACAACCACCCCTGTGATCGCGATCGAGAGCAGGATCGTCAGCAGGGCAGCCAGCCGACGAAGGTGGAGGGGCATGGGCCGGATTGTTGCACGCGTCCAGCGGGTCCCAAGATTCAGGTTTCTTTACAGGCGCAAGTGTTTGGCATTCACATGCAGTTCGTAGCCTTCAGCCTGCGAGTTGGAGATCCAGACGGGTTTCTACCTCCACCCTCCCTCCTTCGAGCGCCGGTGTCATTGGGCGGGCACCGGCGCTCGTGCTATCCGCTAGCATCGGTCCACCCATGGAGATCACCTGGTACGGCCGCGCCTGCTTCCGCCTTCGCGGCAAGGATGCGACGGTCATCTCCGATCCCTGCCCGCCGTCCACTGGATTCGTGGCGGGGAAGCACGACGTGGACCTGCTCACCATCTCGCATGCTCACCCGGACCATTCCTACACCCGCTCGATCACCGCGGGGCTGACTCTGACTCGCCCCGGTGAATACGAGTTCCACGACCTGCTGGTCACCGGCGTGCGGACCTTCCACGACCCCGAACGTGGCGCGCAGCGCGGCGAGAACATCGTCTTCGCCGTCGAGATCGATGGCGTCCACGTCTGCCATCTCGGCGACCTGGGGCACCTCCTCGCCGAGGAACAGCTCGCCGAGCTCGGCCCCATCGACGTCCTCCTCGTACCAGCCGGCGGCGTCTTCACCATCACCCCGGCGGAGGCGGCAGAGGTGGTCGCCCAGGTGAGCCCGCGGATGGTGATCCCGATGCACTACGCCGTCGATAATGCATCGAGCGACCTCCTCCCACTCGACAAGTTCCTCCACGAGATGGGGACCGGCGAGGTCGTCCGCCAGCCGAAGGCCTCGGTCACCCCCAGCAACCTCCCGGACGAGGCGCAGGTCGTGCTGTTGGAGCCGCGCGGCCGGACCGGCTGACGCATGGGGCCGGAGGCTGTCTGGTACTCGCGTACCGTCCGGGTCCCGGGTTCGTTGCCGCCCGGCAACACAAGCTGCGCATCGGGCTACCGCTAACCCCCCAAGACCCCACAACGCGGGGGTCCTTCGGTACTAGTCAAATCCCAGTACCCCCGGGTATTCTCCAGACACACCAGGGGGTCTCGGTCGACTATCCCACCGAGAACTGGAATCATCCGAGGTAATCCGACTGTGAACATTCGTACCCACACCCTCGCGCGCCCGACGACGCGCCTTGCCCTCGCCATCCTGGCGATCGGCTCGCTTGCCCTCTCGATGGCCCTCCTCGCCCGGCCCGCCGTCGTGCAGGCCTCCGGCACCATCGCATGGGGTCTCAACGGCTCCGACAACCTGCCGTGCGCGGACGGGGCGCACTGGGTGCTCTCTCCGTCAGACGGCATCGACTCTGCAGTCCTGACGGTCGATGGGGTGGACTACCCCATGACCCAGAACGGCAATGGATCGTTCGCCGCCGATTCGTCGGGCACGGTGACCGACCAGACCGATGCGTTCGTCACCTACACCGGGGCGGGCAGCGAGAGCGACCACCTTCAGCTCTCCCATTGCCTGACAGCGTCAAGCAGTCAGCCGGCGTCCCAGCCAGCCTCACAGCCGGCGTCCCAGCCGGCGTCCCAGCCAGCCTCGCAGCCCGCGTCCCAGACGTCGAGCTCGTCGGCTGAGAGCTCAGTGAGCGCTGCCGCATCGTCGTCGACCGAGGGAAGCGTGCAGGCTGCCGTCGGCAGCCCCGGAGCCAGCACCCCGAACACCGCCTTCTCGATGGATGGATCGAGCCCTGCGCTCCCGATCCTGTTTGCCCTGGTCATGATTGCGGGCCTCGCGGCCATGGCCTACGCGAACGTGAGGACATCCAGCAAGAGGTAGGCACCGCGACTCGGCCGACCCTCGCAGCGGAGACCCCCGGCGCGCCGGGGGTCTTCCTTTGCCCCGGCTGAGTCGATGGTCCTGGGACCCTCGGTGCCTTCGGTCACCGATGTTTGGAAACCGGTCTCCACAAGACCTCACAAAAACGTTCCATGTGTTAAGGATCGGGGGTACCAAAGTACTGGCGGGGATCCCATACTCGCGGTCCCAGCGCACAGATCTGGGCGCGCCGAAGCCATTTCCGCGAGGTGGCGGGCGACGAGGAACACGGTGAACCGGCCGCTCCAGGGGGCGCAGGTCCGGAACATGAAACGAGTCATCGGTGATCTGGGAACGACAGCCTGCCCATGTCGGACCCGACCCGGAGGCGGAACGCTCCCCAGCCGCCGCTCAAGACTCGCCGCAGAGGTAGCCGAGCCGTCTATCGGTCAACGAAAGAACCGGTCTGGCAGCGACCGACAGATGCCAAGGGGGCATCCATAGATGAACACATCGGATCATTCGTTTAATCCATTCCGCGCGATCCCGGTCGTATTCGCACTCATCCTCAACGTCGTCATGGGTCCGCTCGGGCCAGTCGTCCAATCGCAGCTCCTGGGCAACCAGACCGCGATGGCATACGTCGGCGATGCGTCGACCTTCGAGCTCGACGGAAACGCCACCACCCAGTCGACCCACGACTGGGACCAGGTCTACAACGACCGCAACGGCCCGCCGTTCTCGTCCTCGGGAGCCGATAACCTCGTCTTCACGTCCGACACCTTCGGCGCCGGAGACGACATCCTGACCGGCGGCTCCACCAAGGACATCAATGACATGTCCAGCTGGCTGTGGAAGCAGAGCGCGACCACGTCGGTCCAGGACAAGGACGACATCGAGAACGCCTTCGCCGCGGCCTACACCGCTACGAACGGTCACTCAATCGGCGTCTTCGGGCTCGACCGGTACAGCATTGCCGGTGACGCCACCGCTGGATTCTGGTTCTTCAAGAACGCGATCGGCCAGGCCGGCAACGGCAGCGGCAACGGCACCGGGTTCACCGGGACGCACGCCGAGGGCGACATCCTGGTGGTGATCGACTTCACGAATGGCGGCGCCCAGGGAACAGCCACCGTCTACAAGTGGCATTCGGGCGCCCTGACGCTCGACACAAGCGGAACGGAGTGCAACAACTCCAGCCAGTCCGTATGTGCCATCACGAACCTTGCCGATGCAGCGTCCCCCTGGCCCTACACCCCCAAGGCGGGAACCGCGAACGTCTTCCCGGCGGACAGCAAGGGCGGCGCCGGAGCGCTCTACGAGGGCGGCATCGACCTGACGGCCCTCGGCCTGGACACTGGCTGCTTCTCGTCGTTCCTGGCCGAGACGCGCTCGTCCCAGGAGCCGACCTCCACTCTTTCGGACTTCGTACTGGGCAAGTTCTCGTTCTGCGCCCCGCCTGCTCTTGAGACGCAGGTCTCCAGCGGTTCGGTGAGTGTCGGCGACAGCGTCACTGACGACGCCACACTGACCGGCACCAAGGGCAATATCGGCGGCAGCGTGGACTTCTACGTCTGCGGCCCGACCCAGTCCGCGCAGGACTGCAACTCGACCGCCAACAAGGTGAGCACGGAGACCATTGCGAATCCGGCCAACCCGGTCACCGTGACCTCCGATCCGTTCACCGCGAGCGCCGCCGGCTGGTACTGCTTCCTGGCGGTCTACAACCCGCCCGCCGGGTCGAAGTACCTCACCACGTCGCACACGAACAACTCGACCGAGTGCTTCCAGGCGAAGCCGGCCGCCATCCACGTCACCAAGACCGCTGACGCTGCGTCGGTCAGCGCCGGCGATCAGATCGGCTTCGTCGTCACCCTGTCGAACACGGGCGCCGGTGTGGCCAAGGGCCTGAGCTTCAGCGACACCCTGCCGGCTGGCACGGGCGTCAGCTGGTCGCTCGCCGCCCTCAGCGCCGGCTGGTCGATCTCCGGATCGGCACCGGACCAGTCGCTGGTCTACAGCCCGACCACCCTGGCGGCTAACAGCAGCACGAGCGTCCACATCGTGAGCGCCACGACCAAGGACAGCTGCAAGGTCTACGACAACACCGCCACCGTCAGCACCTCCAACGACGGCTCCGGCTCAGCCTCCGACTCGACTGAGGTCCTCTGCCCGGTCATCGAGGTCATCAAGGCTGCCGACGCCGGGACCGTCTCGGCTGGCACACCGATCGGCTTCACGGTGGAGATCAAGAACACCGGTAAGGGCGACGCCGCTGGCGTGACCCTCACCGACGCGCTGCCCGCCGGCAACGCGGCCACGCCCGTCCACTGGGCGATCGATTCCTCGGAGTTCGACTTCGCGGCCTTCTCGATCACCGGCGCGGACGGCAGCCA
This sequence comes from Chloroflexota bacterium, assembly GCA_030774475.1. GTDB lineage: Bacteria > Chloroflexota > Limnocylindria > QHBO01 > QHBO01 > CF-82. Next base: position 31,987 of record JALYLB010000065.1, on the reverse strand, counting down.
GGCGCTGAGCCTCGCTGGACAGCCAATCAGCTTGGCCGCTGGGGCCAGCCTGAAGGTCCACATCGCAGCGGCCACCTCGGCGTCCAGCTGTGCAACCTACGACAACACGGCGTCAGCAAGCGCCACCAACGACGGCTCCGATTCGGCGAGCGCTTCCGAAGTCGTCGAGTGCCCGGGCCTGAACATCGCCAAGACCGCGGCAAAGAGCCCGATCAACGGCGGTGACAGTGCGAGCTTCACCATCGTGGTGTGGAACGCAGGCCCCGGGACGGCCACCAACGTCACGCTCGACGACCCGCTTCCGGGTGGCCTGGCGTGGACCGATGACAGCGACTCCTGCGCGATCAGCGGTGCGAACCTGCACTGCTCGTTCGGGGACCTTGGCGTCACGACCAAGGCCAACTCGCCGGCCACGGTGACCGTCACCGCTCCGACGACCCGCGAGGACTGCGGCACGCTGGACAACCTGGCGACCGCGCACGCAGACAACAACCCGGATGTCACGGCATCGGCGTCGATCGACGTCGTCTGCCCGACCCTGGTCATCGAGAAGGCTGGCAGCGTGGACGAGGTTCATTTCGTCTTCCACGCCGATGGCACTCTCAAGTCAGTGACCCCGGCCAACGGCCAGGTCACCTGGACCTTGACCTACACCCTGACCGACGGGCCGGTCACCAACGCGGTGATCAGCGACCCGCTGCCGGACTTCCTGACCTTTGTCAGCGCTGACAACGGTGGGACGTACGACAGCACGACGCGCACGGTCACGTGGCACTTCGCCACGCTGAGCGCGAGCGGCAAGGTCTCGTTCGTGACGACCGTGGACCAGGACGCGCCCGAGACGGGACCGATCGTCAACGTGGCGAGCATCGTCTCTGACCAGACTCCCAAGGACGAGGGTCAGGATGACGTGCGTGTCACGTCGGAGCAGGTCCAGGCCGCAACCCCGTCGGTCCCGAACACCGCAACGGTGTCCGGGCAGAACGGACAGCCCATCCAGGTCCCGATCGAGCTGCTGCTCCTGTTCTTCTTCGGCTCGTTCGGCACCCTGACCTTCGCCAACGTGCGCGCGGTGCGCCGCCGGCGGTAACCCGTAGATTGAAGTGAGGGCCGGCCCCCGCCGGTCCTCACATGGCACCAGCCCCCCTGGCAGGGACGGGGTAGAGGTTTGCCCTCTACCCCGTCTTCTGTTGTGCGGGGCGCCGATGTGGACCCCCGGGAGTGCGCAGATCGACGCTTCGCCACGGCTGCGCCGGTTCCGCGGGAACGCCATGGGAACGGCGGATGATCCACCGATGGCGAGGTTCACTGCCCCTCGCCGTTCCGCTCGGCTAGGGCGCCTTCGAGTCCTGCGGCTGGCTCGGTGAGCGCGTGGGATGTGCAGCGGGCGTCTGCGGATCGGCGGATGCCGAGGGGCTCGGATCCGGGTGCGGCGACCTGGTCGGCTCGGGCGTGGGCTGCGGAACGGTGGTACCGGTGGACTGGCCACCCGTCGGACCCTGGCCGCCCTGCCCGTCTGGACCGCCCTTGCCGATCCCGCCGGCACCGTGGCCCACGCCCCCGGCTGCCTGGCCGTGATCGGCGCTCGATGCCTCGATGGCGTGCAGCAGCCCCACCTGGGCGCTCTGCGGGGCCGTGGAAAGCAAGCCGGTGAGGACCTGGAGGTGGTGCTCGAGGTTCGCCGCTTCCTCGGCCGGGAGGGTCCCCGCCACAGCGACCAGCCGCCGTTCGGCCGCGACCGCCTCGGCACTCGCCATCGACACCAGAGCCCACCGGCCAGCGCTGGCGAGCCGTTCGACCTCGGAAAGCCGCTCCTCGAGCTCGGCGGCCACGAGACTGGCACGGACCGAAGGCGGTGCGATCTGGATCCGCAGCTCCTCGATCTGTCGCTTCACCGCGTAGAGCGGGTCGCCCGGCAGCGAGCTGGTCGAGGCGGCTCCCACCGCGGAGACCGAGCACGCGACGCCAAATGTTGCGTACAGCACGGCGCGCCCCAGCCGGCCCATCTCGAGATGGGGCTCCATGGGGCTGACCATTCCTTCGCGCATGGCGACGTATTGGTTGACGATCCGACCGCGCAGGCGACGGCGGTAGTCGCCCTCCGGGTGGAGCCGACCGGTGGTGCGAGCCACCATCCGGGCAATCGGGTCGTCAGGCTGCACCGGCTGCGATCGCCGCGCCAGGATGCGGTCGAGGAGCGCCATCGGCGCATCGATGAGGCTCATGCCTCGCCCTCCTCGCCGGCAAGGTGGCGGCGAAGGGCCCCGATCGCGCGGAAGGTCAGGCCGCGGATGGTGCCCGCCCGCCGCCCCATCGCCTGCGCTGCCTCTTCGGCCGAGAGCCCGGCCACGAAGCGCAGGGCGAGCGCCTCCTGCTGGTCGGGGGTGAGGTAGGCCATCGCCTGCCGCAGCTCGCGGATCTGCTCCCCGCGCAGGCTGAGCGCCTCGACCTCCGCGCCGTCGGCCAGGTCGTGGATGGGGTTGAGCGGCTCGGTCGGGTGGTCGCGGCGGACGTGATCGATCACCGCATTGCGCGCGATCCGGAACGCCCAGGCGGCGAACGGGCTCCGTCCGGCCCGATAGCGCGGCAGGCCGGCAACGATCCGCTCGAAGACGAGCTGGGTGATGTCCTCGGCATCCTCGCGGCGCCGAATCCGCAGGGCGACGAAGCGATAGATGGGCCCGACGAGCTCGTCGTAGAGTCGCCCGACTGCGCCCACGTCGCCGGCGGCAGCCGCGCGCGCCAGGGCGTCGACGCTGGCATCATCGAGCGTGCGAGGCGTGGCAGTGGGGGGCGCGCCCCGGCGGTCGGCATCGGCGTATGGACCGGGCAGGATGATGTCCAACGGTCGCTCACGCATGGGGTTAAAACCGGTACCTCTTCGCAGGCTGGGCAGCGCGCTCGCGCCGCGGAACCGTACCATCACCCACGCCCTGCGGCCAGTCCCTCGGTGTCCTCGCGCACCGGTCCGCTGGGGTCAGATCAGGGCCAGCTCGCGACCCACCGCCTCGAAGGCGGCCAGGCATGTCTCGAGCTCTTCGCGGGTGTGCTCGGCCGTGACGATCGTCCGCACCCTGCTCCGATCCTCGGGGACAGTGGGATAGCCGATCCCCATCGCGAAGACGCCTTCCTCGAAGAGCCGATCCGACAGCTTCATTGCCAGGGCCCCCTTGCCCACGATCACCGGCGTGATGGGGGTCTCGGAGTGGCCGATGTCGAATCCCAGGGCGGCGAGCCCGGCCTTGAAGAATCGGGTGTTCTCCCACAGCCGCTCGATGAGCTCCGGTTCGGTCTCGAGCACGTCGATCGCGGCCAGGCAGGCGGCGGCCACGGCCGGCGGGTGTGAGGTCGAGAAGAGGAATGGCCGCGCCCGGTGCTCGAGGACGGTCCGCAGGCTTGCCGAGCCTGCGACGTAGCCGCCCAGCACGCCGATCGCCTTGGAGAGGGTCCCGACCTGGACGTGGACGCGGCCATGCACGTCGAAGTGGTCGACCGATCCGCGGCCGTTCCGGCCGAGCACACCCGAGGCGTGCGCGTCATCCACGTAGACGATGGCATCCGCCTCCTCGGCGGCCTCCACGATCTCGGGCAGGCGGGCGATGTCGCCGTCCATGCTGAAGACCCCGTCGGTCAGCACCAGGACGATCCGTTCGGCCCCACCCGGCGCCGCGCGCACCTCCCGCAGCACCTGGCGCAGGCCATCGGTATCCGCGTGGGGGAAGATCCGGCGCTCGGCCTTCGTCAGCCGTATCCCGTCGATGATCGAGGCGTGGTTGAGCGCGTCCGAGACGATCACCGCGCCCTCCGGCGCGAGGATCGGGATCACGCCGGTGTTACACGTGAAGCCCGATTGGAAGGTGAGGACCGCCTCGACATGCTTGAAGGTCGCGAGGCGCGCCTCGAGCTCTTCGTGCAGGCTCATCGTGCCGGCGATGGTCCGCACCGCGCCGGAGCCCGCGCCGAACTGTTCGATGGCCCGGATCGCAGCATCGCGGAGCTTCGGGTGCGTGTTCAGCCCGAGGTAGTTGTTGCTCGACAGGGTGATCACCTCGCGCCCGTCGATGAGGCATCGGCTCTTCTGCTCGCTCTGCACCACGCGCAGGCGGCGAAACAGGCCCTTGGCCTTGAGGTCCTCGATCTCGGCGTCCAGGAAGGACAGCGGATCGCGTGCGCGCGCGGTCATGGCAGCAGGACCACCTTGCCGGCGTGCCGCGACGCGACGAGCTCGAAGCCACGTTCCCAGTCGGCCAGGTCGAGCCGATGGGTGAGAATGGGGCTGGGGTCGAAGCGGCCGGAGCGCAGGAGCGCCTGCGTCCGGTCCCAGGTGTCGTAGATCTTGCGGCCGTAGATGCCGTAGACCCGGACCCCCTTCTGGATGACGAGGTCGGAGAGGTCGACGGTCACTGGCTCAGGGAAGATCCCGAGCAGGCTGATCCGTCCACCGCGCGTCACGAACTCAAGCGCCTGCCCGAGTGCCGGGCCGGCGCCGCTCATCTCGAGGATGACCTCCACCCCGTCGCCGCCTGTCGCTTCGACGATCGTGCGGACCGTGTCGGGGTCGCGGGCATCTAGGGCAAGGTCGGCGCCCATGCTTCGAGCCAGCTCGACACGGTACGGCTCGGTGTCGGTGGCGATCACCATCGATGCGCCGGCCGCATGGGCGATCCCGATCGAGCACAGGCCGATGGGGCCGCAGCCGGTGATCGCCACCGACTTGCCCTCGATCGGCTCTACGAAGGCGGCGTGCACCGCGTTGCCCATCGGCTCCTGGAGCGCGACGACGGCTGGGTCCAACCCGTTGCTCTCGATCGCATTCGTCTCGGGGATCACCACGTATTCGGCGAACCCACCGTCGACGTGCGCGCCTATGACCTTGAGGTTTCGGCACAGATGCATGTTCCCCGCCCGACACTGTGCGCAGGTCCAGTCGACGATGTGGCTCTCGACCCCGACCAGGTCTCCCTCCCTGACCCGGGACACCCCGGCCCCGGTCGCGGACACGATCCCGGCCAGCTCATGACCGAGGATGGTCGGCGGCCGGACGATCTGGCTGGCCCACGGATCCCACGCGTAGATGTGGTAGTCGGTGCCACAGATCGAGGCGGCCACGATCTTGAGCTGGACTTCGCCCGCCCCCGGCACCGGGATCTGCCGCTCGATCAGCTCCGCCCCTGGCGCCGCCACGGTCTTGGCGAGCGCCCGCATGGTGCCGGTCGCAGCGACGGTCGGCGATGCGAGCCGCGTCATCACCGGCAGAGTATAGGTTCGCGACCGGTTCGGCTCAGTCCTCCGCAAAGTAGTCGCGGGCGCGGGGACGCAGGAGCAGCAAGACGAGGATCGCACTCAGCAGCAGTCCGACCGGCACGAACAGGGCGAACCAGCCGGACGCCGCGGCGGCGCTGAATGAGAGAACCGCCGGTGGGAGTCCGGCGAGGATCGGAGCCGGCAGCAGGGCGATGAAGATCGCGAACCGCCAGGCGACCTTCTTGCGCTGGAGGGCAACCGTGATCCCGAAGATCACCACCGCCAGCTCGGCCATCATGAACACGCCGAGCAACGAGAAGGGTGCCCGTTCGGAGAAGTCGACGAAGCTGATGATCCGGGGCAGCAGGAGCCCGGTGATCGCCAGCAGCACGAAGGCCCAGGCGAACCAGAGCAGGACCCCCAGCGGTGTGCGCTCCTCGGCTGGAGCCGATGGCTCCGCCCGAGCTCGCTCGTCGGATGCCGCGCCGCCGTCCACCGCGTGATGGTAGCGTCCAACCGGATGGGGACCGATCCTCCGCCCTGGGTCCGGGATGCCATCGTCTACCAGATCTTTCCGGACCGATTCGCTTCGAGCGCCCGGGTCCCCAAGCCCGGGCGCCTCGAGGCGTGGGGCGCGCCACCGACTCGCCATGGGTTCAAGGGCGGCGACCTGATCGGGATCATCGAGCACCTCGACCACCTGTCGGGGCTCGGCGTCAACACCATCAGCCTCAACCCGATCTTCGCCTCGGCGGCGAACCACCGCTACCACACCTACGACTACCGCGCCGTCGACCCGCTCCTGGGAGGTGACGCGGCGCTCCGCGAGCTGCTCGATGCTGCCCACGAGCGTGGCATGCGGGTGATCCTCGACGGCGTCTTCAACCACGCCAGCCGGGGCTTCTGGCCGTTCCACCACGTGATGGAGAACGGCAGCGCCTCGCCATATGTCGACTGGTTCATCCTCAACCCCGAGTTCTTGGCAGCCGGCAGGCAGCTCCGCGCATATGACGAGCCGTCCATTGCGGAGGTCCTCGAGACCGAGTGGGCGGAGGCGCACGCCGCGGGCACCGAATCGCTCACCACCCTCGGCTACCGCGCCTGGTGGGACCTTCCGGCGCTGCCCAAGCTGAACACCGACAACCCCGAGGTCCGCGCCTACCTGTTCGGGGCAATAGAGCATTGGACGCGTTTCGGAGCCGATGGCTGGCGGCTCGACGTCGCGGCCGAGATCGAGACTCCGGGCTTCTGGGAGGAGTTCCGGGCACGGGTCAGGGCCGTTAATCCGGAGGCGTACATCGTCGCCGAGAACTGGGAGGAGCGGCCCGCCCTGCTCGACGGCCGGACCTTCGACGCACTGATGAACTACCCATTCCTGTGTGCGACCGTCGGCTTCGCCGCGGGGGCCCATCTCGATCCTCGGGTCGTGGCTCAGCACGCATGGCTGACGCGACGGATCATGCCGCTCGATGGGGCCGCGTTCGCCGAACGCCTCTCCCACCTCGCCGAGCTTTATCGGGCCGAGGCTCGCGACGTGATGCTGAACCTGGTCGACAGCCACGACACACCCCGGCTGCGCAGCATGGCCGGGGGTGACCTAGCCGCGATGCGGCTCGCACTCCTGGTCCAGATGACGTTCCCCGGCGCCCCGTGTGTCTACTACGGCGACGAGATCGGGATGGCGGGTGAGATGGACCCCGCGTCGCGCGCGTCCTTCCCGTGGGACCGCGAAGCCTGGGACCACGAGCTGCTCGCCTACGCCCACGGCGTGATCGAGCTGCGCAGCCGGACGCCGGCCCTCCGCGCTGGCGAGCTGCGGGTGGTGGGCGCCGCGGGCCCGGCGCTCGCTTACCTCCGCGGCGACGGGCGCTCCGCGGTCGTCCTCGTTGCGCTCAACAACGCTGATGAGCGCGCGACGCTGGAGGTCCTCGTTCCCGAACTTGGCCGTCGCGCGCTGCGCATCATTCCGCTTCCGGGCGTGGACCTGCTGCCTGACCTGGCGACCGGGTCAGACGGCGCCCTTCGGCTGGTGATCCCCGCTCGCAGCGGGATGGTGATGGAGCCTGCCCCGTGACCTCGATGGCCCGGCCGTCGACCGGCAAAGGGTGATCCACGACCCTCGGCGGCTCAGTCCCGCGGCGCCTCGTCCCGGTCCGAGCCGCCGCTGAGCGCGCCTAGCGCCCGCCAGAGTCCGGCAGTGCCGGTCGGGTCGCTGCGATCGTTCGCGAAGGCTGCTTGCGCGGCGCCCGATTCGCCGATGAGCCAGCGCAGCGGATCTCGGGGCGGGCCTACTGGTGCATCGGGCTCCTCGCTAATCTCGATCACGTCGAGCTGCGCGAGCTCGGCCGGCCCAAGCCGGCCAGGGTCGAAGGCGGCGGCCATCATCGCGTGCATCCTCCTCTGCATCATCGTCCTCCCACAGGGCGGTCGGGCACAAGGGCGCCGCGAGCCGAAGGCCGCAGAGCCGCACCGCGCCGCCGGCTCCCGTACCATGCGTGGCGACGCTCTCCCGAGCACACAGCCAGCCGCAGACCGCGGACGATGCCCAGAGCGGACGGGATCCTCTTGAACATGCCAACCACGCCGCGCCCACCCGCATCTCCTGCCGCCGCCCGGCGTTCGGTGGATATCGTCGTGCTGCTCCTCCTCGCCCTTGGGGCCTGCGCCTCCCCCTCACCGACGCCGACCCCCAGTCCCAGCCCGAGCCCATCACCCACCGCATCACCGACCGTTGGCCCGACCGCGACCCCCACGGCGACCCCGGAACCTGCGCTCTCGCTCGCGCTGCCCACGACACGCGATCCGCGGCGCCTGCGCGTGGGCGTGACTCCCTCCGTCCCGTCGTCGGGGGTCGGCCGGCTGACGGTCACCGTCACGAACCTGTCGACCAGCAGGATCAAGGAGATCGTCCTGCGCTGGCCGTCGCCGCTCAATGGGATCGTCTTCCTCTCCCCCTTCCAGCCGTCGGCCGGCCGCCTTGGCTTCGCGCTGGTGCAGCCCTGGACGAAGTGGGTGGTCGGACCCGGCGAGCAGGGAGAGCCGGCCGGCACGATCTCGGTAGGCTGGGGACCGCTGCTCCCCAAGGCCACGCTGACGATCCCGTTGATCGCCACCCGCAAGGCGGCCGGGGCGGTCAGCTTCGACCTCCAGCTGCTCGCGGGTGAGGCGCTCCTGGCCGCCGAGTCCGGCGGTCCCGCCGAGACGCGGGTCACGATCCCATAGAGGTCCGCAGATGTTCGCCGTCCTCCCGCCGTGGACCGATCCCGACCCCGAGCTGCACGCGCGCCTTGGGGAGGTGATTGATCCGGACCGCAAGGTCCTCACCGCCCTGGAGCGGATCCTGCCACTCTCTGGGAAGCGCATCGCCGACATCGGGACGGGGATCGGGCACTATCCGATGCTCCTCGCCCGACGAACCGGGCGCACCTACGGGATCGAATCCGACCCGGCCCTGCTCGAGACCGCTCGCCGGCGCGCGACCGCGGCGCACCAGCCGAACATCCGGATCATCGAAGGGGTGCCGACCTCCCTGCCCCTGCGCGACGCCGCCGTGGACATCGTGCTCTCAGGAGGCATCGATCCGGACGACGCCTCGCTGCCGGCGATCGCGGAGGCGATGCGCGTCCTGCGCCCCGGCGGCCGACTGATCGTCATCGGCTACTACGGGCGCGACGACGTCCAGGCCCTCCTTGAACCCGAGGTCGTGGCCCATGCCCTCGAGGCAACGCAGCGCCGGACGGGCTGGTGGCTGCGAAACGGGTTCAAGATCAAGGTCGTGCATGCCAAGCTCGACCTTCGCGACGAGGAGACCGCCCAGGAGCTGCTCCTGCGCCTGTACGGCGACCGTGGTCGGGCGTTCCTGATGGGACCCCATCGGACCTCGCTGGAGCTCAAGCTGGGGCTGTTTCATCGCGCGAAGCCGTAGGTGTCGCGTCTGGTCACCACACTGACGGAATCGGTGCACGGACTGCAAAAACCTTGCAGAATCCGTGTTGCAGCGTTGAACGGGCCCGTGTAGGATGCGCGCGTCGAGGGCCAGGCTCTTCTCCCCCCGGAGCCTGGCTCTCGGCCTGTCTTCGACAGGGCGGTGCGATAATGGCCCCGCACATTCCGCTTGACCGATGGCGCCCGCCGCCTGCGGGCCGATCCCGCTCGTCGAAGGAGGCCGCACCCGATGGCTACCGCCAGCACGCCACGGATGAAGATCACCTACGCCACCCTGTCGGCCGACAACGAGGAGCTGCAGGCCGCCTTCGATCGTGCCGTAGAAGAGGCCCGCTCCCGGCTTGGCCAGAGTTTTCCGATGCTCATCGGCGACGAGCGCCGGATGGGCGAAGAGCAGTTCGACGACCGATCGCCCATCGATAACGACCTCGTGGTATCGCGCTTCCCCATCGGCACCCGCCGTGACGTCCAGGACGCGATCGCGGCGGCCCGTGCGGCGTACCCCGCGTGGCGCGACGTCGGCTGGGAGCGGCGCATCGAGCTGCTGCGGCGCGCCGCAGACCTGATCAGCGAGCGCCAGTTCGATTACGCGGCGCTCATGGCACTCGAGGTCGGCAAGAACCGGCTCGAAGCGCTGGGCGACGTCGAGGAGACGGCCGACCTCCTGCGCTACTACTCCGAGACGATGGAACGGAACCATGGCTTCTCCCAGCCGATGGGCTCCCTCTCGCCCGCCGAGCACACCCGCTCGATCCTCAAGCCGCACGGCGTCTGGGCGGTCATCTCGCCGTTCAACTTCCCGATGGCTCTCGCCGGTGGGCCCGCGGCGGGGGCGCTCATCGCCGGCAACACCGTGGTCATGAAGCCCTCGTCCGACGCCCCGCTCCTGGCCTACACGTTCGCGGAGACGCTGCGGGAGGCTGGTGTGCCGGCCGGCGCGGTGAACGTCGTCACCGGGCCGGGGGAGTCGGTCGGAGCAGAGCTGGAGAGCAACCCCGGGATCGACGGGCTGGTATTCACCGGCAGCTACGAGGTCGGGATGCGCCTGTACAAGGGGTTCACGCGGGATTACCCCCGCCCGATCATCACCGAGATGGGCGGGAAGAACCCGGCCATCGTCACCCGCAACGCCGACCTCGAGGAGGCTGCCGAAGGTGTGATGCGCTCGGCGTTCGGCTACGACGGCCAGAAGTGCAGCGCCAACAGCCGCGTCTACGTCGAGCGTCACGTGGCGCGCGAGTTCGTCGACCTGCTCGTCGAGAAGACGAGACAGATCGCCGTCGGCGATCCGACCAGGCGCGAGAACTGGATGGGGCCGGTCATCAACGAGGCAGCTCTGCGCAAATTCACCGAGGCAGTCGAGGAGACGAAGCGCGACGGCGGGACCGTCGAGGTCGGCGGTGCGGTGTTGACCGGCAATGGCACCGAGCGCGGCTATTTCCCGACCCCAACCGTGGTCACCGGCCTGCCGCTCACCCATCGGCTCTTCCGTGACGAGCTCTTCGTCCCGCTGCTGGTGATCGGCGAGGTCGATTCGCTCGACGAGGCCCTCGCTCATGCCAACGAGACCGCGTACGGCCTGACGGCGGGGATCTTCAGCCGCGACGCGGGCGAGATCCGTCACTTCCTCGACGAGATCCAGGCCGGCGTGGTCTACGTCAACCGCCGCGCTGGCGCCACCACCGGGGCGTGGCCCGGGATCCAGTCCTTTGGCGGCTGGAAAGGATCCGGAAGCTCCGGCAAGAACGGTCTGGGCCCGTACTACGTCCAGCAGTTCCTGCGCGAGCAATCGCAGACGATCATGGGCGACGAGACCGCTGGGTCATGACCGCCATTGCCCGACCGGGTGACGAGGCCGCCATCGCGGACCCCAGCGGCTGGTATGCGGTCCAGCTGCGCTACAGCTACCTCATCGGCGATCCACCCATCTCGCGCATGGTCGAGGACCGCGTGATCCTGGTCGACGGCACCGACGAGGAGGCGGCCCTCGGGCGCGCCTGCGAGATCGCGCCGGAGTACGAGGACGAGCTGCATACCGAGGACGGCGATCCGGGGCGAATCCGGTTCGATGGGATCGTCGCCATCAAGGAGCTCAACGACCCGCCGGCAGCTGGAATCGAGGTCTGGCACGAGCTGATGGCGCCGGCCAGCCAGCGGGAGGATGGCGAGGGCGAGCCATTGCCGCCGGTCTACCCGGTGGAGATGGCATTCCCGCGAGCCTCCGACGACTGACCGATGCGCTGGCCGGGGCTCAGCACGGCAGCGTATCGCCTGGCCCGTCCCATCCTCTTCCGCGTTGACAGCGAGCGGATCCACCGGCTGACCCTGGGAGCACTGCGTCGCGTCGCCATCGTGGCGCCGGGACGCGCCACCCTCGCCGTGGCTGCGGCTCACCCGCGCCAGGGCGCGCCGGTCACGGTGGCCGGGCTGGTCCTGCGCAATCGGATCGGCCTCGCGGCGGGCTTCGACAAGGACGCCGTGGCCCTGCGTGGCTGGGCCGCGCTCGGGTTCGGGTTCGTCGAGGTGGGGACCGTCACCCCGGTGGCACAGGCAGGCAATCCGGCGCCCCGCCTCTTCCGGCTTCCCGCCGACGAGGCGCTCATCAACCGGATGGGCTTCAACAACGGCGGTGCCGAGGCCCTCGCTGCACGCGTGGCACAGGCGCGAGGTTTGCTGCCCGCGGGCTTCGCGATCGGGATCAACATCGGTCGCAACCGGGAGACGCCCGAGGACGGGGCGCTCAACGACTTCGCCGCTGCCTATCGCGCGGTCGCGCCCGTGGCCGACTACGTGGCGCTCAACGTGTCATCCCCCAACACACCGGGGCTGCGGGCGATGCAGACTCCGGCCACCCTGGCGGCGCTGCTCGAGACCCTCGCGAGGGCCGGGCACGAGCTCCGCGTTGCGCCGCCGCTGTTCGTGAAGCTCGCCCCGGACCTCCCCGACGACGAGGTGCTGGCACTGGCTCGCGCCGTGGCCGACGGCGGGGGCAAGGGCCTCATCATCGCCAATACGACGACGACCCGACCAGGCCCGCGGACCAGCGGGCCGCTCTGCGACGAGGCGGGCGGCCTATCGGGGCGGCCGCTGCTGGGGAGGACCCTCGAGCTGGTGGCAGCCGTCCGAGAAGCGGTCGGCGATCGGTTGGCGATCGCGGCCTCGGGCGGGATCGGCTCGGGGCGCGACGCCGCTGCGGCGATCGCGGCGGGGGCAGACCTGGTGCAGCTCTGGACTGGGCTCGTGTATCGCGGTCCGGGCCTCATCGGGGAGGCCGTTTCGTCCGTGCACGGACGCACCGGTGCCGGCCCGTGAGGGGGTTACCGGAGGCAAATCCGGCTGCTAGGATGGGGCCGATCTAGCCAAGGGCGCGGGCAGGACGCGCCGCTCCGATCCCGGAGTCTCTCGTCATGCGCACGCAGCCCTCCGCGGTTCCTGCTGCCACGAAGCTGGCGGCGCCGCATATCGTCACCGAGCTTCCCGGCCCTCGCGCCCGCGCGCTGATCGAGCGCGACGAGCGCGTCGCGAGCCCGTCGCTGACCCGAGCCTACCCGCTTGTCGCCGAGTCGGGCGCGGGCATGGTCGTGACCGACGTCGACGGCAACCGATTCCTCGACTTCGCCGCGGGCATCGCGGTGGCTTCGACCGGCCATTCCCACCCCGAGGTGGTGCAGGCCATCAAGGACCAGGCCGAACGGCTGATCCACATCGCTGCGACTGACTTCTACGAGCCACGCTACATCGAGTTCAGCGAGAAGCTGGCGAGCCTTGCCCCGTTCGCCGAGCCGGCGCGCGTCTTCCTCACCAACTCGGGGACCGAGGCGGTCGAGGGCGCCATCAAGCTCGCCCGCTACCACACGGGACGCTCCGGGATCATCGCCTTCGAGGGCGCATTCCATGGACGAACGCTTGGCGCGCTCTCGCTCACCACCTCGAAGGTCCGCCAGCGTGCCGGGTTCGGTCCCCTGCTGCCGATGGTCGAGCATGCGCCGTTCCCACGAGTCCGCGGCTGGCGCGGGCCCACTGGCGGCGACGGAACCGAGGAGCTCGAGGTCCTGCGTCGCAGCATCCTGGGCCGGATCATGGCCCCGACCGACGTGGCCGCGATTGTGATCGAGCCGGTGCAGGGAGAGGGCGGCTACTTCCCGGCCCCGCGCGCCTTCCTCCAGGGCCTTCGCGAGATCTGCGACGAGCATGGGATCCTGCTCATCGCTGACGAGATCCAGTCAGGGATCGGTCGGACCGGTCGTTGGTGGGCGATGGAGCACGCCGGCGTCGAGCCGGACATCGTCCTGACCGCCAAGGGAATCGCCTCGGGGATGCCCATCGGCGCGTTCCTGGCGCGCGAGTCGGTCTGGTCCTGGAAGCCCGGAGCGCACGGTTCGACCTTCGCCGGAAACCCAGTCTGCGCCGCGGCGGGGCTCGCCACCCTGAAGGTCATCGAGGAGGGCCAGCTTCTCCGGAACGCCGCGCGGATGGGCGAGCGCCTGAAGGCGGGCCTCGAGCAGATGGCCAGTGATCATGAGCCGGTCTGGGACATCCGTGGCCCGGGCCTGATGATCGGCGTCGAGTTCCGGACGCATGAGCAGGCGGCGAAGGTGGAGCGAGCGGCGTTCGAGCGCGGGCTGCTCATCCTCGAATGCGGCGAATCGACCCTCCGCTTCTGCCCGCCGCTCATCGTCGACGGCGATGCGGTGGACACCGCGGTGTCAATCTTCGGCGAGGCGATGACCGAGGCGCTGCCCGGCTGACCCCACCCGCCGGTCAACGACCGTCGAGCAGGTCGGAGATCGAGGTGAGAAGGAAGCCGCGCTGGCGCAGCCCGGGGACCATGGTCTTCAATGCCGCGAGCGTCTCGTAGCCACCGAGGTGCATCAGCACCACCGAGCCGTTGACCGCCCTGGCCACCACCTTTTCGGAGATCTGCTTCGCGGTCGGGCCGCCGTCCACGATCGGCTTCCAGTCGATGGTGTCCACGTCCCACAGCAACGTCCTCCCATAGCCGATGCCGGCCGCGACGTTGAGCAGCGCCTGGTCGTAGGTCCCGTACGGCGGACGCCAGTAGGGCAGCGGCTGTTGCCCGGTGCCCGCCTCCAGGATGGCCGCGGCATCGGTCAGCTCCTTGCGGACGAACGCCGCGGTCGGACGGCCACCGGTCGCGCAGGGGGCCTCTGTTGGCGATCCAAGCCCTCCGTGGATCAGGTCGCAATGGTGCATCGTGTGGTTGCCGATCTCGAACAGCTCGGGGTGCGCGCGAATGACCGCGAGGACCCGCTGCCCGATGGCGGTCGCCGCCATGGCCCCGGTCGGGAACAGCGTGGCGCAGATCCTGTTGGCGACGAGGAAGGCCATGATGTCGAGGGCCGGGTCCAGGCGCCCGCCCATGTCGAAGGTCAGTGCCACCTCCGTGCCCGCGTTGGGGATGCTCCGATACACGACGGCCGGCGCCGACGCCACTCGATTACCCGCGTGGCAGGTTGCCGCGACCGGCGGGGACGGCGTCGGCGCGGGCATGGGGGTGATCGCCGGGTCGCCGACGACGATCAGCTCCCAGCCTGTGCTCAGGGTCGCCGGGTCGCTCACCAGTGAGGGGTAGCGGTCTGCGTTCCAGGCCTGCAGCTGCGCCACGCTGGTGTCGAATGCCCGCGCAATCGACGAGAGGGTATCTCCGGCTGCGACGGTGTACTCGGTGGTGACTGCCCCGCTGGGTGATTGCACGGGACTGGCGATCGACGACGCGCTCGCGGCCACGGAGGGCGTTTCAGACGGGTTGGCCGTTGCGCTCGCGCTGCCGTCGGGCGAGCCGCAGGCGGCCAGGAGGGCCACCATGAAGAAGATGCTGCCAGCGCGGCGCGTGGGCGGGGCCATCGCGGGCTAGTTCGGGTTGTACCGGAGCTCGCTGGCACCGATCGGCGGCAGGGCGCCATCCGCCAGCAGGCGTGATTCCCTCTGGAGCAGAGTCAGCTCCGCGCGCAGCCGGCTCGCCGCATCAGGCAGCTCGAGCAGCTGCTGCTTGCGAGTCAGCTCCACCTGGAGCAGACCGCCAACCGCATAGCTCGCGGCCAGTGGTTCGTCTGGCAGTCGAATTGGCTTGAGCACGGCATCGAGTGAAGCGGCCACGTCCGCAGGCTCCCTGGGGGTGTCACCTGAAGACGCTGCGGCCGCCACGAAGCGTTTCACGCTCGACAGGTACAAATCGAGGGCCGCCTGCACTCGCGGCACGAGCGTCAGCGCGCCTTCCCCGTCGACCTCCGGCAGGGGCGACGCATCGATCGTGTCGTAGCTGCCGCTGGCGTCAACCGCGCCCAGCGCGGCGCGCGCAACCCCGACGACCAGCAGCACCCAGCGACCGTCCGGGAACTGCTCCGCGGTGTGCACCTCCGCGATCGTCCCGGTCCGCTTCCCTCGGGCGGGAGCCACCGGCCCCGACCTGCCCTGAATGACCTCGGCGCCCTCGGTGATCATGGAGACGACAAACCGCCCACCAGAAGGCGAGTCGTCCGCGGTCAGGTCGCGGGCCAGCGCGCGGTAGCGCTCCTCGAAGATGTGGAGGGGGAGCGGCAGGTGCGGGAAGAGGACGACGTGGAGCGGGAAGTACGGCAGCCGCATGGCGGCCGGATGGTCGCACGCACAGCCTCATCGCGCAAAGGCGCGCTGTTGCGACGAGGAACGCCCGCCTAGACCTGCTCCTGGTCGACGAAGGTCATGTCGATCTGGGCTCGCTGGAGCTTGCCCGAGTAGTCGATGTAAACGCTCTTCCACTCGCTGAAGAAGTCGAGGGCGGCCTGGCCTACCTCGCGGTGGCCGTTGCCTGTCGCCTTGGTTCCGCCGAAGGGCAGGTGCGCCTCGGCGCCGATGGTGCCGTGGTTGACGTACCCGAGCCCTGAGTCGAAGTCCCGGATGCTCCGGAACGCCAGGTTGACGTCGCGGGTAAAGAGCGAGGTCGAGAGGCCGTACTTCACGCTGTTGACGATCCGCACGGTTTCCTCCCAGGAATCGACCGGGATGACCGACGCCACCGGGCCGAAGATCTCTTCCTGGGCGATCCGCGCATCTGGCTTCACCTCGGTGAAGATGGTCGGTTCGAAGAAGCTGCCCCGGGCCAGGTCACCGTCGCGAGCGGGCTCGCCGCCGATCACGAGGTCCGCCTCGCCGCGCCCGATCGTCATGAACCCGGCGATGCGCTCCACGGCGGCATCGTTGATCACCGGCCCGACATCGGTCTTCGGGTCCAGCCCGTCGCCGAGGACGAGCGCCGCCACGCGCGTGCGCAGCATCTCGACGAACTGGTCGTGGACTGCCCGGTGCACGATGAGCCGTGAAGCGGCGGTGCAGCGCTGGCCGGAGGTGCCGAACGCGCTCCACAGGACGGAGTCGAGGGCCAACGGGAGATCGGCGTCCTCCCAGACGACGATCGGGTTCTTGCCGCCGAGCTCCAGGCTGACGCGCTTGAGCGTCCTCGCGGCGCGGGTCGAGATGTCGACGCCGGTATCGGTGTGGCCGGTGAAGGAGATGACCTTGACGTCCGCGTGCTCGACGATCGGATGGCCGACATCGGCTCCCGAGCCGGTGACGACGTTGATGACCCCGTCCGGAACCCCGCCCTCCATCAGCAGCTCGGCGAATCGGACGACACAGGCCGGGGTATCGGAGGCGGGCTTGAGGACCGCGGTGTTGCCGCAGATGAGCGCGGGAAAGAGCTTCCAGCCGGGGATGGCGACCGGGAAGTTCCACGGCGTGATGAGCCCCACCACGCCGATCGGCTTGCGGATCGCCATGGCGAACTTGTCGGGCATCTCCGAGGGGACGGTCATCCCGAACATGCGGCGCCCCTCGCCGGCCATGTAGTACGCGACGTCGATCGCTTCCTGGACGTCGCCCCGAGCCTCGGCCAGCACCTTCCCCATCTCGCGGGTCATGAGCCTAGCGAGCTCTTCCTTGTGTTCCGCCAACAGGCGAGCGACCTTGAACAGGATCTCCCCGCGCTTGGGCGCCGGCATCAGGCTCCACGCCGGGAAGGCGGCCTTTGCCGCCTCGACGGCGGCGTCCACGTCGGGGGCGGCCGAGGCCGCGAACGTGCCGATGACGTCCTCGTGGTTCGCCGGGCTGACGCTGGTGAACGTCCTGCCGGAGCGGGCATCGACCCACTTCCCGCCGATCAGGTTGCGGTAGCTGGTGGCCGACGAGCCGGGCGCGGCGGGGCTGGTGGGGGCGGTGGTGGACACGTGGCGAACCTCCTCGGGTGGCTGGATTCTACGCTGCGATGAGGGGTGGGCCCCGGGACGCCTCGCCTCAGGGGTGCGTCATGCTGAGGACGTCGAGCGCGTCGTCGAGCTCCGCCTGGGTCAGCTTCCCGTCGCGCACGTAGCCGCGATCGATCACCACCTCGCGGATCGACTTTCCCTCCGCGACCGCCTGCTTGGCGACCTTCGCCGCCTCCTCGTAGCCGATGTGCCGGTTGAGGGCGGTGACGATCGCCGGCGAGCCCTCGGCGAATGCCCGCGCGTGCGCCACATCGGCCGTGATGCCGTCGACCAGCCGGTCGGCGAAGAGGCGACTGGCGTTGGCCAGCAGGCGGATCGACTCGAGCAGGTTGCGGGCGAGCATCGGCATCATGACGTTGAGCTCGAAGTTTCCGGCCGCGCCACCCCAGGCGACCGCCGCGTCGTTGCCGATGACCTGCGCGCAGACCATCGTGAGGGCCTCGGCCATGACCGGGTTCACCTTGCCGGGCATGATCGATGACCCTGGCTGGATGTCGGGCAGCTGGATCTCCGCCAGTCCGGCTCGCGGCCCGGAACCCATCCAGCGGATGTCGTTGCCGACCTTGGTCAGGCTGACCGCGATCGTCCGCAGTTGGCCGGAGAGCTCGACCAGGCCGTCGCGGGCCCCCTGTGCCTCGAAGTGGTTGCGCGCTTCGGTCAGGGGCAGGCCCGTCGAACGCCGCAGCTCCGCGATGACCTTGGCGGCGAACCCCGGCGGAGTGTTGATCCCGGTACCCACTGCGGTACCTCCGAGGGGCAGCTCGGCGACGCGCGGCAGGGTGTCGCGCAGCCGCTCCACGCCGAGCCGGACCTGGGCCGCGTATCCGCTGAATTCCTGACCCAGGGTGATCGGCGTGGCATCCATGAGGTGCGTGCGACCCGACTTCACAACCCCGGCGAACTCTGCCGCCTTGCGCTCGAGGCTCCCAGCGAGATGCTCGAGCGCGGGGATGAGATCCCGGACCACCGCATCCGTCGCCGCGATGTGGATCGACGAGGGGAACACGTCATTGGTCGACTGGCTCGCATTGACCTGGTCGTTGGGATGCACCCGTGCGCCGAGGCGCTCGCTCGCCAGGGTGGCGATCACCTCATTGACGTTCATGTTCGAGCTCGTGCCCGACCCGGTCTGGAACACGTCGACCGGGAACTCGGCGTCCCAGCGGCCATCCGCGATTTCATCGGCTGCCGCCTGGATCGCGTCGGCCACGTCTGCGCCGATGACTCCGAGCTCGGCGTTGACCCGGGCAGCCGCCGCCTTGATGCGCCCCAGGGCGGCGATGTGCGCGCGCTCGAGGCGCTGCCCCGAGATCGGGAAATTCTCGACCGCCCGCTGCGTCTGGGCGCCCCACTTCGCCGCGGAGGGCACTGGAACCTCCCCCATCGAGTCGTGCTCGGTCCGGAACTCGCCGGTGGGCAGGCGCGACTCGGGGTCCATCGGCCTACCGCCCCCAGCCGGGCTGGGCCGCCTCGGCGTAGCGGATGACCGGCGGGATGAGGTGCGGGACGTGGCCGCCATCGAGCTCGTCGATGATTCGGTCGGCCCTCCCGATCAGCTCGTTGACGAACACGCCGCGGTGGACCGGCTCGTACGGACGCAGGCGGGCCACCCCTTCGGCAAGCTTGTTTCGCGCTCCACGAGCGTTGCGCCGCTGCAGGTGCAGCAATCCTGCCGCAACCTGGATCAGGCCCTGGTAGAAATCGCGATCCTTGTCCTCCGCGGCCCGCCAGAGAGTCTCCCACGCCTCGTGGGCGTGCCAGTACCGCGAGCCGTTGAAGAGGGCTACCCCATCTCGGAAGAGCCGATCGGCCTCGAACGAGTCGAGCGGCGCCGTCCGGCCCCGCGCCGCTGCCGGGGTGGAAGCGGGCGCCGGCGGAGCAGCCTCGGTCTCGGTCATCGGCCCGATGCTAACAGGCCCCGCCCTGCGGCAGAGACTACCAAACCCACGCGCGGGTCGCCCTCCGGCGGCGACCGTCTGCCGAGTTGGTTATGCAAGCGCTGCTTGCGCCATGAGCATCGACCGTCGTCAGCCGGCGCCCGACCTCGACTTCGGTGGTCGGTTTGCAAGTCCTGACTGCAATGTGACCAATGAACGGGACACATCGGACCTCGCATGCGTCGCCGATTGCCACAACGCAAGGGGCACTTGCGCCGTCCCGTACCAGGCGGCGCCGGCGAAATCCCTCCCGGGCTCAGGCCCGGCTCGGCCGATGTGCCTCGAGCTAATGTCTGGCGTGGCGGAGGGGTGCTGCCGGCTGTTGCGCTAGCCAGCCAAGGCACTCCTCCGCCGCGCCACACGTTCCCGGAGATATCGGCCTAGCTGATCTTGGCCATCACATGCTTGACGATCGTGTAGTCCTCGATGGAGTACAGGCTCATGTCCTTGCCGTAGCCGGACTGACCGAACCCGCCGTGGGGCATCTCCGAGGCGATCGTCAGATGGTCGTTGATCCAGACCGTGCCGTATCGCAGGCGGCGGGCCGCGTTCAGGGCCCGCTTCACGTCGCGCGTCCAGACGGAAGACGCCAGCCCGTACGGCACGCCGTTCGCCCAGGCGATCCCCTCCTCGTCGTCGGCGAAGTGCTGGACGGTGACGACCGGCCCAAACACCTCGGACTGGACGATCTCGGAATCCTGCGCGACGTCTGTCACCAAGCTTGGGCGATAGTAGAACCCGCGCTCGCCGATCGTCCCGCCTCCGGCGGCGATGGTGGCGCCGTAGCCACGCGCGCGATCGATGAAGCCGGCGACCCGCTCCTGCTGGCCCTTGCTCACCAGCGGGCCCATGTCGAGCGACTCGTCGTCCGCCGGGTTGCCAACCTTGAGCGACTCGACCGCTGGGACCAGGTGCGCGAGCACGTCGTCGTAGATCTTGCCGCTGGCAATCACCCGAGTCGCAGCGGTGCAGTCCTGCCCGGAGTTGAAGAAGCCGGCGAGCTTGACGGCCTCCGCGAGCGCATCCAGGTCCGCGTCGTCGAAAACGAGGACCGGCGCCTTGCCTCCGAGCTCGAGGTGCAGTCGCTTGACCGATGCCGCCGCTGCCGCGGCGATCTCCTTGCCGGTGGCTGTGTCGCCGGTGAGCGAGACCATGTCGACCTGTGGATGGGTGACCAGCCGATGCCCGACCACCGCCCCCGGGCCGGTCACCACGTTGAGGACCCCCTTGGGGAAGATGTCGGCCGCCAGCTCGCCCAGGCGAATGGCGGTGAGGGGCGTGGCGCTGGATGGCTTGAGTACGACCGTGCAGCCGGCCGCCAGCGCGGGACACAGCTTCCAGATCGCCATCATGATCGGGTAGTTCCAGGGCGCCACCTGGCCGATGACGCCCACGGGCTCGCGGCGGATCATGCTGGTATGGGTGCTGACGTATTCGCCCGCCGCCTTCCCCTCCACGACCCGCGCCGCCCCGGCGAAGAAGCGGACATTGTCGATCGTGAACTCCAGGTCGAAGTCCGCGGTCCCTTTGGGCTTGCCGACGTTGGCACTTTCCAGGGCGGAGAGCTCCGCGGCGTGATCGGCGATGGCATCTGCGAGCTTGTGGAGCATGCCTGACCGCTCGGCCGGGGTCGTCAGGGACCAGGTTGCGAACGCCGTCCGCGCCGCGCCGACCGCGCGGTCCACATCGGCCTCGGAGCCCTTGGGAACCTCGGCGATGACCTCTTCGGTGGCGGGATTGATCACCTGGGTCGTCTCGCCGCTGGCGGCGTCGGCCCAGTCGCCGTTGATGAACATCCGGAATGGCGACGCCGCGACGGTCATGGAGATCTCCTCGGTGGTCGGAAGCGCGGCAACCTGCCGCGATTGGGTGCGGTGGCTGCCAGCGATTCTAGCGACGCTTCCCTAGCCACCCTCGTGCAACCGCACGTACCCGCCATCCGCTGCGCGGGCCATGACGAAGAGCAGGTCCGCCAGCCGGTTCAGGTACGGCATCACCGCCGAGTCCGTTGGCAATCCGCCCGCCTCGACGAGCGCCACGACCCTCCGCTCCGCGCGTCGGACGGTCGAACGCGCCATGTCGATGGCGGCGCCGGGGATCGACTCTCCCGGGAGCACGAACTCGGCGGGCATTGGGTAGTCCGCCTCCAGCGCATCGATGTCGCGCTCGATCGCGGTGACCATCTCGCCGGTGACGAGCGTCCTGCCAGGGGTGAGCTTGCCTCGGCGGGCTGGCTGGGTGGCCAGCTCTGCGCCGACCACGAACAGCTCGCGCTGGATGCGCAGGATCAGCTCGTGGAGCCGCGCCTCGGTACGGTCCGTCAGCGCGCCGAACGCCGCGCGCGCCAGGCCCAGCTCCGAGACGGCCTCATCGGTGCTGCCGTAGGCGTCGGTGCGAAGGTCGGCCTTCGAGATGCGGGCGCCACCGTAGAGCAGGCCGGTGGTTCCGGTGTCGCCCTTTCGGGTGTAGATCCGCACGGTGCCATGGTAGCCGCCGCGATGCGTTGGCCGGCGAGGGTGTGCCGGAGCTAGAACAGGCCGGGTGGCGGCTCCCAGCGGTCGGCCAGCAGGGTCACCTTTACGGGCGGTCCCACGACCTCCTCGGCGCGCTGCTTGATGGTCGCGATCAGGTCGCCGGCCCACGGGCAGAACGGGGTGGTGAGCACCATCTTGATCTCGGTGGGCTGCCCTTCCGCGCCGATCTCGACGTGCTTGATCAGGTCGAGATCCACGATGCTCATCCCGATCTCAGGATCGTAGATGTCATAGAGCGCGGTCATCACCTCGTCGACCTTGCCGAGGTTGGAGTCGATGGTCATGCGCAAGAGTCTACCAGCGAGGGCCGTTCGGCTCCCACGGCGGCCCGGGCGCGGTCACCAGAGACGCGCGTCGAACTTCGGGTGGGGTGCCGGAACCGCGGGCCGCACGCGCGTGTAGCCCTCGTACATCGCGGCGCCGGCCTCGATGACCGAGCGGACGGCGGCGATCTCATCGGCGGTATCGCTCTGCGAGGCGTGGGACTCGAGGGCTGCCAGCTTGCGAGCTGCCACGGGTGTGATCTCGATGCGGTGCGAGGCGCCCTGCTCCTCCGGCGAAAGGTCGTACCGATTGGGTCCCGGCCCAAACACCGGCGAGGCGACGTAGACCGCGTTTGGTGCGATCCCTCGCTCAGCCAGCCGCTCGACCGCCCATCGGGTCGCCGACCCGACGACGATGTGGTCCGGGTGCCCGGTGATGCCGTGGCTGCCGAAGGTGATCACCGCATCTGGACGCCTGCTGGCTAGCCACGCCTCGATGTCATCGACCAGCCGATCGAACGGGACATCGGCAAGGCCGCCATCGGGGTACCCCTCCAGGATCGTCACCTCGTCGAGCCCGATCACCTGCGCCGCGAGCACCAGCTCGCGCTCCCGGACATCGCCGAATCCAGGCTGCTCCTCGCCGTCGGGCGTCCCGGCCTCCCCGCGCGTCGCGACCAGCAGCCGTGTCACGCGGCCGGCGTCGTGGGCGAGCGCCAGGGCGCCGGCACAGCTGAAGCTCTCGTCGTCGGGGTGCGCGAAGACCGCGGCGAGGCCCCCGGACAGCCGGTCGGGCCGAGCACTCATGGGGCGATCTCCGCGTCATGGTCGTGCGCGGTCGCAGGTTCGTCATCGCCGAGCGAGGTCCACCCGCGTCGCGCGACGGCATCACGCATCGTTCGCAGGACGGCGAGCTTCGCGCCAGCCACCTCCGCCACGAATCGCCGGGTGCCGGCGGCGTCGAGCTCCGAGCCAGGCGGAGCAGAGTCGCGCCCCACGTTGAGCCAAGCGAGGTGGTAGCGGTCCATGCGGCCCCAGACCCGCTCCAGCAGCTCGTCCGAGTTGAGGAGCCAGAGCCGGAAGAGGTTCCAATCCGGGTCGGCGGTGAGACGCTCTCCGTCGGCGATCAGCCGGTCGGTGAGCTCCAGGAAGCGGCGGCGGCTCATCACCACGCCGCGCTGCCGGACGCCGCGGCTCGTGGGAGCGGCGGGACGGTGGGTCACCGCCGGAGTATGCCACGCGTGCAGCTCAAGCCTGTGCGGGCGTCAGCCCGTTGCGGACGCGCGCCACGATTCCGTTTGTACTATTGCCGCCCCCCTGACCCGTTAGCAGACTCGCGGTGCACTCTCGCACCACGGCCGCAATGACGCTTTCCGACACTTCCTCGCCTGTAGTTAGCGGCGCGCGCGTCGCCGTCTGGGTCGTCCTGCCCGTGGTGGCGGTCGTCCTCCTGCGCCTCTTCCCGCCGCTCGAGCTGGCAAGCAACGGCGAGCTGGTGACCTGGCTCGGGCCCGCATCGGCCGCGCTCGTTGCCCTCTGCGCGGCGCCAAGCACACTGCTGGCCCTGGTCCGAGGGTTCCGTCGCGATGGTCTGGCGGGCGACCTCTTCGCGGCTGCCGGCCTCGGAGCCCTCGCGGCCGGCGCGGCCGCGGTTGCCCTGGGCGGCCCCGACGCTGCAGCGGTCTTCCCCACCGCGATCCTGCCGATCGCCGTCGTCGCTGCCGGCCTCGCCCTGCTCGCGGCCGAGGTGGTGCCACCCGTTGCCGTAAGCGGTCGCCTGGCCCGCCTCGCGGCCGCGGCCTTGATTTTCGCCTGGATAGAGGTCCCGCCCGCGACTGGACTGCTCGTCAAGGCACTGACCGATCTCGGCTCACCGATCGCCGGCGCCGGCGCCGCCCTGATCGGGATTGCCGCGGTGACCGCCGCCATCGGCGCCCCCGAGACGCGCCGCGTCGGCTGGCTAGGTGCCATGGCAGCCAGCGCGCTGGCGCTCTCGGTGGGCAGGACCGGCAGCGCCGACCTCCTCGCCCCGACCCTGGCCCTTGCCATGGCCTGCGCGGCCGCTGCAAGGCTCCCTGCCCCCCTCGGGTGGGAGGACGAGTCGGCCGGCCTGCGGCCGGTTGCCCTACTCGACAGCGCCGCGCTTGCCGACCGGGCTCCCACGCAGCAGCAGGACGAAGAGCCGCGGCGCCTCGCGCGCGAGCTGCGCGGCACCATCGCGGAGCTCCTGGCCGCGCGGCAGACCGTTGAGCTCCAGCGCGACGAGCTCGACCGGCTGCGGACTATCGACCCGCTCACCGGGGTTGCGACGCGGGCCGCCTTGATGAGCCGGCTCCACATCGAGATGGCCGAGGCGCGCCGATACGCCCATCCGTGCGCGCTGGTGATGATCGACCTCGACGGGATGGCCGGGCTCAACCGACAGCTCGGCCGGGAGGCGGGCGATGCGGTCCTGAGCGAACTCGCCCTGCGGCTCCGTCTGCGCGTTCGTGAGGCGGATGCCATCGGTCGCACCGACGGCGACACCTTCCTCGCCGTCCTGCCCCACACCGATGAACGGGGAGCAACCGTATTCGCCGAAGCGGTGCGCAGCAGGCTCACCGCGCGACCGGTCGAGACCGATGACGGCCCGGCCCTGGCCACCGTCTCGATCGGCATCACGATCCTGCGCGCTGGCGACCAGGTCTCGGAGGACGAGGTCCTCGGCCGGGTCGAGGAGGCCCTCGCGTCGGCACGCGCGGCGGGCGGCAACCGGATCGCCTTCGACCGCTCGCACGGGCTGGCTCGACTCGAAGAACGAGGGTCGCAGGAGGAGGCCGCCTCGCCGTCGGATGGTCCGTCGGACGAGGCCGACGCGGACCTCAAGTAGTTGGGGTTCGTCGCGCCTCATACCACAACATAGCGGGGTCTAGTTATCCACAGCCCTACATGTTGTGGATAAGACGAAGCCGTGAACCGTGGTGAATGGTATCGTTGGCGGATGCCGTCGACCGCGCCGGACCTGTCTGCCAGGCTGATCTTCCCTACCAAGGAGATCGTCGAGGAGTTCTACCTCCCGATCATCTATACCGCCTGCCGGACCTGCTATTCGGAGCAGGTGCCGGACCAGATCTGGGACAAGGCGGTATCGCGGCAGGTCGCGGACGAAAAGCAGCAGAACCTCGTGCGCAAGGTCATGGAGTCGGGACACGGCTCGACCATCGAGCACGTCAACTTCACCTTCGCCATCAGCGGCGTGACTCGCACCCTGACGCATCAGCTCGTCCGCCACCGCGCCGGGACGGCATTCGACCAGCAGTCGCAGCGCTACGTCAGCTTCAAGAAGCGCGACGGATACACGATCCCCGACTCGATCGCCAAGGGCGACCTGCCCGATGACCTGGGGGAACGGTTCCAGCAGGCGATCGACGCGAACCTGAACCTATACGGGCAGCTGCTCCAGGCGGAGGTTCCCGCCGAGGATGCGCGGTTCATCTTCCCGAATGCGATGCAGACCAACCTGGTCATGACCGTCAACCTGCGGCAGCTCATCCACATGTCCGGCCTGCGCCTGTGCACCATGGCCCAGTGGGAGATCCGCCAGCTGTTCAAGCAGATCCGCCACGAGATCTTCCGAGTCTCGCCCTTCTTCGGTTCGTTCCTCGCTCCCAAGTGCGTGCCCTTGGGCTACTGCGACGAGATGGGCAATCGCGACGAGCATTGCCGAATCCGCCCGCACAAGGACACGGTAATGGCGGTCTGGGAGGCCTATCGAGGTGGAGAGCTGACCGAGACGAGTGGCCCGGTCATTCCCGACTCATCGCCCTTCCGTCCGCGACCGCGCCGGGTGCCGGTTCCCATTCCGGCTGACGGCGCCTCCGAGCCGATGACGCCGCTTCGCCCCGAGGAGCCGCAGCCCGCCCTCGGCCAGGCCGGAGGTTCTGGCCGGGTCTGACCTGCCGCCCGCGTCGTTGCTCCGGGCGTCACGTAACTTCCCGGGAGCAGCCCTCAACCGCCACATCGGCCGTCGAATGTGACGCCTGAAGCGCATCGGGCACCCGAACGACATCACGTTGGAAGTTACGTGACAGGGGCGTCACAGCGGGCGATGGTTCGGCGGAAGTCCCGCACGGGCCGGGCCAGGCGTCAATTGTCCGTGGTGATCCCGTCGCCCAGGGTGAAGCGCCGCAGCTCCTCCTCGCAGGCATCGGCGGCGGCCCGGGCCTGGGCGACCACGAACGGCGTCATCCTCGAGGAGTCGACGATCAGCAGGGTGTGACCACGCTCGTTGCGGTCAAGGATGATCCGGTCGTCGCCGTGGAAGCTGATCGACCAGTTGGCCTGGAGCTGGACGAGCTCGGCGAGGACGACCTTCTCGGCGAACGACCAGTCGAGGAATGCGGCGTTGAGGGCCGCCACCACGTCACGAAGCTGGTGCGTGACGTTGCGCGTCAGGCGCGACACGAAGTAAACGATTCGGAGCCGGGCGAACGGGTCGCCGGACCGCGCCAGCTGCGGCGGGGTGAGGTTGGGATCCGGCATCCCCTCTGGCGGGGCGCCGAGCATGGGGCTCGCGGTGCTCATCGGTCTCCGGATGGTAGACCGATACGGGCGCCCGCGGCAGGCGGGCGCCCGGTCGACATCGGCCTAGGCGCCAGTCGCGATAGGGGCTCCGACGAGGGACCCGTACTCGGTCCAGGAGCCGTCGTAGTTCCGCACGTTGGGGTAGCCGAGGAGCTCGTGGAGGACGAACCAGGTATGGCTCGAGCGCTCCCCGATGCGGCAGTAGGCGATGATCTCCTCATCGGGGGACACGCCCTTGCCGGCGTACAAGGCGGCCAGCTCGTCGAGCGGCTTGAAGGTCCCGTCCTCGGCGACGGCCTGCGCCCACGGCACGTTGGCTGCTCCTGGGATGTGGCCCTTGCGCTGGGCGGCCTCCTGGGGAAGATGCGCGGGCGCCGAGAGCTCCCCACGGAACTCTTCCGGCGAACGGACGTCGACCAGGCCGGTCGATGACGAGCCGATGGCGTCGAGCACCTGGTCCCGGTAGGCGCGCATCTCCTCTCGCGTCCCCTCGGCAACCTCGATGGTTCCCGCCGGATGCGAGGCGGGGTCGGTGCTGAGCGGCAGGCCGGCGGCCTCCACCCTCTTGCGGCCTCCATTCAGCAGTCGGACGTTGTCGATCCCGTGGTACCGCAGCTGCCAGTAGGCCCAGGCGGCGAACCAGTTGTTGTTGTCGCCGTACAGGACGATGAGCGTGTCGCCGTTCACCCCGGACCCGCGCAGGAGGGCCTGCAGCTCCTCGCGCGAGACGAGGTCGCGCTTTACCGGGTCGTTGAGCTGGCTCGTCCAGTTGAAGGCGACCGCACCGGGGAGGTGCCCGGTGTCGTATGCGGAGGTGTCGACGTCGACCTCCACGAAACGCACCTTGGGATCGTCGAGGTGCTCGCGGGCGAACTCCACGTCAACAAGGACGTCGGCGGGGCGCGCCGTGCGCGCGGAAATGGCTGTACCTACAGCAGACATCGGAATGGCCGAGAGTCCTTCGACTCTTGATCGACGGGCGCGCGGGCTGTTGCCGCGCGGGCGGATCTGAAGGGTTCGGTGGATGGGAGCGGCCCGCTGGGCGTCGCGAGGGGCCGTGGATATCCGACCGAATTGGTCGGAGTATGCCCGAGGTGCCCCCGGCTTGGCAAGCTCCGCTAGCCGATCCGGCTCCCCTCTGGCGCCTCGGGCTCGGGGGCGAGGAGCCACACCTGGCCGGCGTCGCCGTCCTCCCCCATTGCGCCGAGGACGAGAACCTCGCTCGAGAACCCGGCGATGCGGCGCGGCGGGCAATTGACGACGGCGACCACCTGCCGACCAGCCAGCGTCGCGGGGTCCGGGTACGTGGCGGTCAACTGCGCCGAGCTCACTTTCTCGCCGATCTGCGGCCCGAAGTCGATCCGCAGCTGGTAGGACGGCTTGCGCGCCTCCGGGAAGGGTCGCGCCTCGACGATCCGCCCGACGCGGATCTCGACGCGGAGAAAGTCATCGAAGCTGATCATGGCCGCGCAGCCTAGCAGGCGGCCGAAGCGGGAGGCCGAGGTCAGCTGCTCGGCTTGGACTTGCCCTGGGCCTTGGTGGCGTTTGCCTTGCCGTGGCCATGGCCCATGATCCAGCCCAGGCCGGGGGACAAGTGGAGTGAGCTGTCAGCCGCCTCGAGCTTGTTTCTAATGGCACCCCAGCCCATTCCGCCGTCGAACATCGCCGCAAGGTCGGCGACAGTCTTGCCGGTGGCCTTCGCCCAAGCCTCCAGGCGCACCGCGCCGCCAACGCCGTACTTGGCCGCGAGGGTCTTGAGCTCGGCCGCTGTCGCAGTGATGCCGGCAGCCTTCAGGAGGTCGACCAGGGTCTGGGCGTGCGCATCCGTCAGCGGCTCGCCATTCGCGTCGGCGGCGTCCTTCGGCTCGTTGGCATCCTGCGATTCCGCGGGCTCGCTCTCGTCGGGGCTCGCCGCGTGCGAGGCGGCGACCGGCGACCGCGGCTCGTCCTTCGAGTTCGACCGGGTGGCCAGTGCGGTGCCCGCGACCAACAGGACGAGGCAGAGGACGGCGAGGGTGATGCGCGCGGTGCGGTTCATGCCGCAGTTGTACCTCAGCACCCCCAATCTGAACAGGCGTTCGGTGCATCACAGCACCGGACCTTTCGCTAGTACTGTCGGCCGATGGAGCCCGCCCGTCGTGGCGGGTAGCGTTCGCGCACCGGACCGCCGCTGCCCGTCGGACCGGCGTGTAGGAGGCTCTCCAGGTGACCTTCTGGAACTGGCGCCGTGGTGCGAGCGCGGCCACACCGAGCGGCTCCGCCGCGATCGCAATGGCCCCTGAGCTCGCCCCCATCGAGCTCTACACCGCCGATGCCCGGATCGTGGGCTGGATCGAAGCCAATGGCCGGCGGGTGACAGACCTCCTCAACGCACAGGACGAGCTGCGCCTCTGGCGTCCAAGCCCCGGCCCCCTTGATGGTGGGGTGGCCGGTGTCACCGCGGCCGACGCGAATCCCGAGGCTCCCGACGGGTCCGGCGAGTGGCAGACCCTCGCCACCGGGCAGGTCATCCTGGCCATGCCGCCGGAATGGCGTGCCAGTCGGCAGCTGCGCCTGCACCGCCGCCTGCGCCGAGCGGCAATGAGCGCGGGCCCCTTCAATGTCACCGGCAACCTGCACCTGCACCCGGGCAACGAGATCGGTCCGCACCTCCTGGTGCGCGGGCCGCGTTGGATGCCCCTTACCGAGGCGTATCTGCTCCACACCGGCGAGCCGCCGTTCGAACACGTCGTCAGCGTGGTGCTCGTCAACACCGCGTTCGTCACCCAGATCATGCCGCTCGTAACCCTGGCCTGAGCGGCCGGCCATCGGCCGGATCTGATCCACGCATGGGCGCCGCCCGAAGAGGCGGCGCCGCCATCTACGGCCCGGCGATAATCGGCGCGTGGCCGTCATCCGATCCGCCATCGATCCGAGTTCCGCGACGTTCGCGACGAATGCGACCGCCCTCGAGGAACTGGTGCGCGACCTGCGCGAGCGGACGGACGCGCTGAGCGCGGGTGGGGCGGGCGGCGACGAGCGCAGCCTGGCCCGGCACGTCGATCGCGGCAAGCTCCCGGTCCGCGAACGCATCGACCGCCTGATCGACGCGGGCAGCGCCTTCCTCGAGCTCTCGCCGCTGGCGGCTAACGGCCTGTACGGGAACGAGGCGCCTGGGGCCGGGATCGTCACCGGCATCGGGCTGGTCGAGGGGATCGAGTGCGTCATCGTCGCCAACGACGCCACGGTCAAGGGTGGCACCTACTTCCCGATGACCGTGAAAAAGCACCTGCGAGCCCAGCAGATCGCGCTCGAGAACCGCCTCCCGTGCCTCTACCTGGTCGACTCGGGAGGAGCCTACCTCCCGCTCCAGGACGAGGTCTTTCCGGACCGGGATCACTTCGGCCGGATCTTCTACAACCAGGCACAGCTCTCGGCGCGCGGGGTCCCGCAAATCGCGCTCGTCATGGGCAGCTCCACCGCCGGTGGCGCTTATGTACCGGCGATGTCCGACGAGACCGTCATCGTCCGCGGCACGGGCACCATCTTCCTGGGCGGTCCGCCCCTGGTGAAGGCCGCAACCGGCGAGGAGGTGACCGCCGAAGAGCTGGGCGGGGCGGAGGTCCACACCGTCACCTCCGGGGTGGCGGACCACTACGCGCTCGACGACGAGCATGCGCTGGCCATTGGGCGCGAGATCGTGCGCAGCCTGGCATGGCGCAAGCCTGAGCCGCCCTGGGAGCGCAGCGACCCGGCACCGCCATCGGTCGATCCCGGTGAGCTCTACGGTGTGATCCCAGCCGATGCCCGCCAGTCATACGACGTCAGGGAGGTCATTGCACGCCTCGTCGATGGCTCGGAGCTCCACGAGTTCAAGGCGCGCTACGGGGAGACGCTCGTATGCGGATTCGCGCGTATCGAGGGATACCCGGTGGGGATCCTGGCCAACAACGGGATCCTGTTCAGCCAGTCCGCGCTCAAGGGAGCGCACTTCGTTGAGCTCGCCTCACAGCGGCGGATTCCGCTCGTCTTCCTCCAGAACATCACCGGGTTCATGGTCGGCCGCGAATACGAGGCGGGCGGCATAGCCAAGGACGGCGCAAAGCTGGTGACCGCCGTCGCGACCACCGCGGTGCCGAAGTTCACGGTGGTGATCGGCGGTTCGTTCGGGGCGGGCAATTACGGGATGGCCGGACGCGCCTACTCGCCCCGCCAGCTGTGGATGTGGCCGAATGCCCGCATCAGCGTCATGGGGGGCCCCCAGGCGGCCCGGGTGCTCTCCTCGGTTCGGTCGGACCTGCAGACCGATGCCGAGCGCGACGCATTCGAGGCGCCCATCCTGGACGAGTACGAGCGTCAGGGCTCGCCCTATTACTCGACCGCCCGGCTGTGGGACGACGGGGTCATCGACCCGCTCGATACGCGACGCGTCCTGGCGATCGGGATCAGCGCCGCGCTGAATGCGGGCATCGGCGAGACGAGGTTCGGCGTCTTCCGAATGTAGGGAGGTCGACACCTAGCGGTTGGTGAGGACCTCTTCGCGGGACGCCTGCTCGGTGTCAAGCGCTTCGCCTCGGTCGGCTGTCCCCGTGCCAGCAAATGTCTCCGGGTCGCCGGCGGGCACGGCCCGCGGATCGTCGATCGCTCCCGGAGGGAGATCGGCCGGCTTGGGCCAGGCCTCGGCCTCGAGGTTGCGGACAGGAATGGCGACTCGGCCCGCCTCCGCGAAAGGCGGCTCGCCCGCATCGACGAAAGTCGCACCGGCATCGGTCATGACCTGCTCGGCGACGCTCGTCTCGCTGGTCTGGACGGTGACCAGGCAGTAGCCCGATCGTAGCTGCTCCTCGTGGAACGCGGCCCGATGCCGCGGAATGCCGAGACCCAGCAGCCCGCCGAGGACCGCCCCAGCCACGGCGCCCGACCCGGCTCCAATGAGGGCCGTTGCCAGCGCGCCGCCGGCCACGATCGGCCCGATCGCCGGAAGCGCCGGCAGGCCCAACCAGGCCAGCGTGCCACCGGCCACCGCCCCGGTGACCAGGCCGCCGGCTGCGCCCGGCGCGGCCGAGGTCCCATGCTCCTCGACGAGCACCGTGGGGCCCTCGCCGAGCGGACCCATGAACCCGATCTGCCGACGGTCATACCCGCTGCTGCGGAGCGCCCCGATGGCCTTCTCCGCCGCATCCCGCGTGAGGAAGGAGCCAACCACGACCGTGGTCCCCGCCTCCGCTTCGCTGCGCACGTCCATCTCATACCTCCTGTGG
>JALYLB010000064.1 GCA_030774475.1 Chloroflexota bacterium | reverse complement strand
TGTGGGCCTGGGTCCGCGAGGACGGGCGGCCGGGACGCATCCCCGAGGAGCTGCGCCGCCTGTTCCGCGCCGGTCCGCCGCCGGACTCGACCGCCGCGGGACTCGTCGGCCGCGCTCGCGTCTCCGCCCGCTAGGCCTGGTCTGGGTGGCCGCCCGGACTGATGGGGCTCGTCAGCGAGGCCTGCAGCGCAGGTGCAACGATGGCCACCAGCGCCTCGGGTGAGGCCTCGGCCAGGGGTGGCACCTGGATCACGAAGCGACCGAGCACCACGCCGATCACCTGCGACCAGACGATCGTGGCACGCAGCTCCGGATGATCCACCCCCAGCTCTCGAATCGCGGGGAGTAGCGTCGCCTCGAGCAGGTTGCGCACCGTGCCCGCGGCCCCGGGGTCGCTGACCGCCGAGCGGGCGATGCCCTGCACGATGGGCAGGAGGCCGGGCCGCTGCCAGATCTCGATCGCGAAGCGCATGATCCGTTCCCCCGCCCCGTCGACGCCGCCGGCCACGATCGCCTGGGCGAGCCGGGCCGGGTCGAAGGGCAGGTTCATGGTCTCGACGAAGAGCCGCTCCTTCGAGCCGAAGTAGTGGTGGACGAGCGCCGGATCGACGCCGGCCTGACGAGCGATCGAACGGATCGAGGCTCCGTCGAAGCCCGATGCCGCAAAACCACGGGTCGCTGCCGACGCGATGCGCTCTCGTGTTCCCGACGCGCCGGGGCGCCGGCCGGTGCGCCCCATCAGCCCACCCCGCGACGCGCGATCGTGACGAACGCCTCGTCGAACGTGGCGGGAACGACCGCCAGGCGCGCCTCGACCCCCGCTGCGCGCAGGACCTCGTCGACCTCGGCCGCACTCCGATCCGGAACCCGCAGGCTTCTGCCCATCAGGGCGACCGGCAGGCCACCGTCGTCGAGGGCCCGGAAGGCCGAGTCCCAGCTGACCGCCGAGACGGCGACCGTCCGCATGCCGCCGATGATCTGCTCGGTGCTGCCGGTCGCGACGACCCGGCCGGCGACGAGCACCACGAGACGGTCGCATTCAGAGGCCTCGGACATGTGGTGGGTCGTCGCCAACACCCCGACCCCGCGTTCGGCGGCCGCCCGGATCGTCTCCCACAGGCGGGCACGGGCGAGCGGCTCGACCCCCGAGGTGGGCTCATCGAGGACGAGGAGCTCGGGGTCGTGGGCCAGGACGGCGGCAAAGGCAACCCTGCGCCGAAGGCCGAGCGGCAGGTCGCGGACCAGGACGCGGGCCAGGGCCCGCAGCTCGGGCTCCAGGCCGGCCAGCTGAAACTGGCGATCGAAGGCGCGCGCGACGAAGGCGAGGTTCTCGCCGACTGTCAGGTCCTCGTACAGGCCCAGGCTCTGCGGGACGTAACCCAGCCGGAACCGGGTATCCCGGCTCGGCTCGCGATCGAACAGGGAGACCGTCCCTCCGGTCGGCCGCAGCAGGCCCAGGGCCATGCGGATGAGCGTCGTCTTGCCGGCCCCGTTGGCACCGACCAGCCCGACCACCTCGCCAGCCGCGACACGAAGGTCGACCGAGTCGACCACCAGCTGCCGGTCGAAGCGGCGGCTGACAGCACGCGTCTCGAGGAGGCTCATGCGGCTGCCTCCCCGCCCCCGCCGCTCGACTCGGCCGCAAGCTGGGCGATGACCAGCGCGTCCTCGAGGTCGGGCTCGATCAGCTGAGCGCCGGGTGCGGCCGCTCCGTCGGGTGACCATTGGCGCCAGGCGGCACCTCGCCGCCAGGCCAATGGGCTGCGGCTGGATGCGGCGAGCTGATACAGCTCGCCCGGCACCGCCGACAGGATCGCGTCAGGAGTGCCGGCCGCCAGCGTCCGCCCGCGGAGAAGGACCAGCACGGTCGCCGCCCGCTCGGCCTCATCCACGTAGGTGGTCGCCATCGCGATGGCGGTCCCGTCCGCCGCGAGCGCCCCGATCAGCCGCCACAGCTCGGCCCGGCTCACCGGGTCGACGCCGGTCGTCGGTTCGTCGAGGACGAGCAGCTCCGGCCGATGGACGACGGCCATCGCCAGCGCCAGCTTCTGGCGCATCCCCCCGGACAGCAGCCCGGCCAGCTGGCGACGTGCCGTGCTCAGCTCGGTGCGCTCCAGCAGCTCGTCGATCCGGAGGCGGCCACTGGCGCCCGTGACTCCGTACGCGCGCGCGACGAAGGACAGGTTCTCGTCGACGGTGAGGTCCCGGTAGACGCCAGGCCCGGCGGAGACGTAGCCGATCCGGTGCTTGTCCGGCCGTCGCGCCCGACCGCTCGCCGGCCGCACCGACCCGACCAGGGTTCGCAGCAGGGTCGTCTTGCCGGCGCCATCGGCTCCGACCACCGCAGTCACCGCGCCCTCGCCGACGGCCAGGCTGACCCGGTCGAGCGCCAGGGTGGATCCGTACCTGACGCAGATCCGCTCGACGCCCCAGCCGGTCGTCCGATCGTCCGCCGAGGGTCCCCGCCATCGCCTCCTCTCGGTCACGCCGCTGCCTCCGGCTGACGTGCCGGGCTCGGCCCGTGGCTGCCGCCCGACCCGGCCGGCGCGAGATCGCGGCTGAAGCGCAGCACCGACAGTCCAAAGACGACCACGCCCAGCAGCAGGAGCATCCCCATCGGGACGAGCAGCGCGTCGAAGGGAGCGGCGCGGACCATGACGCCACGCGCGATTTGCACGAAATAGGTCAGCGGCAGCAGGTAGCCGATCCATCGGACCCCGACCGCCACCGAGTCGAGCGGGAAGATGAGCCCGGAGAGGAGGATCTGGGGGAGGAGGGTCATGATCGCCAGCTGGATCGCCTGGCCCTGGTTCTCGCTCACCGTCGAGATGAGGACGCCCATCCCGAGCGCGACGAACAGGAAGAGCACGGCGCCGATGGCGAAGATCCAGGGCGACCCGTTGAACGGCACGCCGAAGATCCACAGTCCGGCGAGGACGACGATCACCAGGTCCACGATCGCTACCCCGAAGTACGGCAGGATCTTGCCGAGGAACACGTCGCGTGGCCGGAACGGCATGACCGCCAGCTGCTCGAGCGTCCCGCTTTGCCGTTCGCGTACGACGCCCAGGCTGGTTGCCACCGTACCGATGAAGACGAGGATCATCCCCATAAGCCCCGGCACCATGACGACCGATGTCGCGAGGGCCGGGTTGAAGAGCACCTCCGGCTTGGGGAGCGACGGTTGCCCGGCCAACGCCCGCAGCACCGACTGAGCGCCGAACAGGTTCGCGCCGTCGACGAGGATGGCCGGGTGCTTCGGATCGGCGATGACCACCACGGTGGCCTGGGCGCGCCGCAGGGCGTCGATCGACTCCTCGCGACCCCAATCGGCGTGGATGGCAACCACGTCGAGCCGGCTCGGAAGCTGCGCCTTGACGGTTTGGGCCGCCGATCCGGCCACGTGAGTCGGCACCTTGTCGATGTCGAAGCGGGCCGCGTAGCCGAAGATCACGAGCAGCACGACCGGCAGCACGACCATCATCGCCACCGTCCGCCGGTCGCGGGCGAGCTGCCGCAGTTCCTTGAGGGCCATCGCCAGCATCGAGTCATCGCTCCTTTCGAATGGGCGCCATCGGCATATTCATCGGGTGATGAATTCTACATGCGATGAATTCGGCGTCAACCCTCGTTTCTGCGCGATGGCGTCATGCGCGCGTCATGCGGGCGTCACATCGGCCTCCTAAACTGTGTGCATGTTCTCGTTCCTGAACCCCTCCAAGTCGCGCATGCCGGACGCGGCCAGCGCGCTCCCCGGTCGTCCACAGGCAATCCCCACTGCAGAACGGCACCACGTCAACGGCGTGCCGATCAAGCCTCCCTACCCCGCCGGCACCGAGGTCGCGGAGTTCGCCCTTGGCTGCTTCTGGGGCGCGGAGAAGGACTTCTGGCAGACGCCGGGGGTCGTGGTCACCGCCGTCGGCTACGAGGGCGGCTACACGCCGAACCCGACGTACGACGAGACCTGCTCAGGCAGGACCGGCCATTCCGAGGCGGTCCGAGTCGTCTTCGACCCCACCAGGGTGACCTACGAGCAGCTGCTCAAGGTCTTCTGGGAGCATCACGATCCGACGCAGGGAATGCGCCAGGGCAATGACCGCGGCACCCAGTACCGTTCAGCCATCTTCGCCAGGTCCGATGCCCAGCTGGCGGCCGCCGAGGCCTCGCGCGCCATGTACCAGGCGGAGCTGAGCAAGGCCGGCTACGGCGAGATCACGACCGAGATCCGCCCCGCGGGCGAGTTCTACTTCGCCGAGGACTACCACCAGCAGTACCTGGCCAAGAATCCGAACGGGTACTGTATGAATAACTCGACTGGCGTATCGTGCCCGATCGGGCTCGGCGTCGAGGCGAGAGGTTCTACTGGTGAAGACGAAGCACGCGGCGGCGTACATCCGCCGGTCGAGCGTATCAGCAGATAGCCCAGGCGACGCGTCGCGCGAGGCGCAGCTCGCGGCGACGGCCAAGCTCGCCGCCGTCCACTGCGCGGGCCTGGAGGTCCGGGAATACGGCCAGGACTGGGGCGTCAGTGGCCGGAAGGACGACCGCAAGGACTACCTGCGGCTGAAGGCCGCGATCGGCCGCGGCGAGGTCTGCGGCGTGTTCTTGTACTCACTGTCGCGGATCGGCCGGACCTCGCGCGAGCTCCTGTCCTTCTTCGACTTCTGCGACGAGCATGGCGTTCCGGTCGTCTCGCAGGCCGAGGGCCAGCTCACGCCGGCCGCGACCGCGATGGCCCGCTTCCTGCGCGGCATCATGGTCCAGATGGCCGAGCTGGAGTCCGAGCTGGCCAAGGAGCGCATCCGCGCGGCGCTCGACACCAAGCGGGCCAAGGGCGACGAGCTCGGGCATCCGCCGTACGGATACAAGCGCAGTCGCGACCAGAGCGGCCGGGTGGTGTTCGTCCGCGACCCGGAGGTCGACCTAGACGTCGTCCTCGATGCGGTCACGCGCACCGGCGGAAACATCCAGCGCGCGTGCGCCCAGCTCGAGAAGGCAAGCGTCCCGGCACCCCGCGGCGGGAGGTCCTGGACGACCTCGCTGGTGACTCGCATCGTCGACCGCGAGGCGCCCCACCTCAGGGCCAAGCGCTCATCTGACGGCGACCGCCGGCCGACGACCTCGCCGCTGTCGAACCTCGTCAGGTGCCCAACTTGCGCCGCCTTCATGACGCCAGTCGGGACGCGCGAGGGCCTGTACTGCCGGAACGGCTCCAAGAGCCGCATGACCGGCCACGTTCCGCACGCGAAGTACTTCACGAAGGCGCCGCCGATCATCGCGCTGCTGCGGGCCGAGACCGAGCGCCTAGGCGCGGCGATCATCAGCTTCTCGACCGCGAACGGCTCGGCGGCCAAGCGCGCCGCCGTCCAGGAACGCCTCGGGCGCCAGGTCGAGCTCTACGGCGACGGCCTCATCGACCGCGCGAGGCTCGACGCCGAGAGGGCGCGAGCGGCCAGGGCTCTCGACGAGCTGGCGGACGAGGACGAGGTCATGGCGATGGACCCACGAATCGGCCCGCTCGTCCGTTGGGGTACCGATGACCAGTCGACACCGCCGCACCAACTGAACGCCGATCTGCGGCGCGTCTTCTCAGAGGTCCGCCTAGACCCAGCCACGCTAGCGCCGATCGAGGTCGTCTGGCGCCGGCCAGAATGGCGGGCACCAGAATGACCCGCCGCCGCTGATCGCTCCCACGCCCTGGACGAGATCCCACGCCTTGGTAGCCGCCGTGCGAGCCGTCGGCGTCCCGCTGGACGGTCACGGCGACTCGGGGCCACGGCCCCGCTTCCCTCCCCAAGTGCTCAATAACGCCGCGCGAACGCGCGCGCCACCGTCGAGGGGCTTAGTACCTATGGTACCTAGGCGTTTGTATCCATCGGATTCAGACTTTGTCGAAACGGGCCGCGTCTGCCCGCACTCCAGCTTGGTCGGGACTAGACGCTATTGCGACGCATCGCGAGCCATCGGAGCTTGACCCAATGAAAGAGCTTGAGTCCCCCGCACTCGAAGCCGCGCCAGCATCTGAGTTGGAGATCGCCCTCGCCCACGCTGCGCTTGGTCGCCACGTCTTCCCATTCCGACTGAGTAAACCCGACGCATCAGGACACCGCGACAAACGGCCTTTGGTCAAGTGGACCACGGCTGCTACGACCGAGGAAGGGACGATTCGAGCTTGGGCCAAGGAGTTCCCGACTGCCCGCTACGGGTGGAACCTGGAGCCTGGACTTGTCGTCGTCGACATTGACGACGCGCCGGCCTTCCGCGGCACCGGCCTGGAACTCCCGCCGGCGCCGAGCCAGACGACGCCATCTGGTGGGACGCACCACCTCTACCAAGGCGACGGGGTCAAGCAAACGGTCAAGGCGGTTCCTGGCTTGGATACCCGAGTCGGGGGCAAGGGGTTTGTCGGGCTGTACGCCGTGGACGCCTTCACCAATGGGGAAGCTCTGCCACCGCCGCCCTGGCTCCTGGAAGTCGGAATAAATGGAACGGCGCCGACAGAGGCTACCGAGGCAGAGCCGATCACCACTCGACATGAGATCACCGTGCTCATGGGGCGCTGGCGGCGGGAGGGGAAGACCGCGGCAGAGATCCGGACCCTGTTGTACGGCATGTATGCCGAGGGGACGCTCACCGAGTCGAACCCTGCGGACCCCTGGACCAAAGCGGATCTCGACAAGCTGGCGGCGGAGGCGGCCAAGTGGGAAGCCGGCGAGGTAGTCACCGAGGAGATGGCTCACAGGCTTACCACGGTGACCTATGGCAAGCGCGAGGAGGAGCCGAGCACCGCTGCTCAGCTTCCTCCGGCTACTCCTGGTCTAGCTGGTTGGGCATATCAAGGGCTCGCGGGCGAGCTCGTGGACCTCGTCATGCCCACCACGGAGGGCGATCCGGGGGCTGTGCTGATCGCGTTCCTCACATGGTTTGGAATGGCCGTCGGTCGTGGTCCATACACGATGGTTGGAAGCACCGAGCACCACGCCAACCTCTACGCGTGCGTGGTTGGAGACACCGCCACGGCTCGGAAGGGAATCACCGGGACGGTTATCGACGCCGTGCTCCAACCGGTGTTGAAGGTGCCCAAATCAGGCGCTTCGACCGGCGAGGGGATTATCTGGCACGTTCGGGATCCGCGGATGGGATGGGACAAGTCGAAACCGCCGAAGCTGATCGTCACCGACGGCGGAGCCCAGGACAAACGGCTCCTGATCTTCCAATCCGAGTTTGGGACGCTCCTGACCGTGATGGCCCGGCCAGGGAACACCCTCTCTGGCGTCATCCGCGATGGTTGGGACGGCGGGTACTTGTCGGTCGCGGTCAAGGGCGAGGGCGGCAAGTATGAGGCGACTGACGCTCATATCGGAATCCTGGGCAACATCACCCGCGAGGAGTTGGCAG
>JALYLB010000063.1 GCA_030774475.1 Chloroflexota bacterium | reverse complement strand
CCTGTGGGACGGACGTGAAGATCTTCCGCTCCGGCCACGCGCACATCTCGCTCCCACGGGTCATGGGCCACGAGGTGGCGGGAGAGATCGTCGAAGTTGGCGACGGTGTGACCGGGTGGGCGGTCGGTGATCGCGTGCAGGTCATCGCGGCCATCCCCGACGGGACCTGCTACGAGTGCAAGCGCGGGTTCCAGACTGTCTGCGAAAACCTCGAATCGATCGGCTACCAGTACGACGGCGGATTCGCGGAGTTCATGCGGGTGCCGGCCAAGGTGCTGACGGTCGATGGCCTGAACCGCATTCCGGAGTCGCTCAGCGCGGCCGAGGCTGCGGTCACCGAGCCGCTCGCCTGCGTCCTCAACGGCCAGGAGCTCGCGACGGTTGGGGACGGCGACTCAGTCGTCGTGGTGGGGGCCGGACCGATCGGATGCCTCCACGTCCGGCTGGCCCGTGCGCGGGGCGCGGCGAAGGTCATCCTCATCGACGTCAACCCATCGCGGCTCGCGCTTGCCGAGCGGGTGGGCGCCGACGCCCTCGTCGACGGCTCGGCGAGCGATCCCATCGAGGCCGTGCGGGACCTGACCGATGGTCGGGGCGCGGACGTGGTCATCACCGCCGCTGCTTCCAAACCGGCGCAGGAGCAGGCCCTCTCCATGGCGAGCGCACGCGGTCGGGTGAGCCTCTTCGGTGGCCTGCCGAAGGACGACCCGATCATCCGCAGCGACTCGAACTTGATCCACTACCGGGAGCTGACCGTCGTGGGCGCCTACGGCTCGGCGCCGCGTCACAACCGCGAGGCGCTCGAGCTCATCGCCAGCGGCCGCGTGCCGGCGGGTGACCTGATCACCGACCGCCTCCCGCTCGACCGGGTCGCCGATGCCATCGATATCGTGGCTCGCGGCGAGGGGATCAAGGTCGTCATCGAGCCGTCCGCGACCTGACGTCGCGTCAGCGCCAGTCGACCGCGACAACCTCCATCGGCTCCGAGAGGCCCTTCAGTATCACGCTGCGCGGTGCCGAGGTTGGCACCTGGCTGTCGGCAACCGTGACGACACTCGCCAGGATCTCGCCCCCCGCCGCGAGGGCGGCGATCCGGGCGGCTTCGTGGACGCCCTTCCCACTAAACGAGGTCCCGGCCTGGGTTGCGTCCGAGGCGTGCAGGCCGATGCGAATCTGCGGCGCGAAGCCGTTCTTCGCGCGATGCTCGGCCAGCCGGCGCTGGATCGCCACAGCGGTGGTCAGCGCCTGGTCCGGTGAGTCGAAGCCCACGAAGAACCCGTCGCCGGTCGAGGAGACCTCCTCACCCTGGTGAGCGGCGAACAGCTCGCGCAGCATGCCGTCGTGCCAGCGCAAGAGCGTCTCCCAGGCCTCGTCCCCCAGGGCCTCGACAAGGTTCGTCGAGCCGACGATGTCGGTGAACATGAACGTCTTGAGGACTCGGCGTGAGGGACCGGCCTTGCCCCGCAGCTGCCAGGGAAGGAGGTCCTCGACGTCCTCGATGATGATCGCGGCGGTAGGGCACGCAATGGCTGCCGTGCGCAGCAGTTCCTCATCGACCGATGTCGGACCCACCACGTCTGCCTTCCCGAAGTCGCCGGTCAGCCAGTCGAAGGCGCTGGGCGCAATCGTGATGCAGTTGCCGGCACCGATGCACTTGTGCCGATCGACCCGGGCCCTGAGCATCTCGCGCGCTTCCGGTCAGCTCGCGAGGCCGCGGAAGGCGAACGAGGTCGCCTGGGCCCGGCTTGATGCGCCGATGGTGGCAAGCAGCCCGGCCAGCCGCTGAGCTAGCGCCGACTCGTCCAACCCGAGTTCGTCGGCCATCTCGCGATTCGTGCTGCCGTGGGTCAGGAGGTGCAGCAGGCGCTGATCGGTCTCATCGAGGCGGGTGCCCGCCGTGGCCGCCTCCGCATCCGTCGCGGAGGCCGAGGGCACCTCCATCGGCCCTGCAAGCTCGGTGAGCTCGCGTCCGACTGGGCCGCGCAACCAGCGAACGCGCAACTCGTCATCGACCGTTCCCTGGGCGATCCGAGTGAGCAGCATTCGCAGGAAGCCCTGCACCATCGCCTGCATCTCCGGCGGCCCGCCGGCCAGGACCGCGCGCGCCGCCGGCAGCACGATGTCCAGGTCCAGGTCCTCATGGTGCGCCGCCTGCATGCTCTGGAGGGCCGGACCCGCGGCCCCGACTGCTCGCTCGACGTCGCCGCGGGCGAGCGCCACGACGGCGAGCGCCGCTCCCGCTCGGGCGCTGAAGTTCGCGTGGCCGGTGAGCACGGAGGCGAGCTCGATCGCATCCCGGGCGGACCGCTCGGCGAGGTCGAGAAGGTCTGCATCGTTCCCATCGGCACCCAGCCTGGCGGCAGTCAGCGCCAGCCGAGCGAGCGCATCGCAGCGAGCACCCGGCCGGCCCAGGTCGGTCGCCATCTTGACGGCACGCTCGAGATGTTCCCGTGCGGCGGCGCCATCGCCGGCGGCGGCTCGGACGAGTCCGCGCCACGTCTCGAGCTGGCGGGCTCGGAACGGCGTCGGCGCCGCGGCCGCCGCGGTTGCTGCACGATCCAGCCATTGCGCGGCCTCCGCCTGGTCGCCCATATCGAGGTGGGCCAAGGCCACTCCGCCCGCCGCCAGGAACTCGATCGTTCGGTCACCCAGCACCTTGGCCATCCGGTGAGCCTCCTCGCCGCGCGCGATCATCAGGTCCGGCACGACCTTGGCGCGCGCGTAGACATGGACGCCGTAGAGCAGCTGGAGCTCCTCGCGGGCGCGCTCGCTCTCGGTCACGAGCGCCGACTGGCGCGAGATGACGCGCCGGATCTCCTCGATATGCCGCGCGGACCCATTGATGTGGATCATCGGCGCGTACTCGACATAGGCCATGGCGATCACGGTCGACATCACGCCGCTATGGTCACCAAGCTTCTCGTACAGGCTCAACGCCCGCTCGAGGAGCTGGCGGATCTCGTAGACGAGCGGCCCCGCGACGGTCGGTTGAAGGACAGATTCGATGGGCTCGCCGGCGATCACGCGGGCGCTGAGCACCATCGCCTCGCCCGACTCCATCTGTTCTCCGAACCAGGTCCGGACTCGGCTGAGCTGGATGGTTCCGAGCTCCCGCAGGGCAGCAGCCAGGCTTCGGTCGTCCTTCAGCTGTTCCGCCAGGGTGACGGCGGCGCGGTAGGCCTCCTCAGCGCCGTCGCGGTCCATCTCGGTGGCGGCTGCGCCGAACGACTCGCCCAGCGATGCGCGGAGGAGCGCTTGCCCGAGCTCGAGGGTGGCGCGCAGTTCAGTCTTGGTGTCGCCTTTGGCGTTGGCGCTGACCCGCACCCGCCGCGCGAGGTCGGCGGCCGCGTCTTCGTCCTGGGCGAGCCGCAGCGCCGCTGCGCGCCGCAGCTGAACGTCCATCTCCAGGCTCTTGTCGCCGAGTGCCTCCACGAGCGCCGAAAGCTCGGCAAGCCCCTCCAGGCGATCCGTGGAGTTGCGCGAGACGGCATACGCATCGTCCCGGATGCAGAGCAGATCCCGCCGGTCCTGGGAGGTGGTCACGGTCGGCAGCGCCTGCTCGACGAGTCGCAGCGCCTCTTCGGGCGCGTTGGCCTGCAGCGCCGCCCGAGCCGCATCCATCGAGAGCCGCGCCGCGCGCTCCGTGTCACCCGCGGCCAGGGCGTGCAGCGCGATGAGTGGCAGGGCGGCGGGGGAGGGATCGCCGCCCTCGAGCAGGAGGTCGACCACCGACCGATGCACCGCCCTGCGTCTTGCCTGCGACAGCTCGGCGACGGCGAACTCGCGGACCTGCTCGTGGGTGAAGGTGTAATCGGCCGATGAGCTTTCGGGCTGCTGGAGCAGCAGGCCCGCGTCCACCGCAGGCTTCAGCGCATCGGCGAGGGAGCCCGCTGAGGGCTCCTGCTGGTCGAGGCGAGACCGGACGGCGCTCAGGTCGCGAAGGCTGAAGCTGCGGCCGAGAACGGCTGCATCCGCGAGGGCCGAGCGGGTGTCGTCCGGCAAGCGCGCGGCGCGGC
>JALYLB010000062.1 GCA_030774475.1 Chloroflexota bacterium | reverse complement strand
TTCGAGGCGACCGCCACCGACCTGGGGCGGATCGGCGTTCCGACCCTGCTCGTGGCGGGTGAGGGATCGCCGCCCGCGTTCCGCCGCGTGACCGAGCGTATGGCTGCCGCGATCCCGAACTCGCAGTCGATCCTCGTGGGCGGTGGGCACTTCATAGACCCGGGCGAGCCGGACGTCCTAAAGTTTGTGAGCGAAGTCCTCGGGCGCTGACGACGCTCACATCGTTCCGCCCATGACCCGAGAGCACGTCCTGGTGACCCTGTAGGGATCGGAAAACTCAGTTCCATCACGCAGCGGCCGTGTCGTAACTTCGCGAAGGCGCGGCCGCTGCTGGTCGCCGCGACGCTCGCATCGGGAACGAAATCCACGGTCCTCCCCACCGATGGCGTTCGAGCCCGGGCGATCCCGTAGAAGGGCGAGCGTGACCTTGTTCGAGTGGATCGTCGTCGCGGTAGATGGATCGCCGAAGAGCGAGAAGACGATCGAGGTCGGCCTGGACTTCGCTCGACGGTACGGTTCGGTCGTCACCGTCGTTCACGTCCGCGAGCACGAGCGGTACGA
Source organism: Chloroflexota bacterium (assembly GCA_030774475.1). Classification (GTDB taxonomy): domain Bacteria; phylum Chloroflexota; class Limnocylindria; order QHBO01; family QHBO01; genus CF-82. Next base: position 5,568 of record JALYLB010000062.1, on the reverse strand, counting down.
AGGGTCCGACGTCGACCTCGGCCCGCCCATCCCGGCGGAGAAGCTGGTGAACGACGTCCTGGCGACGTTCCGCGATGGCGGCGTCGAAGCGCAGGGAGCTGGAGCGTCTCCGCCGGTGGTTCCGTGACCTGCGCCGCCGAAACGACTTCGGGGCGCCGTCCCAGGAAGGAGCCGAGCGACGGCTGAAGGAGTGCGGGGAGCTGCTGGAGGATTTCGCGGAGCGCGTGTATGCGCATGGGGGCGAGAAATGAGAATGTCGAAGGCTCACGTCGTTCCGACGACGGAGAACCGACGCACGGCGCTGACGATCGGACAGCGTCTTCGGATGGCGGCGGCGCATCGACAGGAGGAGATCCTTGGCGAGATCGCACCGACGCTTCGGCGGCTACGGACGCTCTTGCTGGTGGCGACGATCAGCGTCCCGCTGTTCCTCGCCCGCCTCGTCGCGGTGTTCTGGCACCTCGCGCACTAGCCGGACGCGCTGGGAGTGCCTCAAGACGTGCACGGACAGGTGCTGTATATGCATGCGCCGCTGATCGCGCTCGCGGTCGCTGTCGGCGTCTACATCGTTGCCATCTCAGCGTTGTACCTCGCCGGGCGTCGAAGCGCCGCGCGCGAGGTGGCGACGCTGCTGCCGAACCTGCTCATGCTCTTCAAGGGCCTCGTCCGGGATCCCCGGGTACCGCGCGGATCCAAGGTGCTCCTCGTCCTCGGCGCGGCGTGGGTGGCCTCGCCCATCGACCTCATCCCCGAGTTCATCCCCGTCCTCGGGCCCCTCGATGACGCGGTCCTCGCCGCCCTGATCCTTCGTCACCTACTCCGGACCGCGGGGCGAGATGTCGTCACTGAGCACTGGCGGGGTGACCCCGCGACCCTCGCTCGACTCCTTCGCCTCTTCGAGCCGAAGGTGGCCCGCCGGAACTCCGGGTCGGCCTGAGCATCGAGCCTGTTGCTGGCACGGCCGTCTGATCGTGCAGAGCGAGACTTGGTTAGAACCGATGACCGGTGAGGGTGAAACCGATCGTGCAGGCAGCCCCCTCCAGCAAACAGAACACCGCGAACGGCGTGAGCGTCCGGGTCTCGAAGTACTTCATCAGGAAGCGGACGGAAAAGTACGCGGCGAACCCGGCCGCGATGCTGCCAGCCAGGACCTGCATCCGGATCCCGTTGCCCAGGGGTCCGAACAGTTCTGGGAGCTTGTACACGCCCGCCGCCAGGATGATCGGGGTGGCGAGCAGAAACGAGAACCGCGCGGCGTCCTCATGAGAGAGCCCGCGCACGAGCCCCGCGACCATCGTGATGCCTGAGCGACTGACGCCCGCGATCAGTGCGAACACCTGCGCCACCCCGATGATGAGGGCCTCCTTGAACTCAAGGGTGTCCAACCGCCGGTACTCGCTCCCTTCGTAGGTGCCGTGGGCTGCGGCGACGGCCTTGACCTCGGCGCGGCGGCGGAAGCGCTCGCCGACCAGCAGGATCACGCCGTTCACCATCAGGAACACCGCTGCGAACAGGGGCTTGGCGAACGTGACCCGGAACAAGTGCTCGAACGCCAGTCCGGTGATCCCGGCCGGGATCGTGGCGACCACGAGCAACCAGGCCATGCGCTCCCCAGGCGTTCGGATCGCCGCCCAGGGCGCCTTGCGTTCGCGCGCGCCCTCTCCAATGGTCCGGAAGAAGCCGCCGATGATGACACGCCAGTCGCTCCAGAAGTAGATGAGCAACGCCGTGGCGGTGGCGACGTGCAGGCCGACGAGGAACGCCAGGAAGAAGGACTCCGGCTGTGACTGCGCCTGGGCGAGGTTGTTCCAGCCGAGAATCGTCGGCAGGATCACGGCCTGGGCCAGGCTCGATATGGGGAAGAGCTCGGTTACGCCTTGGACCAGGCCCATGACGATCGCTTGGAAGTAGGTGATCACCTGCGAACCCTCCTCCTGATCACCGCAGGATAGTCGGCTGATTGGTTGCTCCCGGACTGCGACGCATGGAGATTCGGTTCCGAAGACTTCCCGGCCGATGCGCAAGAGAGGTCGGTAACCTGGGCACCGCTACAGTGGGCGAATGACTGATCCCCTCGCCGGGCTCGACGAAGCAGCGGTCCGCGACCGGATCCTCCGCGGCGAGGTGAACGAGGTCCCCCAAGCCGCCAGTCGGACCGTCTGGCAGATCGTTCGGGCGAACCTTTTCACCCCGTTCAACGCCCTGCTCGGGACCCTGTTCGTGGTGATCCTGGTGGTGGGGGCACCCCAGGACGCGCTGTTCGGCGGCGTGCTGGTAGCGAATTCGGCGATCGGGATCTTCCAGGAGCTTCGAGCCAAGCGGACCCTGGATCGCCTGGCCGTCCTCACCGCCCCGCGAGCCAGGGTGGTGCGGGCAGGAGGGATCGGGGAGATTCCGGTCGGCGAGGTCGTCTTGGACGACGTCCTCGAGCTTCGGCCGGGCGATCAGGTGGTAGTGGACGGCGCGGTGCTCGCTTCCACAGGCCTCGAGCTCGACGAGTCGCTGCTCTCCGGAGAGTCTGAGCCGCTCGTGAAGGAGCCCGGCGCCGAGGTGCTCTCCGGCAGTTTCGTTGCCGCGGGGGGCGGTCGATATCGGGCCACGAGGGTGGGCGAAGCCGCCTACGCGGCCTCACTAGCCGAACAGGCCAAACGCTTCACCCTGGTGCGCTCAGAGCTCAGGGTGGGGATCAATCGCATCCTCAAGTACGTGACGTGGGCAATCGTTCCCACGGCGGCGCTGCTGTTCGTGTCGCAATTCCGGATCCATGACTCCTGGCACGACGCCGTGTCGGGCGCGGTCGCGGGCACGGTGGGCATGGTCCCCGAAGGGCTGGTCCTGCTGACGAGCGTGGCCTTCGGTGTGGCCGTGGTGCGCCTTGCCCGCAAGCGGGTCCTCGTCCAGGAGCTTCCGGCCGTCGAGGGTCTGGCCAGGGTGGACGTGCTGTGCACCGACAAGACCGGGACCCTCACCGAGGGACACCTGCAAGTCCAAGACCTTGAGGTCCTCGCGACAGGCGCAACGGAGCGCGAGCTGGCCGAGGCCCTCGGGGAGCTCGCCGCGGCGGACCCCGCGCCGAACGCAACGATGACCGCCGTCCGCGCCGCTTACCCTTCCCCGCCGACACGCTGGGAGGTGGCAGCCTCGGTGCCCTTCTCATCGGCCCGGGAGTGGGGCGGGACATCGTTCAAGGAACGTGCGACCTGGGTGCTGGGCGCCCCTTCCGTGCTGCTGGACTCCGGATCGCAGGGCGAGGAAGCCAAGCAGATCGCGGCCCGTGTAAAGGCCCACGCCGAGACCGGCCGCCGAGTCGTGCTCCTCGCGCGCTCGCAGGCGAAGCTCGACGGCGAGACCCTGCCGGCCGACCTCGAGCCCATGGCGCTGTTGCTGCTCCAGGATCGGGTCCGGGCCGACGCGCCCGCCACCCTCGCGTACTTCGAGCGGCAGGGCGTGGAGGTCAAGGTGATCTCCGGGGACGATCCCGCGACGGTGGCCGCGGTCGCCAAGGAGGCCGGACTTCACGGCTCGGTCGAGGCGATCGATGGGCGCTCGCTCCCGGAGGACCCCGAGCTGCTCGCGGACGCGGGTGAGGCACATGCGGTGTTCGGACGGGTCGCTCCTCACCAGAAGCGCTCGATGATCGCGGCGCTCCAGGCGAGGGGCCACGTGGTGGCCATGACGGGCGACGGGGTGAACGACGTGCTCGCCCTCAAGGACGCGGACATCGGGGTGGCGATGGGCTCGGGAAGCGCCGCGAGCCGGGCCACCGCGCAGCTCGTGCTGCTTGACTCATCGTTCGCCGCCCTGCCCGCCGCCGTGTCCGAGGGACGCCGGGTCATCGCCAACATCGAGCGCACCGGGAACCTGTTCCTCACCAAGACGGTGTACGCGATGCTCCTCGCCCTCGCCGTCGGGGTGGCGAGTGTTCCTTTCCCGTTCCTTCCGCGGCACCTCACGCTGATCAGCACGCTCACGATCGGGATTCCGGGGTTCTTCCTCGCGCTCGCTCCGAGCGACCGCCCGGCTCGGTCCGGGTTCATCGGACGGATCGTTCGCTTCGCCGTACCCGCCGGTGTCCTGGCCGCCGCGGGGACGTTCACGGCCTACGCCTTAGCCCGGGGCACGTTCGGGACGACACTCGTCGTCGCGCAAACGACGGCCACCGTGGTGCTCTTCGCGATCGGCCTCGTGATCCTCGCGGCCATCGCTTCGCCACTCACGGCACTCCGGGTGTGGCTCGTGGCGGCCATGGGAGCTGTTTTCCTCGCAGTCCTGGCGATCCCGACCCTGCGCGAGTTCTTCGCGCTCGTGCTGCCGCCGATGATCGTGTGGCTGGCGGCAGGCGTCATCGCGGCAGCAGTCGCCCCATTCGTCTGGTGGCTCATCCGACGGAGCCGAGAGCAGCAGGCGCCGCTTGACCGCGCCGGGCTACGGGCAGCCCTCGGCCTGGACGCGGCACCGGCGCCCCCGGTGACCGCCCCGGTGACGGAGGATGGCGCGGGCACCGGGCGCTGGTCGGGGCGGCTGCTCGCCTCGGTGCGCACCCGCCTCCCGGGGCTACTCACCTGGGGCCGCGGGCGGCTCGATCCGACCAGCCCCCGGGGCCTTGCACTCACCCTGTCAGTGGGCGCGTTGGCGATCGCCGTCTGGGTCTTCGGGGGGCTGGCCCAGGACGTCCTCGGTCACGACGACAGCGTCTTGACGGATCCACGCGTGACATCGCTCGTGGTCGCCCACCGAGTCGGCTGGCTCACCGCGCCGATGCGGGTCCTGACGTGGCTTGGATCGAACGCCGTGCTCATCCCGGCCGTCGTCGTTCTCGGCGGCTTCTTCCTTGTTCGCCGACGGGATTGGCGGCCGCTGGCGCTGCTCGCTTCAGCTCTGGGCGGGGCGATCGGCCTGTATGACATCGCGAAGCCCGCGGTCGGCCGGCTACGCCCGCCATCGTCGATCTGGATCGGCCACTATAGCGGTGCGGCATTCCCGTCCGGGCACGCCACCGCGACGGTGGCCTTCTACGCGACGCTCGCGCTCATCCTTTCCATGAGGGCGTCGTACGGGCGTCGGGCGTTGGTGTGGTCCGGCGCGACCCTCGTCGCCCTCCTCGTCGGCGCCTCCCGCGTCTATCTCGGAGCCCACTGGTTGACCGACGTCCTGGGCGGTTACGCGCTCGGGGCGGCTTGGGTCGCCGTCCTTGTCACGATCGCGCTCATCACCAGGTCTCGCGCTCCTCGTGGCACGGGGGAAAGCGCCGAGCAGGCACCGCCGCGAGCCACCGGGTCCTCAGGCAAGCGCGAGGCTGCGTAGCCGCACCGCTGATACCGAGGAAGGGGCCGCACTCTCGTAGCGCGCGGGAGCTTCTTGGGATGGTGCATCGAGAAGAAACTCGACCTCGTGATCGGACGCGCACTGCGGCGCCCCCGCACCGCGGGGCGATGGCCCGAGCTGGAGCGAGTTCCTGCGAGCTCAGGCAGAAGGGATCGTGGCCTGTGACTTCTTCAGCGTCGAGACCGTGTTGCTGCGCACGCTCTACGTGCTGTTCTTCATCGAGCTCGGGTCTCGAAAGCTCCA
>JALYLB010000061.1 GCA_030774475.1 Chloroflexota bacterium | reverse complement strand
CAGCAACGAGAAGGGATACGGGTTCATCACGCCGGATGACGGCGGCAAGGATCTATTCGTCCACTTCTCGGCGATCTCCGGCGAGGGCTTCCGTTCCCTGAACGACGGCGCCCGGGTCAGCTACGAGCCGGACGAGGGCCCCAAGGGGCCCGTTGCGACCAACGTCGCAGAGCTCGCCGGTTAGCTGAGAGAATCGGGCTGGGCCTCGATGAGGGGCCCAGCCCCGCCCCGGGGGCGTAGCTCAGTTGGTTAGAGCGCCGGCCTGTCACGCCGGAGGCCGCGGGTTCGAGTCCCGTCGCTCCCGTTCATCGCTTCCGCGCGTCATACGTCGCCGTCCTCAGGCAGAGGACTTGCTCATTTCTGACGGCGGTTGGCGCGCGCGCCTGCACTCGCGGGATACTTGGCGCCAACATGTCCCAGGCCAACGTGGACCTCGCGAGAGCGGGCATCGCCGCCACCAACGAGACCTTCAAGTCCGGGGACATGGGTCCGTGGACCCGCTATGTCGAAGCGACGTTCGATCCCGGAATCGTCCTGGAGATGGGCAGCGAAGCCTTCACCGAGGGCGAGTGGCGGGGCCACGCCGGGTTGGTGCAATACCTCGCCAGCGCAATGGATGTTCTTGAGGACATGTGGATCAGGGCCGACAAGGTCATTGACGTCAGTGATGAGCTTGTCGTCGTTCTCGTCACTTTCGGCGGCTACGCACGCCACACCGGCATCAAGGTCGAGAACTCCCTCGCCCACGTGTTTGGGATGCGGGGAGGGACGGTGGTGAGCTGGAAGGTCTTCGAGGGCCGAAAGCTCGCCCTCGAGGCGATCGGTCTGAGTGCCTAGGAACTGTCACTGACGAAGGCGCCTAGGAACTACAGCTAGCCGGCCTCAGGCAGTCGGAGCGGACTCGCGGACCTCCCCGGCCGCATGCCCAATCGCGCGCTCGAGGAAGTCGTTTCGCAGGATCCCGTCCGGATCGAGCTCCTGCTTGAGGTTGAAGAACTGCTGGAGATGGTCACGGTACATCTCGGCGAGCGTTGCCTTGTACGCAAAGACGTTCTTGACCAGGTAGACGCGTCCTCCGAACCTCTCCCAAAGGACGTCGGCCATCTCCCTGAAGGCCTGCTTGGCGCGCTCCAGGGTCTTCTTGTTGGACGTCTCGAACGCGTAGCTCACCGCGAAGCCCGCTCGGTCGGCGCTAGCCGACAGATAGAACGGCCGGTCCTTGGGCAAGAAGAGCACGTCGTGGAGCGTCGGGGTCAGGTTGCGCCCGAGCAGGAACTCGTGGGCGTACTCGAGCCACTCCGCGAGGTCGTCGCGGGTGCGGTCCCAGCCCCCGGCGGTTTTTGGGTCGCTCGGCACTACGAAGGTCTGCTGGATATTTCGCATCGAGAAGCCGAGGTGCTTCGCGATTCGTTTTGCGCGTGCGTTGCCATCCATGAAAAAAGTGAAGCCCTCGAGGTCGTCCCAGTACTCGTCGGGATCCTTGAACAGGAAGCGGAAGTAAAAGCGCCACGCCAACTTCGAGATGGGCGGCACCCTCATCAGCCATTCGACCGGCACCCGCAGCAGGAGCTTGGGTCGATGAAGCGGCATGCGGCGCCGCTTGGTCTCCGGGGTGAAGTTCGAGGTGAAAATGAGGGCGGCCTGGGACCCGTCGCCGCGAGTGTCGAGGGCCGACCAGATCGAGTCGTGTTTGCTCGTGTCCCGCGGGTCTGAGTCCTCATTGACCATCTCCTCGACCTTCGGCACAAGTTTGGCCGCGAGGTCCCTGAAGGTGTCCGCCTTGTGGACCGTGGTGTGGACCCCGACCCGGAAACCCCGCTCCCCGGCCCGCAGGACCCTGTAGGTGATTTCGACCACGGCGCCGAGAAAACCGAGCCCACTGACAACCCCGCAGAAGGCGCGCTGCTCCCGTGTCCAGGTCGATGACGGAGCCTCTCTGTCCGGCGGGGTGCAGACGAGCTGCTCGCCCCGCGGGGTCACCAGCTCGAAGCTCTCGATCCACTCGCCTTCCTTCCCGTAGGCGGGCGAGAATCGAGACAGGCAGTCGCCCGAGAGCGTGCCTCCCGCGGTCGCGTTCTCGGTTGTCACCGTGACCGCCGGGACCAGGCCATGAGGCTGGAGCTTTGCGATGATCGCGCCCCACCTCGCGCCCGCGCCCACGCGGACCTTCGCCTCGTCCGCGAACACCTCGATCGAGTCGAGCTTCCGCATCGAGACGACGAGATCATTCCCGAGCGCTTGCCCGTCGAATGAGTGTCCGCCGGCGCGAAGCGTCACGTTGAGCCCGGCTTGACGGGCGTGAGCGAATATTTGCCTCACCTCCTCTGCATTCGCAGGCTCACACACGCGGCCCCGCGCGGTGTAGAGGCCCGAGTAGCAACCGAGCTCCTGTTCCCTGCTCGGGATCTCAAAGAGCGTGTCGGTCGCTGGTTCCGCCACTTCCAGCCCACCCTAACTGCGATCCCGACCTCAGTCAAAACTGGATCACGTCGGACAGGCGGCTCGTCACCTGCCCCCTCCACCAGCACCGCACGGGCGGCGGCAGCTCGCCCTCAGGCGGAAGGGACCCCGTCCGCGGCCCGCCGCAAGGCCCTTCCTCGCCGCCGTCCGCGAGCAGGCCGCTTCGGCGAATGGGCCCAAGAGCCGCTCTTGAGCCTGAACCGACGCACAGGGACGCACAGATACGCACATCGCCGCGGGTCCGTTTGCTTTCCCGGATACCCCAAAGTCCCTGCTCCCACGCACGACTCCATCGGGCGGCGCGACACATCTGTCACGCCGGAGGCCGCGGGTTCGAGTCCCGTCGCTCCCGTTCAGTCAGTCACCCGCGTCAGCTGCTGCCAACGTGGTTCGCGCCCTCGTGCCCAAGCGAACCCTTCAACGGCGCGAGCGCCGATCTAAACGCGCTGAACGCCGCCTTCACGTCCTGCTGGAACTGAATGCGTGCGGCGTTGAGGTCCTGCATCGCCTGCTGTTTGACCTGCTCGGCCTGTGCACGGGCGTCATGGCACGCCTGGCTATCGAACTGACCGTTCGAGCACGCCGCTATGGCCGCCTGGCGAGCCTGACCAACCTCCGCCTGCGCGGTGTTAACCGCCGCGGTGAGCTTCGCCTGCGCCGCCTGCAGATCGCTCTTCAGCTGTTTGCACGCCGCAACCACGGTGGCCCGCTGATCGGCGTTGAGGCGCGGATCGTTGGCGAGCCGGTGGCAGAACTTCGCAACCGGGAACGCGGGCGGATGCCCCTCGCCATT
>JALYLB010000060.1 GCA_030774475.1 Chloroflexota bacterium | reverse complement strand
GGATACTGGCTGCCGGCATCGAGCAGCGTGACCCTCCCCTAGATCCGACGCCGAAAGGTGCGTCCTCCCGAGTGACGGCGTTCATCGTCCGGCCAGGAGCATGAGGTATTCCTCACGGTTCAGTGGGTTCGGTCTGGTGCGGCGCCGCGTTGGCCGTACTCCAGTGACAGGTTCGTAGCCTCGGAGCCGTGACTCCAGGACACCTTCGCCACCCGTCACCCCCGGCAACGCTCGCCGGAGATCGTCGATGAGCTTCGCTGGGAGGACGGCCTCGATCTCGGAGAGTCCGCCATTGACTATTGGCGTCTGAGGGCGCGCTCCAAGGCGGGCGAGAAGGACGAGGACGCGCCTAACCGCATCTGTGGGCAAGTCAATGCGAATCGACGCCATCGGCTCGCACACCACGGTGCCCGCTCGCTCCAGCGCCTGCATCACGACGAGCGATGTGAGCTTGTGAAAGTCGCCGGCCCTTGTCCCCGGGGCGCGATAACCGCATTCGATGATCGTCACCTTCGCGTCGGTGACCTCCCAGCCGGACAAGCCTTCCTGGAGCGCCTCGCGCACGTGCTGGGCCATTTCCTCGACGAACGTCTTGGCGGTCTTGTAGATGTACAGCGGAACCAGCCGGATGTCGACGTCCAACCGAAGTTCGACGCCAGAGCCAACCAAAGCCGGCTCGACGCGCAGCCCGAGCGTGGCGGGGAACGGGTTGGCGCTACGTGGCGAGCTCTTCCCGGTCACGTTGGAATGCGTCGCCGCCCGGAGGACCTCGAGCGCCTCACCCGTGCCGATCGGACGCTCCACGTGGATCGTCGTCGTCTCGAAGAAGTCGACCTCAATGGCGTACTCGCGCGCGAGCGTGCTGCCGATCACCTGCTTCTGCACCTCCCCGTAGAGCGAAACCCAGATCTCGCCGCGCGTGTTGTCATGGCGCACGTTGATCAGCGGGTCCTGCTCGGCCAGCTCGGCGAGCGCCGCTCGCAGTCGTTCCCTGTCCGCGGGGTGGCGCGGAGAGACGACCGACTCCAGCGTCGGCGCAGCGAAGTGATGCTCCCTGTCGGCGGCCGGGAGGTCGCCCAAGGCGTCGCCGACCTGGATCGTGGCCAGCCCCGATACCTTCGCAATGTCGCCGGCTGAGGCCGATGCCCGCTGCACGGCGCCGTGCGGCGTGAACACGCTGAGCGCAGTCACCCGGCTCTCCGCGCCGCGGTCGTAGCCGACGCGATCGCGGGTGCGTATCGTGCCGGAGAAGAGGCGCACATACGCGACCCGCTCGCCTAGGACGGTTCGTTCGATCTTGAATACGCGGGCGCCGAGGGCGCCTTGGGGATCGCCGACGGCCGCCGGCAACAGCTCCGCAACGCCAGTGAGCAGCGCCGCCACCCCGGCACCGGTGATTGCCGAACCCAAGAAGATCGGATGCACCAGGCCCCGCCGCGTCTGGTTGGCCAGCAGCCGACGCAGGCGCCGATAGGGCAATGGGCCGCCCTGGCCATTGACGTAGGCTGCCAGGATGGCCTCGTCGGTGTCAGCGAGAAGCTCCGTTAGGGCGGTGCGGAAGTCGGCCTGATTACGGCCAGCCGCGGTGAAATCGGCGTTCCGCGTGCCGAGACCGTGCGCGGAGCCCATCGGCAAGATGGCGGGAGTCAGCCGTCGAGCGATGGCCTCCAGTGTCCGTTGGTCGTCCGCGCCGGAGCGATCGATCTTGTTAACGAAGACCAGGGTCGGGACCCGCAGCCGCTGGAGCGCCCGCATCAAGAGCGGCGTCTGGGCCTGTACCCCCTCGACCGCAGAAACAAGGAGGATCGCGCCGTCGAGCACACTGAGGACGCGCTCGACTTCTGCGATGAAGTCGGGGTGACCGGGCGTGTCGATCAGGTTGACAGCTAGATCGCCGATGGCGAAGGAGGCAACTGCCGAACGGATGGTGATGCCACGCTCGCGTTCAAGTGCGAGCGTGTCGGTCTGGGTGGTGCCCTCGTCGACGCTGCCGACGTGGTCGATGGCGCCGGCGGCGAAGAGGATCCGTTCGGTGAGGGTGGTCTTACCGGCGTCTACGTGCGCCAGGATGCCGAGGTTGAGGGTTCGCATGGAGCTTCATGCCTTCCGTGCAGGTCGTCAACGCCTTCTGGACGGACATGACTGCTCCCATTCCGACCTCCTTACCCCGTTTTCGGGGACATAGCCCCGCCACAAGCCTGTTGAGCATGCCACGCAGCGTCAACCGAGAGGAACCGAGAGCCGAGCGCCAGCCTCTCGATATCGGTGACCGTCCAGGTCTGCAGTCCCTCGCGCATCGCTCCATCATGCGACGTCCCACAGCTTGGCGATCGCGACGCATGGCTCTGACCGTCGCTCTGGCTGGTCGTTGGTCTTGGGCAATGGGCTGAATGGCATGGCAGGTGGTATACAAGCGTCTGCTACGCAGCCTGGCTTGACAGGCGGTGTGGCTGAGCACGAGACAGCGGGGCGTAGCGCAGCCCGGTAGCGCGCCTGCTTTGGGAGCAGGAAGTCGCCGGTTCAAATCCGGCCGCCCCGACCACGCCTGTCATCAGGGGGCCGTCACCCGGGCTCGCCGCGAGCGCTGAGGCGGGAGGAGCGGTGGGATCAGAGATGACCGATGCGAAGCGTGCCACGCGCTGGCACGCCGATCCCGCCGTCGTTCTCATTGCGCCAACCCCCACCGGATATCGACTGGCGAAGCGGGCGCTCGACCTCACCGGTGCCGGGGCTGGGCTGCTGCTGGCCTCGCCCGTCATGCTCTGCATCGCCGCCGCGATCCGTCTGGGGTCGCCGGGGCCGATCCTCTTCCGGCAGCAACGCGTCGGCATCGGCGGTCGTCCGTTCCTGCTCTACAAGTTCCGCACCATGCATGCGACCGCTGACGAGGACGCCCATCGGCGCTACGTGCGCCAGCTCATCCGTCCGCAGGACCCCGCGATGGGGGCTGACGCCACCTGGATCCCCATCGAGACCGACCCGCGTGTGACGCGCCTCGGTCGCCTGCTGCGCCGGAGCCACCTCGACGAGCTGCCGCAGCTCCTCAACGTGGTGCGCGGAGAGATGAGCATCGTCGGCCCGCGGCCACCGATCCCGTACGAGGTGGAGCTCTACGAGCCGTGGCACCGACGCCGGCTATCGGTCCTCCCCGGGCTCACCGGGCTATGGCAGGTTCGTGGCTGGGGAAAGCTGAGCTTCGATGAGGGGGTCGCGCTCGACCTCGAATACATCGATGAGCGGTCCTTCATGGGCGACATCGGCATCATCCTGCGCACCTTCTGGCAGATCCTGACCGGCCGCCAGTTCTGAACCGGCCGGCCGGTCTGCGAGCGAGCTGCCGATCCCGAGCAGGAACCAGAACACGAACGCGACGCTGTTCGCCTCGAGGAGCATGGTCGTCGTGGAGTTGACCGCGAGCGAGGCCGTGGCCGCGACGATGCCCACCAGCACGATCCTGCGCCTCGCCCTGGACCGCCACGCCAGGCGCAGGATCGGCCAGCCGATGGCGAGCAGGGCACCGATGAACGCCAGGGTGCCCAGGATGCCGGCCTCGATCAGCAGGTGCAGCCAGAAGACGTCGACGGTCTTCTGCGCCGGGTCGATGAACAAGCGGTCGGTGCGATAGGCCTTGTACACCGGGGTCCCGAAGATGTCCGCCGCGGCCCCGCCGTACATCCCCGGACCGACGCCCAGCAGGGGATGGTCGCGGAGGATCGGCACCGCGTTCTTGATGAACAGGGTGCGGAGGTCCTTTCCGGAGCCGATAGTGTCGACCCGGCTCCTCGTCGAGTCCACGAGGTTGGGCGGGGTCTGGCCCTGGATGCGCCCGCCAATGTCGCGCGGCATGGTGGCCGCTACGACGAATCCGACGGCAATGGCAAGGGCTCCTACCACGAAGGCGCGCCGATCGAGGATCAGCGTGGCCACGCTGAATCCCGCGATCATCCCGATCCAGCCGCCGCGCGAGAAGGTCAGCCAAAGCGGGAGGACGAGGACCAGGAGGATCACCGCGCAGACCCATTGGTCCCGACGGCGTGGTGCTCGTGCGACCGCCACGGCCGCGAAGGGGGCCGCCGCCGAGATCAGCGCGGCGAACACGTTCGGGTCACCGAAGATGGAGGCCAGCCGGTACGCCTCACCAAAACGGCCGAGCAGCGCGGTCAGGCCAAAGACATCCGGCCGGACGAGGGCCTGCAGGATGCCGAGGATGCCCGCGGCGAACAAGAGTCCGACGAGCGCGGAGATGGCCAGCAACGCCTGGCGGACGCTGTAGCCGACCATCCGGGCGAGGTAGAAGAGGATCGCGGCATCCAGCGTGAAGACGAGGCCTGCGGCAGCCTGGGCGGGTCGCACCGCATTCACCAGCGCCGAGAGGAGGGCGAGTGCGACGAAGAGCGCCAGGAGGGCTGAGGCCGGATGCCAGACGGCCTGTCGCAGCATGCCGCGACGCCATGACACGGCGGTGATGACAACCGCCGCCACCGCGAGGCTCGATTCCGAGGACAGGTGGGTCGCAACACCGAGCGAGGTCGGCAGCAGGCCCGCCACCACATACCGGTCGAGGATCGCGCTCAGGGCGACGATCACGAGCGTCGCGCGGGGCCATCGCAGGGCGGCGAATCCCACCAGGCCGAGCAGCAGTGCGGCGGCGATGGCGAAGGCCGGGATGGAGAACCAGGAGACCCAGACTGCGATACCGCCGACCACCAGGCCGATCGCGCCGATGAGCGTCCCGGGAATCCGGCCGGCGGAGCGCGAGATGGCGGCGCCCGTCATCGCGCCGCCGCCAGCAGCTCGATGACCTGTCGGCCGCGACTCTCCCAGGAGTTGGCCTCCGCTGCAGCGCGCGCAGCCCGCCCCCACCGCGCGAGCGTGGCGGCGTCCGCCGACACGACCTGGGCGATGCCGTCGGCGATCCCTTCGGCGGTGTCGGGGACGACCACCCCGCAGCCCGCATCTGCGACGATGCGCGCCTGCTCGGTCGCGTCGGTCACGATCAGCGGGCGTGCGAACCCCAGGTACTCCATCACCTTGATCGGCACCGCGAGGTCGTTGTACGGCGTCCGGCGCCGCGGCGTGATGGAGGCCAGGACTCCCGAGAGCAACGCGTCGATGCCAGCACCCTCGGTATGCACGACCTGTGCCCAGGCGGGCATTGGCCCGGGCGGCTCCTCACCGGGTCGGGTGACACAGATCAGGTCCACCTGGTGGCCGCGCTCGCGTGCGAGCCGTGTCCCCTCGATGAGGATCTCCGCTCCATGCGCCGGCACCCGTAGCCCGCCAACGAAGAGGAGGGTACGCGCTGCGGGGTCGAGCGGCCGGGCGTCCGCCAGGCGGGCGCCGGGAGGCAGCAGCTGCGCCTCGGCGCGTCCGGTGACCGCCGCCGCGAGCCCGCTCGACGGGAAGGTGGCGCGGCTCGAGAGGCGGATGAGGAGCCGGGTCAGTGGCAGGAAGAGGGCGCGCGACAAGCGGCGCTTCAGCCCTCTGGCGTGGTAGTACTCCGGGAAGAGCTGTTGCGCGTCACGAACGTAGGTGACGACCGGGATACCGGCGAGCCGGGCAACGGCCACGAACCCCAGGTCCACGGGCCCGGGCAGCGTGGTGGCGTTTTCGAGGTAGATCCCGTCGAGCCCGCGGAGGCGCCCGCGGGCCAGGTAGCGGACCAGGCCCCGCGCTCGCTGCCCGCGGGTCCCGCTCACCACCTCGAGCCGGCTCAACCGCCCGAGCGCGGCGCGCATCTCCGTGATCCTCGCCGTCGCGCCCCACAGCCCTCGGTCGAGGGGATACATCGCCAGGAGCAGCAGACGCGGTTGCGGCTGCCGGCTCACGACGTGCTGCGAGGTGGGTATTGGCTGGTGCTGCCGAGGTACCAGCCCTGTAGCGGCCCGTCGGCCCCGAAGAGCGCTTTCATCTTCGTGCGCAGCGCGGAACGCTTCGGAACCAGCAGGTAGTTCAGCTGTGGATTGGGCGCCAGGCTGACGTAGTCCGGAAGAGCCAGCACCAACCGCTTGATCTCGGGTCCGGCGATCAGCGGCAAGAGGCTGGCGAGGTTCCCCGCCTGGTCGCGTGGGAAGTCGGTGGTCACTGTTTCGCCAACCGCTTCGAGCAGGCTCGGTAGGGCGAAGATCCAGTTCGCGCTCGCGAATTGGGTGCGCAGTGCAAGCAGGACCTCCTGCTGCCGCGCCGCGCGGCGGAAGTCGTTCTCCTGCTCCACGGTCCCGTTGGGAAGGGTCATGGTGCCCTTCCTGATGCGGGCGTAGGCGAGGGCTCGGGCGCCGTTCATGGTCTGGCATCCGGCCTTGAGGGTGATGCCGACGTTGGGGTACCAGGTGGGGCCACCGTAGGAGGAATCGTGAAGGGTTCCCGGCAGGCAAAGGTACAGGCCGCCGAGCGAGTCGATGAGCTTGGCGAACCCCACGAGGTTGATCATCGCGTAGTAGTTGATCTCCAAGCCGAGGTAGAGGCCGACGCTGCGCTCCAGGGTGCGGACGCCGCAGTCGGCGCCCGGCCGCAGATCGGGGCACCACAGCTTCGGGTTCTTGCTCGCGACGGTGGTCAGCGAATTGATTTTCTGCGGATAGAGCCCGTCCGCATAGATCCGACGGTCGGGAAGCGGCATGAAGGCGGTGTCCCGGGGGATGGAGATCATGACCGCCGAATGCGCGATCGGATCGACCGAGACGACCAGGATCGTGTCGGTGAGAGCCTCGGATCGGAACGGGCCGGAGTCGATGCCGAGCAGCAGGAAGGTGAGCCGCTGCGTGCCGTCCCAGTGATAGTCCGGCTGGTTCAGCGGCTGGGGTGTCTCCGCCCCGACGACGATTGGCGTGCCGCCGGTCAGCACACGCCCAAGCGTCCCGTCGAGGGCCGTGATCACCGACCCGGTCCAGAGGTGCATGCCGAGGGTGGCGATCACCAGCAGGACCACGATGGCCATCTCCCACGGCCTTCGCCTCGCCTCACTCGTGGTTTGATCCCCCGTGGCGTACGGGATCGGCGGGCCTCCCATCGCCAAAGCCGCCCCGCCAGACCCTCCGCTGTTTGCAGCAACGGCCGGTTGCGGCGCCTGGTGCTCAACAACCGAGGGTCGCGCGAGACCGGCGTGCAGGATCGCGAAGAGACGCCACAGCAGGAGAGCGACATCGAGGACCAGGAGGGCAGTCAGGAACTGGGAGCTGAAGAGCGCATTCCGCAGGCGGTCGGCGAGGGTCAGCCACGCGATGGCGCCCACTAGCAGCAGGGCGAGGATCGGGGCGGCAAGCAGCGCCGCGAGCACTGGCTTGCCAGCGTAGACCTGACCGAGGCCAGGAAAAAGAAACGAAAGCGCCGCGGCCAGGGCCGGAAAGCGGGCTCGATTGCGCTCCTGCATGGGACTCCTGGTCAGGGGCGGACGGGCGGCCGGAGTATAGCGCCGAGATAACCGTTGCGCCCTGTCCACGCTCAGTTGGTACGGATGGGTTAGTACCTTTGCGCCACCCCGAAGCGGGACCCTAGACTAGCGGCGGCCGCTGCCCGATGCCACTCGACCCCGGATGCGCGCCGCTATTGGGTGCCCGCAGAACTCCGTTGCCAACCGATCTCATCTTCCTGATCGTGACCGCCATCGTGGGTGGCTTGCTGGTCCTGGGCGCGTCGCTGGCGGCTGTCCGCGAGCGAGGCGGCCGGTCGCCGATGGACGCGGTCTCGTTCGCAAACGGTTGGGGCAAGTACGAGCCGGATCCTGACGTTGCGGAAGTTGAGTCCGCCGGTCCCGCGACCGCTTCGACGGCAGTGGTGCGGGTCCTGTGGTGGGTGACCATCGCAGCCGTGCTGGTCGGCGTCGGGCTCTCGAATTCGTACCTCGATAACCAACCCTTCATCTTCGGCATCGGCGGGGTGGCGGTCGTCGCCGTCGTCGTGCTCCACGAGCTCATGCCGCGTGCCTGGCGCAACGAGCTGACCGTCGCGGCGGAGGTGGGGATCGCCATCGCGCTGACCACCGGGCTCCTGGTGCTCACCGGCTATGGGGCATCGCCGTACGTCTTCGCCCTGGACCTGATAGCGGTCGCCGTCGCGCTCGGTAGCGGCGGATGGGCGGCCGTGTTGGCGACTGCCATCGCGACCGCGGTCTATGCGGGGGTCATCGCCGTCGACCCGTCGCCGGACCGCATTGCCGGCATCGGCGTCCTCCGCATCGCGCTGAACGTGGGGTCCCTCTGGCTGCTCGCGTTCCTGGCAGGCGTATTCGCCAACCACCAGCGCAGGGTGCGCCGCATGCTCAGCGACCTGTCCAGGATCGACCCGCTGACCGGTCTCTTCAACCGGGGTCAGATGTACCCGACCCTCGAGCAGGAGGTCCGCCGTACGCGGCGTAGCACGCGTGGCTTCTCCGTGCTGATGATCGACCTCGATGGGCTCAAGGCGGTCAACGACAGCCTCGGCCATCAACGTGGCGACGAGGTGCTGCGCGCCCTGGGTCGCGCCATCCGCGGCAATATCCGCACGGTCGACTCCGCCTACCGATACGGCGGGGACGAATTCGTCGTTCTGCTCCCGGAGACCGACTATTCGGGTGCTTTCGTGGTCGCCGAGAAGATCCGCTCCGATGCCGAGGAGATGGGCTCGCGGATGGAGGTTGAGGGTGCGGCGACAAGTGTCAGCATCGGCCTCGTCTCGCATCCAGAGGACGGTGCCACCGCGGAGGAGCTCGTCCGTGCCGCCGACCGGGCGATGTACAACGCCAAGGCGCTCGGCAAGAACCAGATCAGCGGTTACCCGCGCCCGCCGCGCCTGGCCGCGCCGGTCGCCATGCGGCCGCCCAGCGACGACGGCGAGCCGGAACGTCAGCCGGATCGCCCGCGGATTCCGGTTCCTGTCGCGGCGAGCAGGGGACAGGCTCCCTCCAACCTTGATCCGGCAGCACCGCAAGCTGCCGCGCAGGCCGCAGCGATTGCGGCCCCGGCGACCGCCGCCGCGCCGCACGCCAGCCCGGCGATTGCCGCCTCTGCCGAATCTCAGCCTGGCGCGATCCCCGTGCCCGAGGCACAGGCCGCTAGCGGACTGAGCGAGGAGCGATGGACTCCCGTCGCGGAGGCAGCCGTCCCCAAGGTCGGCATCCCGATCGCCGAGCGGGGAGAAGAGGAGCCCGACGCCGCCGACGTCCGTCGCCAGATCGCGGTCGCCTCGCGGAGCTTCGACCCGGACCACCAGATCCGTCGCGCCATGGATGCGTTCCTCTCGCCGCCCGGCAAGCGTCCCCCGCGCCGGCCGGACTGAGCCGCCCGAACCTAGGCCGCCCGAACAGGGCCGCGCGAACCGAATCACCTCACCCCGAGCCTCGAACCGCGTAAACGGCACCGCACAAGGGGTCCTTTGGCGTCACGGCGGGCTCTCGGCGGGCTGATAGACTCGCCGCCATGCCAGGCTTCGCCACCCGAGCCATCCGCGCCGCCTCGCGCATCCCGGAGGCGCCCCAGCCGCCAGTCAACGTCCCGATCTACCAGACCAGCACCTTCGAGGTTTCGAGCGCCCAGGAGCTGGCGGACCTGCTCGAGTTCAAGGTGCCCGGCCATTCGTACAGCCGCTATTCGAATCCGACCTTCGCAGCGCTCGAGGGTGCTCTCGCCGAGCTGGAAGGCGCCGAGGCGGGCCTCATCACTGGCTCGGGGATGGCGGCGATCCACGCCGCGATGGCCTCCATCCTTCAACCTGGCGACGAGGTAATCGCCGGTCGCGCGCAGTACGGCGGCACGTACGCCATCCTGACCGGCCTCTTCTCCCGGTTCGGCGTCACGTCGCGCTTCGTGCCACTCTCGGATCCCTCCGCGGTCGCTGCCGCCGTTTCGCCGCGCACGCGATTGATCTGGGCGGAGACCATCGCCAACCCGACGACCGAGATGCCCGACCTGACCGCCTTGGCCGAGATCGCCCACGCCGGCGGCGCGGTCCTCGTGGTGGACAACACGTTCGCCTCACCGTACCTCTGCAATCCGCTGGCGCTCGGCGCCGACCTCGTCGCCCACTCACTGACGAAGTACATCGGTGGCCATTCCGATCTCGTCGGTGGCGGCCTGCTTGGCAGCGCTGACCGCATCGCGGCGGCCCATAGCATCGTCGTCAGCGCCGGCGGCAATTCGCAGCCGCTCGAGGCGTTCCTGGCGCTGCGCGGGCTGAAGACCCTCGCCCTGCGGGTCGAACGCCACTCATCCAACGCCCTGGCCGTGGCCTGCGGGCTCGAGGGTCGCCAAGGGATCGCCCGAGTCCTCTATCCCGGGCTGGCTTCGCATCCCCAGCACGAGCTCGCCGCTCAGGAGCTGCGTTCGGGCATGTTCGGGGGGATGCTGGCCATCGATCTCGAGGGTGGACGGGCCGCCGGTGAGCGGTTCCTCGGCCGGCTCCAGGTCGCCGTTCATGCGACCAGCCTGGGAACCGTCGAAACCCTGTGCTCGCATCCTGCGTCCTCGTCGCACCGACAGATGAGCGAGGCGGACCTGGCTGCGGCCGGACTGACGACTGGGCTGGTGCGGATCTCGGTGGGGCTGGAGGATGCGGATGACGTGGTGGAGGACCTGGCGGCCGCGGCGAGCTAGCCGATGCATCGGCCACGGACGCTGACCCCCATCGAGGTCGCACCGCTCGACCGGCTCGCGCGTGGGAGCGAGCGCCTCCTTCGCCGCCTCGGTGATCCTCGGCTGGGGATCGGCCTCCTGCTTCTGGCAGGGGCCGTGAACGCGGCGGCGGCAGCCGTTCCGAGCGGCACGTGGCTCCTCTCGACCCCGCCGTACCTGATTCTGCTCGGCGCCGTGCTGCTCACCGGCCTCGCGGCGGTCGCGGTGCGCGCCCCCACCTCGTGGCGCGAATGGCGCCATCCCGCGCCAGTCCCCGACACGCGCGAAGCCCTGAGGGCCGAGCTGGCGTTCCCAGCAGGCGAAGCCACTCCTGCGATCCTGCAACGCGTCGCTGCCGCGCTGCACGGCGCGGGGTACCGCGCCGCGGAGCTGGGCTCCGGTGACCGAGCCGTCGTGGCCGGCGTCCGGCGCGGCTGGTCGCAAGTTGCGGGGCTCGTGACCCACCTGGCGGTGGTGGGAGTGGTGGTCGGCGCGGGCATCGGGCTCGCCTTCGGCCACGAGGAGACCTTTAGCCTCCTCCCGGGACAGCAGGCATTGCTCGACGCGCCGCGACCCGGCTTCACCGATGCCGTCCGGCTCGAGCGCTTCGATGCCGCCTTTGCGCCGGACGGTCGCCCCACCCGGCTCGACACGTCGGTCACCTTCCTGCACGCCGGGCGGGCCATGGCGTCGACCACCCTCCAGGTGAACAGCCCAGGGTCGTTCGGCGGCTACCTGGTCCACGGCTGGACGTACGGGCCGGCGGTGCGCCTGCGGGTGACCACGCTCGGCGGGCGGCCGCTGCTGGATACTGGCCTGCCGCTCGAAGCCACTATCGGCGGCGCTCCCGGGGCCTTTGCCCAGCTGCCGACCATGGGGGTGACGCTCGGCGTCTCGCTCGCCGACGCCGGCGCCAACCGCCTGCGAATTACCGCCGCCGATGCCTCGGGACTGCTCGACTCGGCGAACCTGACGCCGGGCTCGGTGGAGCGGGTCGGGCCGCTCGAGGTCAGCATCGAAGAGCTGACGACCTATGTCACGTTCCTCTCGCGCCGCGATCCGGGGATGGGCCTCCTGTTCGGTGCGGTCGCCTGCCTGGTGCTGGGACTGGCGATCGCGCTGTGGCTCCCGCGCCGTCGAGTGTCGGTCCGCCGCTTTGGCGGATCACTCCACGTCGTCCTGCGTGGCGGTCATCTTGACGATGCGACGATGGAACTGCGCCGGGTCCGGGCCGCCATCGCATCCGCGCTTGGCCCTGCCCGATGACGAGCGTCATCGACGTCTGGCGAGCGGTCGATCCGGAGGCGCGTCTCGTCTCCGGATCGGTCGACCGCCTGCGTGCCGCCGTGCGCGGCGTCGCCCGCTCGCGCGCGGGTCCGCCGCATCTTCCAGCGGACGCCGACGGCCAGCTGCTCCTCGTCGACGCGGCCCTGGTG
>JALYLB010000059.1 GCA_030774475.1 Chloroflexota bacterium | reverse complement strand
GCCGCCGATCAACGCCCGGCCGTCACCACTCCGCCCGCGTTTGCCGGATGTTCACGCTCTGGAGCACGCCGAGGCCGATCGCCATGCTCACGAGCGACGCGCCGCCGTGTGTCACGAACGGCAGCGGGATGCCCGTGATGGGCATGATCCCCATGACCATTCCGACGTTGACGACGACCTGGAAGAGGATCATCGAACCGACGCCGGCGGCAAACATCGTCCCGAACGGGTCGCGTGAGCGCCAGCCGGCCACGAGGACCCGCCAGAGCAACAGTGTGAAGAGGACGAACAGCACCACTGCGCCGATGAACCCGAGCTCCTCCGCCAGGCCCGCGAAGACGAAGTCCGTCGCCTGGACCGGCAGGAAGTTGCCCTGGGTCTGGGTGCCATTCGTCAGGCCCTTGCCCATCCACCCACCCGAGCCAACTGCGATCTGCGCCTGGTACAGCTGATATCCAGAACCCTGGATGTCGGGCGTTGCGTTCAGGAATGAGGTCAGGCGTTCCTTCTGGTAGTCGCGCAGGATGTAGTTCCACGCAACCGGGATGAGCGCGATGACGCCGGCGGTGAGGATGGTCAGCCACTTCAGGCTCGCTCCCGACATCCAGAGCATCCCCGCCAGGATGGCCGCGAACACGAGCGATGTCCCCAAGTCCGGCTGGAGCATGACAAGGCCGAGCGGGGGGACGACCAGCAGGCACGCGCCCAGGATCGTCCCGAGGGAATCGAGCTTGTCATGCCGGGCGGCCAGGAAGTCCGCGAGCACGATGATCATGAGGATCTTCGCGAGCTCGCTGAACTGGAACGTAAAGGGCCCAACCGCGATCCAGCGCGCCGCCCCGCCGACGCCGTCCCCGATCGCGAGCGTGAGGACAAGCAACCCGAGTTGCAGGGCGTAGATCGGCCACGCCAGGGTCTTCAGCCAGTGGTAATCGAACAGCGTGGTCGCGACGAACACCACGACGGCGATACCGGCCCACATCAGGCCGCGCGTGAAGGTCGTGCCGGCATCGAGCGGCGTGCTTCCGCTTTCGACGCTATTCGTGTACGCCATGACCAGACCGATCGCGCCCAGCAGGGCGGCGTAGGTAGCGAGCTGGACATCGAAAGCGCGCCACACCGCGCCGACCGACCGGGCGGCCCAGTCGGTGACCCGCGCTGGCTCGGCCCGGATCACGCCCATCGCGTGCCGTCCAGGTGTGCTGCGGTCGGCATCAGTTGCTCTGGTAGAAGTTGCCGCGCCGCAGGAGATCGAAGTTGCGGTAGTCGTGCTTGATCCCGTAATGCAGCTGCAGGAAGTACTTCACGATCTCGGTCCCGGCATTGCCCTTCGTCCGCGAGTCATAGGCGAACGCGAGCACCACGAGATTCGAGGTCGTTGCCTCGAACGAACCGTGCTTGGCGTCCTTGGGCACGAAACCCACGAACCACGAGTGGAACGGCAGGCGGCCCTTCCGGTCGCGAAGCCCGAATTCGGCCGTGCCCGACTTCCCGGCGACTTGGATGGGGAGGTCGACCAGGTTGTAGGTGTGCCGGACGGTGACGACGTGCCGAGCCGCGAGGCGCATCGTCCGCAACACGCTCGGCTTCACCTTCAGCCGGTGCATGAGCTTCGGCTTGAAGGCACGGATGACCTTGCCGTCCGGCCCGGTGATCTGGCGCACGAGCTGTGGCTGGTAGAGCTTGCCTCCATTGGCCAGCGCGGAATACGCGTTGATGAGCTGCAGCGGGGTTACGACGTCGTAGCCCTGCCCGATCCCGGCCTGGAACGTCTCGCCAGGAAAGATCTGGGCGCCCAGCGCGTCCTGCTTCCAGGTGTTCGTCGGCACGATCCCGGAGACCTCGCCGGGGAGGTCGATGCCGGTCGGGCGGCCGAAGCCGTACTGGTGGGCCCAATAGCCGAGCCGATCGATGCCGAGCTTCGCCGCCATCTGGAAGAAGAACGTGTCGCTGGAGTGGCCAAAGCCGCAGTAGATGTCGCACGGACCGAAGCCGCGGTGGTTCCAGTCATAGAACTTCGTCGAGCCGAGTGTCAGGTAGCTCCTCGTCTGGACCCTCGTGCTGGCGGTGATCTTCCGGTCCGCGAGCACGCCTGTCCCGGCTACGAGCTTGTAGGTCGAGCCCGGCGGGTAATGCGCCTGGACGGCATGGTTGAGGAGCGGCTTATCGGGGTTCTTGAGCAGCTTCTGGAACGCCTTGTTGCTGATGCCTCGGGCGAAGAGGTTGTTGTCGTAGGTCGGCAGGCTCACCATCGCGAGGATCTCGCCCGTCTGAGGGTTCATCGCGATCACGACGCCGCGCTTGAGGCCGATCGCGCGCATCCCCCATTGCAGGGCCTTCTGCGCCTCGCGCTGGGTCTTCGTGTCGATCGTCATCGTCAGCGAGGCTCCCGGCACGGAGTCCTGGACGGTCTGGAGAACCTGCGTCCGGCGTCCGCTGGCGTCCTTCTCGACGCTCTGGGTGCCGTAGGTGCCGCGCAGCGCCGCCTCGTATTGCGCCTCCAGGCCCGTCTTGCCGACGAGATCGTCGGGCTGATAGCCGAGCTTGCGCAGGTCCGGGAGCTGGTCGG
>JALYLB010000058.1 GCA_030774475.1 Chloroflexota bacterium | reverse complement strand
AAGCGACACCGTCCGACAAAGACTCCCCGAGGAGCCGCTCAAGTGGAAAGCCACACCTCGCCGGGTGGGCACATCGTCGCTCGAGGCATCCCCGGGGAGTCCGCCATCATCCCAACACGCACGTCGTCTTGCTCGGCAAGCAGCGTCCCGACCATCCTCATGAGCGAGTCCCGGGTCGGGAAGATCCCGACGACCCGGGTCCCGCGCTTGATCTCTTTGTGCAGGCGCTCGATCGGGTTGGTCGAGTGCAGACGGCGGCGGTGCTCGCGGGGGAAGTGCAGGTGCGCGAGCACGTCCTCGGCGGCGTCCTCCAGGAGCTCGGCGGCCTGCGGGAACCGGGGCGCCAGCAGCCGCGCCACATCGTGCAGCTGGGCCATGGCCGAGGAGTGATCGGGCTGGGAGAACACGCTGCGCACGATCGCCGCGACCGAGTCTTGGGCGGTCTTGGGGACCGTGGACAACAGGTTGCGCATGAAGTGGACCCGGCACCGTTGCCAGGTAGCCTCGTGAAGGATCTTCGCGATCGCTTGGCGCAGCCCCTCGTGGGCGTCGGAGATCACCAGGCGCACGCCACTCAGGCCGCGCTTGACGAGGGCACGCAGGAACGAGGTCCAGAACTGATGGTCCTCGCTGGGTCCGGTGGCGGCGCCCACGATCGTGCGCTCACCGGTGGCCGTCACCCCGATCGCGACGACGGTCGCGACCGAGATCACCCGCCCGGCCTCACGGACCTTGTGGAAGGTCGCGTCCAGCCACAGGTACGGACACGGGCTCTCGATCGGACGCCCCAGGAAGGTGCGGACCTCCTCGTCCAAGACCTTGCAGATCCGGGAGACCTCCGAGCGGGAGATCCCGTCGATCCCCAGGGCCCGGACCAGGTCGTCGACCTTGCGGGTGGACACGCCCTTGACGTAGGCCTCCACGACCACGGCCTGCAGCGCCTTCTCCGCTCGGCGGCGGGGTTCCAGCAGCGAAGGGAAGTAGGCGCCGGCCGTGACCTTGGGGATCTTCAGCTCGATCGTGCCCACGCGGGTGTCCCAGCGCCGGGTGCGGTAGCCGTTTCCGTAGGCCAGGCGCTCGGAGCTGCGCTCGTAGGGTGCGGCGCCGATCTGGGAGCTCACCTCGGTCTCCATCACGGCCTGGGCAAGCACCCTGACCCCTTCACGCAGTGCGTCCACGTCGTCCTGCTCGAGCAGCTTGCCGACGAACGACGTGATGTCCATGCTGGTGGTGGCCATCGTCCCTCCTCATCTGGCTTGACTCACACCTGTGCCGATGAGGATGGCGGTGGCCAACTACTCACGGGGATCTCCACCCCGGATCTCCACCGCGAAAGTCCACCACTAGCTGGGACGTTAACTGAGTTAGCACCGGATCGACGAGCGGCTACGACTACGCCACCGCGGCCTACGACGCCTCTACCGGGACCAAGCTGTGGGCGAAGCGCTACAACGGCACAGGGAACGGCGGCGACGTCATGCTGACCACGAACTTCACCGACGGGCTCGACCGCGCCCGAGCCGTGGCGATCGAGGCCGACGGGAAGATCGGCGCGGCGGGCGCCTCGGGAAAAGGAGAGGGGAACTTCGACTCCCGGTTCGCCCTCGCGCGCTACGAGACCGACGGCGCGCCGCCGAGATGCGCTCGTGCCCACACCTCAGTGAGGTCGATGACGAACGTGCGCGAAGCATCGCCGATACCTTCGAGGTCCCGCTCGAGGTCGTGCCGCACCGCGCGGCTGCCGTACCAGTCGAGCACGGAGGAATGCCCACGGACCGAACGTTCGGACGCCTCGCAGGCGCTGCAGGCCGCGCACAGCGGGATGCACCGGCAGGAGGTGACCCGCGATCCCACGGGCACCTCGTCCTCGACCGTACGGAAGGGTCCCTGGCAGCGAGGGCAGCGGCCGTGATCGATATCGTGCAGCAGCGCCACGAGGGCGTGGATGAGGAGCCCACGACCGAAGTCGCCACGCTCGTCGAGGAGCCGCTCGATCTCCGCCTTCAGGCATCGCGGTCGGAACTCGTGCGTCGCCGCGGAAGGTCTCAGCACGTCCACCGTCATCCGATGTCCCCTCATCCGGT
>JALYLB010000057.1 GCA_030774475.1 Chloroflexota bacterium | reverse complement strand
GTGGTCAGCTTGTCGCCCTTGGACGCGGCGTCGATGACGAGCTTGGCGCCGGTGACCTGGTCGAGGTCGTAGCCGTGCATCGGCTGGGCGATCGCGAGCATCGCGTAGTTGGTGATGTCGACGACGTTGTTGATCGGCCGCTGGCCCGCCGCGACCAGCCGCGCCTTCAGCCACAACGGGGAGGGGCCGATCGTCACCTCGGTGAACACCCGGGCCGTGAAGCGCGGACAGAGCTCTGGAACCTCCACGGTCACCGACGCGTAGTCGGACGCCTCGCCCTCGCCGTCGGCCTCAGCGTCGCCCTGCCACGGCGGATCGGCCAGCGGCGCGCCACTGAACGCATGCACCTCACGCGCCACCCCGTACACGCCGAGGCAATCGACGCGGTTCGAGCTGACCTCGAGCTCCAGCACCGGCTCCGCCAGTGGCAGAACCTCGGCCAGGGGACTGCCTGGGGCGGCCTCAAGACCACTGCCCGCCGCCTCCTCGTCTACGACTCCGGGGGCGGCGGGGTCCCCTGCAGCCTCGGCCAGCACGATAATTCCGTCCGCGTCGTCGCCGATCTGAAGCTCGGCCTCGGACAGGATCATTCCGTCGGAGGTGACGCCGCGCAGCTCCGCGCGCCCGAGCTTCTGGCCCCCGGGCAGCACCGCACCCGGAAGCGCCACAGGGACGGTCTGACCCGCGGCGACGTTGGGAGCACCGCAGACGATGGTGCGCGTCGCCCCGCCCGTCTCCACCTCGCACACCGTCAACCGGTCAGCGTCCGGATGCCGCTCCACGGAGAGCACCTTGCCGACCACGAAGCCGTCCGCCGAGGGGGGGCCGACGAACGAGATCCGCTCGAGCTCGGTGGTCCGCAGCGCGAGCAGCTCCCCCAGCTCCTCGACCGGCGGATCCGGGTCGCAGTACTCGCGCAGCCAGAAGTACGGCACCCTCACCGGAACTGCTCCAGCACTCGGACGTCGTTCTCGAAGAACTTGCGCAGGTCGGGGACGCCGTGCTTCAGCATCGCGATCCGCTCGATCCCCATGCCGAACGCGAAGCCCTGGATGCGCTCGGGGTCATAGCCGTTGGCCTTGACGAAGCCGAACACCTTCGGGTCCACCATCCCCGAGCCGAGGATCTCGATCCAGCCGGTGCCCTTGCAGATCGGACATCGCGAGGAGTCGGCGAGCTCGCCCGAGCCGCCGCAGCGAAAGCAGGAAACGTCGACCTCGACGCTGGGCTCGGTGAAGGGGAAGAAGCCGGGCCGGAAGCGGGTCTCGCGCTCGGGCCCGAAGATCGCGCGCGCGAACTCGTCGAGGGTCCCCTTGAGGTCGGCCAGGGTGATCCCCTCGCCGACCGCGAGCCCCTCGACCTGGTGAAAGACCGGGCTGTGGGTGGCGTCGAAGGGGTCGCTGCGATAGCAGCGGCCGGGCACGACGATGAAGATCGGCGGCCCCTGGGTCTCCATCGCCCGCACCTGCATCGGCGAGGTGTGGGTGCGCAGGACCACGTCCTCCGGCCCCGGCGGCAGAGCTGGGCCCGAGACCTGCTCGCCCGGAACCGTCGGCGCCGGCTCGATCCGAAGCTCGGGCGAGAGGCTGGCCGGGTCGATATAGAAGGTGTCCTGCGCCATCCGCGCCGCATGACCCGGCGGGTGGTTGAGGGCCGTGAAGTTGTAGTAGTCGAGCTCGACCTCGGGCCCCTCCATCACCCGGTACCCGAGCCCGACGAAGACGTCCTCGATCTCGCGCATCGTGCGCTGGAGCAGGTTGCGCGACGCGGCGGGAACGGCCGGCGCCCCGGGCAGGGTGACGTCGATGCGGTCCTCGGCGAGGCGGGCGTCGATCTCGTTCGAGTCGAGCTCGGCGGCGCGGCCCTCCAGCAGCGACTCAAGCGCCGCCCGCGCCTCGTTTCCAGCCTTGCCGACAGGCCCGCGCTGATCGTCGGGCAGATCGGCGATCCCACGCAGGATCCCGGTCAACTCCGCCTTGCGGCCCAGATAGCGGACCCGCAGCTGCTCCAGCTCCTCGGTCGACGAGGCGGCGGCGATCGCCTCCTGCGCCTCCCGGCTTATCTCCTCGATCCGCTCAACCATTCCGATCACCTTCCGACGTCGATGCTGGCCGCCCGCCGGGCGCGCGCGACGATATCCCTTGCAGGACGATCGCAGCCGCCGCGGCCAGGTTCAGCGACTCGGCGCCGGCGTCGCGGAGGGGGATCGTCGCGGCCCCCTGGCAGGCATCGACCACCTCCTGGGGCAATCCCTCGCGCTCGGCGCCGAGGCAGATCGTCAGCGGCGGATCCAGCTCGCCCAATTGCCCGCCTCCGTGGGCGAGCAGCGCGAGGCGCGGAGTCGGGGTGTCGCCAACCGTTCCCCGTGCCAGCGGCTGACCGAAAACCGAGCCCATGCTGGCCCGAACCGCCTTCGGCGAGAACGGGTCGGCGCAGTCCGGCCCCAACACCACAGTGCCCTCCACCAGGGCGTGCGCGGAGCGGATCACCGCGCCGACGTTGGCGGGATCGCCGACCCGGTGCAGATAGACGCAGACCGGGCCCTCGATCGGCTCCCAGCGCTGCTCCCAAGCAGCAATCGCCCGCGTCCCCGAGCCGAGGGTCGAGAAGTGCGCCAGCAGCTCCGGCTCGACCTCGGGCCCCTCCATCACCCGGTACCCGAGCCCGACGAAG
>JALYLB010000056.1 GCA_030774475.1 Chloroflexota bacterium | reverse complement strand
GCTTCGAAGTCTTCGAGGGTCCGGAGATCGAGGACGACTGGTGGAACTTCGAGGCCCTCAACATCCCGCCTGACCATCCCGCTCGCGACCTGTGGGACACGCTCTATGTCGCGGAGCCGGGCAGCTGGGAGGAGGGGACACCCCGGCCGGCAGAGGACGGCACGATCCTGCGTACGCACACCTCGCCGGCCCAGATCCGGGCGATGCAGGCGCTCACGCCTCCGATCCGGGTCATCACCCCCGGCCGCTGCTTCCGCTACGAGGCGGTCGATGCCAGCCACAGCTTCGAGTTCTTCCAGGTCGAAGGGCTGGTCGTCGACCGGGACACGTCGCTCGCCGACCTCAAGGGGATGCTCGAGGAGTTCGCGCGGGCCCTGTACGGCGACGGGACGAAGACGCGGTTCCGACCCGGCTACTACCCGTTCACCGAGCCCTCGGTGGCATTCGACATCGGCTGCCTGGTCTGTGGCGGCCCCGGCTGCCCGGCGTGCGGCCGCACGGGCTGGATGACGATCCTGGGTGCCGGGATGGTCCATCCGGTCGTGCTTCGCAACGGCGGCATCGACCCGGACGAGTACCAGGGCTACGCGTTCGGCATGGGGCTCGACCGGATCACGCTGCTGCGCTACGGGATCGCCGACCTTCGGCCGCTGATGGGCGCCGACCTGCGCTTCCTCGAGCAGTTCAGCGAGGGGCGCTAGAGCAATGCGCGTTCCGCTCACCTGGCTGCGCGACTACGTTGACATCGCGTTGAGCCCCAAGACCCTGGCCGAGGAGCTCACCCTGCGTGGGATGGAGGTGAGTGGCATCGAGGTCACCGGGGCGGGCTGGACCGATGTCGTCGTCGGCCGCGTGCTCGACGTCCAGCGCCATCCGAACGCCGATACCCTCTGGTTGGCCGAGGTCCAGACCGCGGAGGGCGGTGAGCCGCTCCAGATCGTGTGCGGTGCGCAGAACCTCGCTCGCGGACAGCTCGTCCCGGTCGCCCTGCCCGGGGCCGTCCTCCCAGGGGAGCGCCGCATCGAGCGCACCAAGATCCGCGGCGTGGTGAGCAACGGGATGCTCTGCTCGGCACGCGAGCTCGAGCTGGGGAGTGACGGAGAAGGGATCCACATCCTGGGCACCGACGACGAGTACCCGCTCGGGACTGACCTCGGCACGATCCTGGGGGAGGTGGTCCTCGACGTCGACGTCAAGCCCAACCGGGGCGACGCCCTCTCCATGGTCGGCCTTGCCCGCGAGATCGCGGCCTTCACCGGAGCCACCCTGCGCAACCCGCCGGTCAGCGTATCCGAGTCCGATGACGAGACCGCCGCGCACGTCAGCGTGAGGATCGAGGATCCGGCGCTCTGCCCGCGCTTCGCGGCGCGCTGGTTCGACGGCGTGCGCAACGTGGCCTCGCCCGAATGGATGCAGCGACGCCTGGTGGCTGCGGGGATGCGGCCGATCAGCGCGGTCGTCGACGTGACGAACTACGTGATGCACGAGTTGGGTCAGCCGATGCACGCCTATGACGCGGATGGCGTGCCCCGAGGTCGGATCGTCGTCCGCCGCGCGCGCCGCGGCGAACGCCTGGTCACCATCGACCACGAGGAGCGCGCGCTCGACGACCGCATGCTGGTCATCGCCGACGAAAACAGGCCGATCGGCCTGGCCGGGATCATGGGTGGTGCCGACACCGAGGTCACCGACGCGACCACGCGGGTGATCCTCGAGTCAGCCATCTTCCACGGACCAACGATTCGCAATGCGGCGCGACGGCTCGCCCTGCGCTCGGAGGCGTCGATGCGCCACGAGAAGGGGATCGGCTGGGACCTGCCGCGCTACGCCGCCGACCGGGCCGCGGAGCTCATCGCGTCCATCACCGGCGCGCAGATCGCGCGCGGCATCGTGGACAACGATCCCGACCCCAAGCCGTGGCGGGTCGTCACCGCACGCACCGACCGCACGGCCCGTCTCCTCGGCATTCCCCTCGAGGTTACTCGGATCGGCGAGCTCCTTCGCCCGCTCGGGTTCAAGGTCACCGACCAGGGTGGCGGCGACTACGCCGTCTCGGTGCCGCCGCATCGGCTCGATGTGATCCTCCCGGTGGACGTCGCTGAGGAGGTGGCGCGAGCCTACGGGTACGGCAAGATTCCGGGACGGCTGCCCGTCGCGGTGCTGCCTCCGTACCGCGCCGATCCGTCAGAGCCGCGCCATCGGGTCAGGAGGGTCCTCGCCGGCCTTGGGCTCTCCGAGACGATCACCCACGCCCTGATCGGGGCCGCCGAGCTGCAGCGCAGCGGCTACGACCCGGACGGCCCCGAGCTCGTCCGCGTCGCAAACCCCCTCTCGGAGGCGCACCTCATCCTCCGGCCGGTCCTCTACCCCTCGCTCCTTGGGTCGCTGGCGGAGAACGTCCGCCAGCGCCGGCTCGACCCGTGGCTGTTCGAGATCGGTAAGACGTACCACTTCGCGCCGGCCACCCGCCACGTCCCGCCGGGCTCGGAAACGGCCGGCAAGGGCCGCTTCGAGGCCTGGCATCTCGGCATCGGCCTCCTCGGGCCACGCAGCCCTCGAGCAGTCGGTGAATCGCCGCGAGAGGCGGACATCGCCGACCTGAAGGGGCTGATCGAGGCGCTGCATGTCGCGCTCGGGGCGCCCCCGCCGGCCTACCGAGCCGAGTCGGCGGAGGAGCTCCACCCGCATCTCCACCCCGGGCGCGCCGCACGCCTGGTGAACGCGGCCGGCCATGACTACGGCAGCCTGGGGGAGATTGATCCGCGCATCGCCCAGGCGTGGGGCCTGCCCGGACGCCCGGTGATGGCCGCCATCAACCTGCCACAGCTGCTTGCCCTGGCGGGCGGGCCCCTTCGCGCGACGGCTGTTCCAGCCGCTCAGCCCATTGATCGGGACCTCGCCGTCGTGCTGGACCAGGCCACGCCGGTCGGCGAACTGCTGCGCATCATCCGCATGAGCGCCGGGCCGATGCTCACCGAGGCGCGCCTCTTCGATGAATTCCGAGGCGAGCAGATCGGGCCCGGGAACGTCTCGTACGCGGTGTCGCTCCGTTTCCAGCCGGCGGTCGCCGCGGACGAGAAGGGCGTCGAGAAGGCGATGAACAAGATCCTCGGCTCCGTCAGGCACCACCTCGCAGCCGAGATTCGCTAGCGCGCCGAAGCCTTGTCGCCGCCGGAACGCGCCTGCTACGCTGTCGCGCGCCTGAGCGGACGTTGCCTCGTTCAGGCCTCACCGCAAAAGGGGCCTCGCCCATGCTCGACTTCATCAAGACTCTGAACTGGGTCGACTTCGTCGTCATCATCGTCCTCGCCGGCGGAGCCTTCGCCGGCTTCCAGCAGGGCCTGATCCGCTATGTCCTCAGCTGGGTGGCCCTGGTCGTCGCGTTCATCCTCGCCGCGCAGCTCAAGGGTCCGCTCACGGATCTGCTCTCGGGGTTCTGGCATGCGTTCGATCCGCCGGTACGCGAGTTCTGGGTGTTCGTGGTCCTCTTCGTCGGCTTTGCCATCGGGGGCTGGTTCATCGTCCGCGCGTTCTATCGCACGACGCGGCTGCCGATCGTCAAGCAGCTCGACGAGATTGGCGGTGCGGTGCTGGGCATCGCCTTTGCGGCGACCTTCATCGTCCTGCAGCTGATCGTCTTCGATTCGCTCTTCAAGGGCTCGGCCACCCTCCCGGGCCAGCCGGGGCTGAGTCCCGGCGACACGAGCTGGCTGAAGGGATATTGGGACGCGCTCAATGACTCG
This sequence comes from Chloroflexota bacterium, assembly GCA_030774475.1. Lineage (GTDB taxonomy): Bacteria > Chloroflexota > Limnocylindria > QHBO01 > QHBO01 > CF-82. The sequence continues at coordinate 14,762 of JALYLB010000056.1, read as the reverse complement.
GTCCTGGTGGGCGTCTTCCGCGACACGATCATCCCGGTCGCCGGCACGCTCGCCCGGCCGTTCGTCCCGAGCGACATCGCGCAGCTCCTGCACGTGTAGGGCGTGGCCGCTGAGCCGATCGGTCCACTCCTGGCCGACCGGGCCTGGTTCGACCGGCCCTCCCTCGAGGTCGCGCCGGATCTCCTCGGCAAGCGCCTCGTCCACTGGTCGGTGGATGGCCCGATCGTGGGCCGCATCGTCGAGACGGAGGCCTACGCCGGCCCGGAGGACCTGGCCGCGCATTCGGCGCGCGGGCGAACGCCGCGGAACGCGGTGATGTTCGGACCGCCCGGTCATCTCTACGTGTACCTCATCTACGGCATCCACCACTGCCTCAACGTGGTCTGCGGCCCCGGCAGCAAGCCCGAGGCGGTCCTGCTGCGAGCTGCAGCCATCGACGTCGGGGAGGCGCTCGCACGGACCCGCCGAGGCGGCGTTCCGGCGCCCCGACTGGCCAGCGGCCCGGGCAACCTGGCCGCCGCGTTCGGCGTCGACCGCTCGTTCAACGGCGTGGACCTGACCAATGGCCCGCTGCGACTGACCGATGGCCCAGCACCCGCGCGAGTCGTGGCTCGCCCACGAGTGGGGGTGGAGTATGCCGCGGCGTGGGCCAAGCTCCCGTGGCGCTTCCTCGTTGCCGATGACCCCCACCGCTCGCGCGCCTGACGCTCCACGGGCTATGGCGCCCGGAGTCGCCGCCGACTCGGGGACGCTGCGCGCCCTCGAATTCGGGGCCGTGGTCGAGATGCTCGCCGCCAGGACCGCATTTGGACCGTCGCACGAGCTCGCGAGCGATACCGTCCCGATCGCCGACGACAGGCACGTCGCCCTGCTCCAGGAGCAGACCGACGAGGCGGTGCGTCTCCTCCAGGAGCAGGCCCAGACGACGATCGGCGGGGCTCGCGACGTTCGCGCCGCCCTGGGTCGGGCACGACGCGGTGGTCGGCTCACGCCCCAGGAGCTGCTCGACGTCGCGGAGACCCTGCGCGCCACCGGGCTCTTTGCCACTCGCCTGGCCGGCTGGGGCGGCCGGCACCTTGGCGAGCTCCGCGAGGCCCTCGATGATGCACCCCCGCTCCGCGAGCGAATCGAGCGCAGCATCGATGATGCCGGCGAGCTTCTCGACTCGGCATCGGCCGAGCTCGCGTCGGTACGCAGGCGGATGCGGACCGCCCAGGACCGGGTGCGCGAGCGCCTGAACGCGATGCTGCGCAACACCGACCTTGCCGGCGCCATCGGCGAGGCGATCGTCACCGTGCGGGCCGGCCGCTACGTCATACCCATCCGGGCCGAGGCCAAGGGTCGGATCAAGGGGATCGTGCATGACCAGAGCGCCTCGGGCGCCACCCTGTTCGTGGAGCCGCTCACCGTGGTCGAGCTCAACAATACGTGGACCCAGGCGGCCCTTGACGAGGAGCGGGAGGTGGAACGCATCCTCGACGACCTGTCTCACGACGTCGAAGGGCGCGCCGAGGCGCTGCTCGACTCACTCGATGCGCTGGCCCGCGCCGACCTGTGGATGGCCCGGGCCCGGCTCGCCGCGGAGCTCGACGCCACGCGTCCGGCGGTCACTGACGACGCCCTCGAGCTCCTCTCCGCGCGTCACCCGCTGCTCGGCCCCGGAGCCGTACCCATCGACCTGCGCCTGGGAGATCGCTTCGGCTACCGGGCGATGGTCATCACCGGCCCCAACACGGGCGGCAAGACGGTCTCGCTCAAGACACTGGGTCTGTTGGTCCTCATGCACCAGGCCGGGCTCCGCGTCCCCGCGGCGGAGGGAGCTCGCCTGCCCGTCTTCTCGCGGGTCATGGCGGACATCGGCGACGAGCAAAGCATCGCGCAGTCGCTCTCGACGTTCTCGAGCCATCTCGTCAACGTGGTGCGCTTCGTGGAGGCGGCGGGACCGCAGACCCTGGTCCTCCTCGACGAGGTGGGGGCGGGGACCGATCCGACCGAGGGTTCGGCACTGGCGATGGCGATCGTGGAGCGGTTGCTGGCCGCGGGAGCCTCGGTGGCCGCCACCACCCACTACGCCGAGCTCAAGACGTTCGCCACCGAGCATCCCAACGTCACGAATGCCTCGGTCGAATTCGACGTGGCGAGCCTGCGCCCCACCTATCGCCTGTCGATCGGGCTGCCGGGCAAGAGCCAAGCATTTGCCATCGCCGAGCGGCTCGGCCTGCCCGCCGACGTGCTCGACGATGCGCGGCAACGGCTCTCGGCCGAGCACGTGAGCCTGGAGGAGACGCTGGCGTCGATCCAGCGCGCGGAGGTCGCCCGCGGGGAGGAGCTCGAACAGGCTCGCACCGAGCGCGCCGCGGCGGCCCAGGAGCGCGAGCGCGCACGTGGCGGCGTCTCGCGAGCCCGCAAGGAGGCGGGCGAGATGCTGGGCGATGCGCGCCGTGCCGCCGACGAGATGCTTTCCCGTGCCGAGCGCGAGGTCGCCGAGCTGCGGCGCGAGATGAACCGGTTGGGGAACGTGGCGCGCGGGCGTGGAGGCAGGGGACCGGCCGCCGCAGGACTCGAGGAGCTCGAACGTCGCGCCGCCACAGCCCGCGAGGCGGTGCGGCGACTCGCCGCCGAAGCCGGCGGGCCAGCCGCGACCGATGAAGACAGCGCCGATGGAGCGGCGGATCCCGCCGCCCCGGTGCCGCGCGTGGGACTGTTCGGACGGAGCCGCACCCTGGGAAGCGTGGGGCGCATCGTCGAGCGGTCAGGACGCACGGGACGGATCACCCTCGAGACGGAGGGGGCACGGATCGTCGTGCCGGCGGACGATGTCGAGGTCGTGCCCGAGCCGATCAGTGGCCCCGCGCCCCGCGACCTGGCGGCTGACGCTCTCCGCCAGCGCGCCGCTGCCCGCACCTCGCCGAGCCTCGACCTGCACGGCGAGCGCGTCCAGGCGGCACTCGAGCGCCTCGACGCCTACCTCGATGACGCGCTGCTCGCCGGCCTGGACAGTGTCGCGATCATCCATGGCGCGGGGACCGGCGCCCTGCGGCGCGCGGTCCGCGACCGGTTGGCCGAGCACCCGCGGGTGCGCGGCACGCGACCCGGCCGACGCGGAGAGGGTGGGGACGGAACAACGATCGCGGAGCTTTGACGGCAGATCCAGCACCCGCCTCGCGGCGAATTTAGGGGCCGCTCGCCGAGGGCTGTGGTTGGGCCGCTGGTGCTCCGCTCGCTGAGGCGCTGGCGCTGGCGCTCGCTGAGGCGCTGGGACTGGGCGAGGTGGGCAGCGGTGTCGGCGTCGGAAGAGCAGACGGGCTCGGTGTCGGCGTGGGTGACGGCGTGGGGGTCGAGGTTGGCACCGCGCCGGGCGTGCACGTCTCGGTCGGGGCGAGCGGTGCGTCCAGCGTCAGCAGCGGGAAGCGCGGGATCAAGCGCTGCTTGCCGCGCCATCGGTTGATCCAGGCCTTGTCGGCGGTCTGCCAGGTGGCGTGGCTCGCCTCCCATCCGGTCAGGTCGAGGTAGACGCGGCTCGGACCGCCGGCTGATGGCAGCGGCGACGCCCCCGGGCTGCTCGACGCGCCGCCACCCAGGATGTCGCCGCAGCCTGGCTGCCAGATCTTGCCGGTGACCGCCTCGATCTGGAGCTCGACGTGGGTGGTGTCCGTCTTGGTCGGCACGTTCGAGGCCTTGAAGACCTCGGTGATCGTCTTGGTGGTATGCGGGCCGGGCAGCATCCCGCTCATGGCGTCGACCGTCTGCTCGACGATGCCATCGGGCCGCGGGAAGTCATGGACCGCGAGCTTGTTGTGGGCGGCCACCGCCTCCATGAACTCGTGCCAGATGAAGGTCGGACCATCGGCGGCGAAGACGCTCTTGATGGCGGAGAAGTCACTGTTGCCGACCCAGACCCCGGTGACGATGGCGCCATCGGCCTTGGCCGGATTCGCATCCGGTGCCAGGTAGCCGAACGCCTGCAGGTCGCGGAAGTCGTTGGTCGTGCCGGTCTTGAGGGTCGCCGGCCGCCGCCCGCCGTTCGCGCCGGGGAGCTGGAAGCGGCCGCCCCACCACACGTTCGCCTTGGGGTCAGTGTTGTCGGCCAGGATGTCGGTGACAAGGTACGCGGACTGGGCGGAGATGACCCGTTCCGGCTTGGGCGCGTCCGACGCGTGGTTGTAGATGACCTTGCCCGAGCGGTCGGCGATCTTCTCGATCAGGTAGGGCTGGGCGTGGATCCCACCGTTCGCGAGGGACCCATAGGCGCTCGCCAGGTCGATCATGTGCACCCCGATCGTCCCCAGCGTCAGCGACGGTACCTCGACCCCGTTTGCCTGGCGCGGGTCCCAGTGCAGCCCGAATCGCACCGCCTGGTCGACGACAGCCTTGGTGCCGATGACCTGCTGGGTCTTCACCGCCGGGATGTTCAGTGAGTACTTCAGGGCGTCGCGGATGCGGACCGGGCCTCGCTCGTTGCCGTCGGCGTCCGGCACGGAGTACCCGTTCACGATCTTGCCCTTGACGTCCATGAACATCGACGCGGGGGTGATCGCATTCAGCTCGAAGCCGGTCGAGTAGGTGATCGGCTTGAAGGCCGAGCCCGCCTGCCGGTAGGCCTGGCCCACGACGTCGTAGTTCGGCTGAAAGGCCTTGGTCGCGGTCCCGTAATAGTTGGCGCTGCCCACGTAGGCGAGCACCGCGCCGGTTCGATAGTTCAGGCTGACGAGGGCGTCGTTGTTGATGTTCCGCTTCTGGAGCTGGCGGATCCAGGTCATCGCCTCCTTGCCGTACTTGGCGGTGAGCCGGGTCGCGTTGAGGTGGTTCATGTCGTAGGCGACCGCGGCCCACTTCTCGGCGAAGGTCTGGTAGCCGTTGTAGTTGAGCGTCGTGGTGATCGTCAGGCCGCCCGAGTCGAGCAGTTCCTCCCCGCCGAGCAGGTCGCCGGCCGCGGACCGCACCGCGTAGACGAAGTGCGGGGCCTTGTAACGCTGCGCGGGGGCGGGGGAGAGGACGATCTTCTCGTTCTTGGCCGCATCGTGCTGGGCGGCGGTGATGTAGCCGTCCTCCTGCATGCTGTCCAGGACGAAGCCCTGGACCCGGACCGCGTCGGCATTCGCGGGGACCACCAGGGTAGTCTTGCCCTTCGCGTCCTTCTCAGTCACCGCGACCTTGGTCGGGTCAAGCGCCGAGGGTGACCTGACCAGTCCCGCCAGGAGCGCGGCCTCGCCGACGGTCAGCTTGTTGGCGGCATCGGTCTTGGTGATGTCCTTGTTGAAGTAGGCGTGGGCCGCCGCCCAGATCCCGTAGGCGTTGTTTCCGTAGTAGACCTGGTTGAGGTACATCGCGAGCAGCTTCTGTTTGCCGGCCTTACCCGGGTATCGCTCGCCCAGGCGGAGGGCGAGGATCGCCTCCTTGAGCTTGCGCTCGACCTGGCGCCTGGGATCCGCCAGGAGATCCGGGCTGAACAGGCGCATCCGGATCAGCTGCTGGCAGATCGTCGAGGCGCCGGACACCTGGCGGCCGGCCGACAGGTTCTGGAGGAAGGCCCGCACGATCCCGCGCGGATCGACGCAGGGGTTGGTCCAGAAGGTGCGATCCTCCGCCGCCACCTGGGCGTCGATCATGACCCTAGGGATCTGTGCGTACTGGATCGAGCGCCGCTGCTCGGCGGCGAAGGTTGCGAGCTCGACACCATCGGCGGAGACGACCGTCGAGCCCTCGCTGAGCTGGAAGTTCTCGATCTGGCCGACGTCCGGCAGACCGGAGGTGTAGCCCGCATAGACGGCGATGACACCCGCAAAGAGCCCAACCGCGAGCATGGTGCCGATCCCCAGGATGATCGCCGGCACCGCGGCGATAGGCCCGGACTCGTTCCGCCCGGTCCGCCGCCGTGTGCGCGGGGCCCCGGCAAGGCTGGGGCGATAGACGGCGCCACTGCGGCGTGGCGGCGGGGGACGGCGGGTCATCGGCACGGCAGAGTAGCATCAGTCGTGCCGGTATACTCGTCGGCCCATGTCCGCTTCTGTCTTCGATGACCTTGCCTGGCGCGGCCAGATCGCCCTCTCGACCGACGCTGACGCCCTCCGGGCGCTCCTCGACGGCGAGCCCATCAGCTTCTACTGCGGCTTCGACCCCACCGCGCCCAGCCTTCACTTCGGGAACCTCGTCCAGCTGGTCACGATGCGCCGTCTCCAGCTGGCCGGACACCACCCGGTGGCCGTGGTCGGCGGCGCGACCGGGTTGATCGGCGACCCGAGCGGCAGGAACGAGGAGCGAGCGCTCAATGCCACGGAGCTCGTGGCCGAGTGGGTCGCCCGCATCCGCCGCCAGGTCGAGCGCTACCTGTCGTTCGAGGGCGAGAACGCCGCCCGCGTGGTCGACAACCTCGAGTGGACGGAGCCGATGGGCGCGATCGAATTCCTGCGCGACATCGGCAAACACTTCAGCATAAGTCGGATGCTCGCCAAGGAGTCGGTCAGTGCGCGGCTCGAGGCGGGCGGTATCAGCTACACCGAGTTCAGCTACCAGGTGCTCCAGTCGCTCGACTACCTGGAGCTCCACCGTCGCCACGGTTGCGTGCTGCAGACCGGGGGGAGCGATCAGTGGGGCAACCTGACGGCCGGCGTCGACCTCATTCGCCGAGCCGATGGGGCGACCGTGCATGCAATGGCCACGCCGCTGATCACCAAGGCGGACGGCACCAAGCATGGGAAGACGGCGGCCGGCAGCCTCTGGCTCGATCCGGAGATGACGAGCCCGTTCGCCTTCTACCAGTACTTCTTCAACCAGGAGGACGCCGATGTCGGCGCGCTGCTGCGCGCGTTCAGCTTCCGCTCCCACGAGGAGATCGAGGAGCTCGAACGCGCCGCGACGGAGCGGCCGGAGGAGCGGGTCGCGCAACGCGCGCTTGCCGGCGAGCTGACCACGCTGGTCCACGGCGAGGAGGCCGCCGACGACGCCGTCGCCGCATCGCGCGCGTTATTCGGGCAGGGAGACCTGTCGCAGCTCGACGAGCGAACGCTGGAGGCCGCCCTCGCCGAGGTGCCGCGCGCGACGGTCGCCGCAGAGACCGAGCTCCCGCCGCTCATCGATCTGCTTGTCGAGAGCGGCCTGTGCGAGAGCCGCGGCGCTGCCAAGCGGGCGCTCGCCGAGGGTGGGGTCTACCTCAACAACCGTCGAGTGACCGATGGCGCGGCCCCGGCGGTGGATGACCTCCTGCATGGCCGCTGGCTGGTGCTGCGCCGGGGGCGCCGGACGCTCGCAGCCGTGGAGCGCTCCGGCTAGGGTCAGCGGCGCGGCGGGGGAAGGAGCTCGGTGACCAGGCGGGTCGCGACGTCGTCGGCGCGAGCCGGATAAGGAAGTTCGAGCCGCACCGCGAGATCGGTGGCCAGAGTACGGAAGAGGTCCATCGTCGCCCGCAGCGCGGCAGCGAGCTCGGTTGGGTCGTAGCGGGCGAATGCGTCACGCAGCGCGGCGAGCACCTCCGGCTCCGCCCAGCGCTCGAGGAACCGGCCCTCGATCCAGGGTTCACCCACACCCGCGCCTGCCCGCGCCCGCCACTCGATGATGGTCAGCAGCAGCCGCTTCATGTGGCCGTCGATGCACGACAGCGCGACCCACAGCTCGCCGCGGCGGAGCTTCCGCGCCGACCAGACCGCGTGGTACCAGAAGTCCGCGACGAGGTTCTCGAAGCCCCCTGGACCGGGCGGCCACTCCTCCTCGCGACGCAGGGATTCCTCGGCGGCCACGATCTGCCTCGGCAGCGCGGCAAAGAGGTCGGTCTTGTCGACCAAGACGCGGTGCCCACGCACCAGGATCGCAAGCGCACCAGGATCGCTCAGCCCGCCGCGTACCTCGTCAAGGGCCACGGGGACGACATCCACGTCGGTCCCGTCGGCATACAGGACACGGCGTTCGCGTCGGCCATGGCCGGTCCGCTCGATGAAGGTGATGGCCACCGCCCCGAAACGGGCCGGCCAGGCGGCATCGGCCAGAAACCCAGCCGGATCATCCACAACTGCAATCAGGTCGGTGTCCGACCACTCGTCGGCCGGGTGATCGCCGCGCGCCCGCGAGCCGAGGAGCAGCAGGCCGTGAACTGCGGCATCCGTCCGGGCCCAATCCTCGATCCGCCCGAGCAGCCCGGCGGGATCCGGTGCAAAGCGGATACCGCGGGTGCCGGCACGATCGGCCATGGGGTCCTAGTGCTTGTCTCCGGCGGCGACCCGAGCCTGGCGGTCGGAGATCACGCGGTCGGCGACGTTGTGCGGGACCTCCGCGTAGTGATCGAGCCGCCAGCTGAAGCGCCCGCGCCCCTGGGTGATGCTGCGTAGCTCGGTGGCGTAGTGGAACATCTCCGCCTGGGGGACCTGGGCTCGCAATCGCTGCGTGCCGTTCGAGGAGTCCATCCCCAGCACGTGGCCGCGCTTAGCCGTCAGTTGGCCCATGACGTCCCCCATGTAGTCGTCGGGGACGACGACCTCGACCTCGAGCACCGGCTCAAGGAGGACCGGATCGGCCTCCGGGAAGGCGCGCTTGAGCGCCTGCGAGGCTGCAATCTTGAACGCCATCTCGGAGCTGTCGACCGTGTGGTAGGAGCCATCCACCAGGGTCGCCTTGAGGTCGACGATGGGGTAGCCGGCGAGCGCTCCTTCGTCGAGAGCCTCGCGCAGCCCCTTCTCCACTGCGGGGATGTACTGCTTGGGGACTGCGCCACCCACGATCCGGTCGCCGAACTCGAACCCACTGCCCGAGTCGAGCGGCTCGAACTCGATCACGACGTGGCCGAACTGCCCGTGGCCGCCGGTCTGCCGCTTGAAGCGGTTATCGATCTTCGCCGGCCTGCGGATCGTCTCGCGGTACGGGACGTGCGGCACGCCGGTCTTGACCGATGCGCCGAACTTGCGCTTGAGGCGCTCGACGATGACGTCCACATGGGCCTCGCCCATCGCCGTGAGGACCGTCTCACCGGTCGCATCCTCGCGCCGGACGCTGACGGATGGCTCCTCCTCGAGCATGCGCGCCAGGGCCTGGCCGAGCTTGTCCAGGTCGGCCTTGGACTCCGGCTCGATGCTCATTTGCAGGCTTGGGGCTGGGAAGCTGAACGCGGGAAGCTCGACCGCGTGCGCCCGATCCGCGACCAGCGTGTCGCCGGGGTGGGTGCTGGTGAGCTTGGCGACCGCGGCGATCTCTCCTGGCCCGGCCTTCGCCAGGTTCTCCTGGTCCTTGCCCAGGAGACCCAGGACGTTGCCAATCCGCTCCTCCTCCTTGCGGGTCGCGTTGTACAGGTGCGCCTGGGGCAGGAGGGTCCCGGAGAGAACGCGGAAGTAGGTGAGCCGACCGACGAATGGGTCGGCGGTGGTCTTGAACACCTGCGCCACCAGCGGGCCGTCGGGGTCGGGGGCGATCGGCTTGCCGTCGACGGTGGTCCGTGCTCCCACGTCGGCGGGGGACGGGACGTGCTTGGCGATCATCGCGATCAGCTCGCGGACGCCGATGTTCTTGAGCGCCGATCCGACGAAGACGGGAACCACGCTGCCCTCCCGCGTCCCCTTGTGGAGCGCGGCCTCGATCTCCGCATCGGTGAACGACTCACCCTCGAGGTACTTCTCCATCAGCTCGTCGGACGCCTCGGCGGCCGCCTCGACCAGCGCGTCCCGGCGCGAGTGCTCGATCCCCTCGAGCTCGGCGGGGATCGGTACCTCCTTGGGCTTGCCGCCTTCGTAGACGTTCGCGTGCTGTTCGATGACGTCGATGTAGCCTCGGAAGCTCTCTGCTGAGCCGATGGGCAGGTAGACCGGGGCGATCTTCGGACCGAACCTCGCCTTGAGCTGGTCGAGGGTCGCGTCGTAGTTCGCGTTCTCACGATCCATTTTGTTGATGAACACGAAGCGGGGCAGGGAGCGGGTGTCGGCCAGCCTCCAGACCTCCTCGGTCCCGACCTCGACCCCGGCGCTCGCGTCGACGACCACGATCACCGCGTCGACGGCGGCCAGCGCCTCGATGACATCGGCCTGGAAGTCCGCGTACCCCGGAGTGTCGACGATCGTGATCCGCACGCCATCGTGCTCGAGGGAGCCGATCGACAGGTTGATCGACTGTCTGCGCTTCTGCTCGTCGGGATCCCAGTCGAGGGTGGCGGTGCCAGCGTCCACGCTCCCCAGTCGCGGAATGGCGCCGGCGTCGAAAAGCATCGCCTCGGCGAGGCTCGTCTTGCCGGCGCCACCGTGGGAGATGAGGGCGACGTTCCGGATCAGATCGGGCGTGGCTGGCTTCATCGTGCTCCTCGTGCGATTGGCAAACCAGCGCCGGAGCTCCCCAGCCCCACGGCGCACGTCGTGGCGGTGTGAACCGACATTCTAGAGCCAGCTCACGGCCACCTCGCGCGATCGCGCCCGGGGGCGTCAATTCGCGGGTGGGTTGGTACAATCGGACCTCACCCAGCCCACCTGGAGCCCGTCCGATTGCGCCTGTCGGTCGCACCGGCCTGAGGCCAGTCAGAAGGAGGACCGATGTCCGGCCACAGCAAGTGGTCGCAGATCAAGCGACAGAAGGGCGCCAACGACGCGAAACGAGGCGCGCTCTTCACGAAGCTGACCCGCGAGATCATCACCGCAGCTCGCCAGGCGGGCGGCGACATCGATGGCAACTACCGGCTGCGGATGGCGGTCGACAAGGCCCGCGCCAACTCCATGCCCCAGGAGAACATCAAGCGGGCGATCGAGCGTGCCACCGGCGCCGGCGGCGAGACCGAGCAGTACGAGGAGATCACCTACGAGGGCTTCGGCCCGCACAACGTGGCGGTGATCGTGGCGACCATGACCGACAACCGCAACCGCACGGCCTCGGAGATTCGCAGCATCTTCAACAAGCTCGGGGGATCGCTGAGCCCGGTCGCGTGGCAGTTCGAGCAGCGGGGGGTGATCAGCATCCCGCTTAACGGACGCGATCCCGACGAGGTCACCCTGGCTGCCATCGACGCCGGCGCGGCCGACGTCGGCACCCCGGAGGGCGGTTCGCTGATCGTGACCACCGAGCCGGTGGACCTGGAGCGCGTACGAGCGGCACTGGCGAGCGCCGGCTACGAGGCGGACTCCGCTGAGCTGTCGATGGAACCCACCAGCTGGGTCGAGGTGCCTGACGAGCGGACGGCTCGCCAGGTGCTCGGCTTCGTCGAACGGCTCGAGGAGCTCGACGACGTGCAGAACGTGTATGCCAACTTCGACATCCCCGCCGAGCTCATGGAGCAGGTCGAGGCATCCGTGGTCTAGGTCGTCAGGGATTCGTCCTCGGGAAGCGTGTCATACAACGAGGCGCCAATCGGGTCTGACGGGGCGTTCGCCCGGCGGGCGAGCAGGACGAATGGCAACGCGATCGCCTGGATGGCACCAGCGATGATATACGAGGTCCCGTAGCCGAACACGTCGGCGGCCCGGCCCAGGCCGGGCTGAGCCACTACGCCGCCCGCCGAACCCATCAGCGAATCGAACGACAGCACGGTCGCCCGCTGCTCGGATGGGATAAGGCCGTTGATGAACGCGCCGCGAATCGGGGCCTGGATCGCGAGGACCAGGCACCAGACAGCCAGCAACGCCACAGCAATGACGAAGCTCGTGGTCAGGCCGATGGCAACCAGGAAGACGACGTTTAGCACTCCCCCCAGGATGAGGGCGTGGGTGCGCCGGGTGAAGAAGCGTCGCACTCGCGAAACGATGAGCCCGCCCACGATCTGCGCACCGGCGATCATTGCCGCCGCGATGCCGGCAATGCCGTAGGCAGTCCGGTCGCCGAACAGCTGCAGCAGGTAGGGTTGGAACGCGTAGAAGGCGTAGATCCCGACGCCCGCGGTGAACGGGGCGGCCAGCATCAGCCAGCGGACCGGCGGGTTGCGCAAGCCACCCTCGAACGACCCGCGGAGCACGACCCTGACCGCCTGAAGGGGCGTCTCACCGGTGCGCGGCGTGAAGCCCAGGTCGTGCATCAACCAGAAGGCGACCGCCAGCGTGACCCCCAGCATGAGAGCGCGGAGGACATATGGGACCCCCAGGTTCGTCAGCTGCGCGATGAAGCCGCCGGCCACCGATCCCACCAGGATCGCCACCCCATTCACGCTCTGCGCGAGCCCGTAGACCGATTCCAGCTGGCCGGTGAAGCCGGTGGCGCTCAGGGCGTCGACGAGCCACGCCTCGGTGGCACCGGAGAAGAAGGTGAAGCCAAGGCCCAGCAGCGCCGACGCGATCGCCCATGCCCACAGGTCGGCCCTGACCTGCCACATGAGCAAGTAGAGGAGGGTCGACACCAGGAGGGTGCCGGCTCCCAGCAGGAAGGAGAGGCGTCGGCCGCGGGTATCGGCCACCACCCCAGTGGGGATCTCGAAGATGACCATTCCGGCGGTGAAGAACGCGTTGGCGGCAAACGCCTCGGTGTTGTTGAGGCCGGCGTCCAACAGGAAGAGGGTGTTGATCCCCCAGATGAACGACGCGGCCAGCGTGGTGAGCAGGGTCAGCAGCAGATAGATCCGCCGCACCCGTTTGCCCCCGTCGTTCACCAGCGCAACGCTCACGATCCGACGAGTCTATGGCAGGCAGGCGGATGCGACCCCGACGACTACCATGGCGCGGTGATCGTGATCGGCATCGATCCGGGAACGGCGACTCTCGGCTTCGGCGTGGTCGCCATGGATGCAAATCGGCTCCGCCTCCTCGACGCCGGCGTCGTCAGAACCAGCAATCACCAGACCGATGCGCAGCGACTGGCGGAGCTCGAAACCGCGCTCACCACGCTCGTACTCGAGTATCAGCCGGACCGGATGGCGGTCGAGCGCCTCTTCTTCCAGCGCAACGTGCAGACGGCGATGGCGGTCGGGCAGGCCCGCGGCGTGGTCCTGCTCGTCGCCGCTCACCACGCCCTGCCGGTCGACGAGCCGACCCCAAACGAGGTGAAGCAAGCGGTCTGCGGCAACGGGGCCGCCGACAAGGGCCAGGTGGCGACCATGGTCCAGCGACTGCTGAACGTGAACCTGCCAGGCGCCGCCGACGACGCGACCGACGCTCTCGCGGCCGCCATCGGCTGCCTCTACCGGGCGGCAGCGGAACCGCGGCCGGCGATCTTCCCCGGTCCGGCCCGATGATCGGCTCGATCCGCGGCCACGTCACCCACGTCGGAGGGGACTACGCACTCGTCGAGGTGGGCGGCATCGGCTACCGGGTCCTGGCCGGACCGTCGCTGCTGGCGCGCCTTCGTACCGGAGTCGAGGCATCGGTCTTCACCCACCACCTCGTCCGTGAGGACCTCGAGGCGCTGTTCGGCTTCGCCACGCTCGACGAGCTCGGCTTCTTCGAGCAGCTCATGACCGTCACCCAGGTCGGGCCGCGCCTGGCGCTGGCGATCACCTCCGCCCACGCGGTGACGAAGCTGCAGCTCGCGATCATCAACGACGACGTCGACGTGTTCACCTCGGTCTCCGGGGTCGGCCGCAAGACCGCACAACGCATCATCCTGGAGCTCAAGGAGAAGGTCCACGCCGCCGGACTCTCCGCGGGTGAGGGAGCGCCGACCGACTCGGACGTGGTCGCCGCGCTCGAGTCGCTCGGCTATACCGCCAGCGAAGCGCGAAGAGCGGCTGGCGCCGTGGCCGGGACCGATGGCGCCCTCGACGCCAGGATCAAAGCGGCCCTCCAGGAGCTCGCCCTGGCCCGCTGAACTCCTCTGCTTCGCAAGCCTCCCTCTATCCGTTCGACGAGCGGCGCGATATCCTCGACACCCAATGGCCGACGAGAAGCTCGAGCAGCTCCGCCGCGTTCCGCTATTCGCGGGTCTCGGCGGGCGCGAGCTGGAAGAGCTCGGCACGCTCGCGGACGAGGTCGACGTGGCCGATGGCCGCGTCCTGACCCGCGAAGGCGAGACCGGGCACGAGTTCTTCGTCGTGCTCGATGGGACGGTCGAGGTGGCGGTCCACGGTGCCGTGGTGGCGACCCTCGGGAAGGGCGACTTCCTTGGCGAGATCGCGCTGGTGGACGGCAAGCCACGGAGTGCGACCACCCGTGCCGTCGGGGCTACCCGCCTGCTCGTGGTGGGGCATCGAGAGTTCCATCAGCTGATGGATGACTTCCCCACGGTGAAGTCCTGCGTCCTCGAGGCGCTCGCGGAGCGGGTCCGCCGCAGCGAGCCGATCGGCTAAGCGGCTCCGACTGGGTCTTCGGGTCCTTCTGGTTCGCTACCTCGGCGCAGCCGGCGAAGGCGATCCTCTGCGACCGCGATGCACTCGGCCACGGCACGCCTCAGCTCGACGTCCCGGTCGTTCCGCAGGCTCACCTCGAGGAGCGGGATGATCTCGGCCCGGGGCCGACCCGTATCGAAGACGGTATACGGGAACCCAAAGCGATCCTCGTAGACCTCGTTCAGGCCGGTGAGCTCTTCGTCGATCCAGGCACTGTCTGCGAGCTCCGCCTCATCCGACTCCCCATCGGGAGGCGCCGCGGCTCGAGAGCTCAGCGCCTCCCCGTTGACCGCCAGGCTCGGGTGCGCGTTGACCAGCTCGACGGCATCGGCATCTGACAGCTCCCGTCCGAGCTGGTACGCGGCGGTAACGAGCTGCTCATCGGTCACGAACGGCCGGGTCTCGACGAGCCGCGCCAGGAAGCTCGGTGCGCGGCCGAACAGTGACACCAGCTCGGCCTCGCATGTCGGCGCCGGAAGGCGGTCGAGGTCTTCGGCGCTGGGGAACGGAGCCGCGTCGATCTCAGTAGACCTCGGGGATGAACCGCTGCTCGGAGATC
>JALYLB010000055.1 GCA_030774475.1 Chloroflexota bacterium | reverse complement strand
GCCCGGTACCGAGCGGCGATCTCCGTGGGCTCGGACGGATCGCGGACCTGGACCACGTACAGCGCGTCCGAGAGCTCGCGGGGGTTGCGCGACCCCTCGATCGTGTTGTGGTTCGCCTCCGGCATCGGCTCGAACATGGCCCAGCTCTTGGTGTTCTCGTTGAGCTGCGTCTTCCACCGGCGGGCGACCGCCGTCATCGGGCCGGCACCATAGACGACGGGGATTCGCCCGAACATCGCCCACGCCAGCTGCTTGGCTGGATTCGCGTCCGTCTCGACCCCCGGGGCGTTCCGCTCGAGCAGCGCATCGAGCGTCTCGACGGCGGGGCCGATTGGGTCGGGATCGGCGATCAATCCGGCGCCGACCAGGAGCTCGTGCAGGATGCCGACGCCGAAGCCGATGGCGGCGCGAGGCGAGCCGCCCGACTCGTAGCGCAGGAAGGGAGTGCCCGCGGCGATCGCCTGGCGGCCCAGCTCGCCGCCAGTCGAGATCACCACCAGCGGCAGGCTGCGCTCACGCGCCTCGCCGGCGGCGTGCAGCGTCTCGACCGTTTCGCCCGAGTGGCTGGCGGCGACCACCAGCGTCCGCTCGTTGGCCCAGCTGGGGAGCTCATAGTCGCGCTGGACCACGAGCGGAACGCGAAGCCGGGAGCCTGCGATCCCGGCGACAACGTCGCCGCCGATCGCGCTGCCGCCCATGGCCAGGACCAGCACGGCATCGACGTCGCGGTGGCGCGGCTCGAGGGTTGCCGCCGCACCGATGCGATGGCCCTGCACGAGCTGTCGGGGCAGGGCGCGCACCTTGCCGAGCATGTCGCTGACGTCGATCCGGGCCACGGCCGCGGGATCGTCGAGGGTGATCGCCTCTTCCGGGAGCGGCGGGCGATCGGCGTCGGGCGCGTCCTCGTCCTCGGCGCGCTTGCCGGGCTCCTCGTCCGCGTGCTTGTAGCCGAAGAAGTCTCGAGCGTCCATGTGGGTCAGTGCGCTCCCGCGGCCGAGGGTGCTCCCACGATCCGCCGGCCCTCGTCCAGCATCGACTCGACGTCCTCCGGCGAGCGCGCCTCGACGTAGATGCGCAGGAGTGCCTCGGTGCCGGAGAAGCGGATGAGCAGCCACGACCCATCGTCGCGGTAGAACTTGAACCCATCGCCGGTGTCGAGCGCCTGGCGGCGGGCGACCGGGCGACCGTCGAGCGCCTCTGGCACTTCGTCCCCCAGCCGCGCCAGGGTATCGGTCTTCACCCGGTCGTAGCCCTCGCGCGCGAAGCGGATGTCGATCCGGTTGTAGTAGCTCGGGCCGGCCAGCGCCTGGAGCTCGGCCAGGACCTCGGAGGCCTGCTTCGCGCGGCTCAGCCACAGGTCGAGGAGGAACAACCCTGATGCCAGCCCGTCCCGCTCGGGGATGTGCATCCCGAACCCGAACCCGCCCGATTCCTCGCCACCGATCACCGCGTGGGTCTCGGTCATCTTGGGGCCGACGTACTTGAATCCGACCCCGGTCTCGTAGGCCTGGGTTCCATAGATCTCCGCGAGGCGCTTGGCCATGGAGGTCGAGGTGACGGTGTACACCGCCGGGCCGATCTGGCCACGCACCTCGAGCAGGTACCAGTAGAGGAGCCCAAAGACCTGGAGCTGGTTGACGAAGACGCCCTGCTCGGTCGCCATCCCCACTCGGTCGGCGTCCCCGTCGAAGGCGATGCCGATGTCCGCGCCCCAGCGCGGGATCTCCTCGAGCCAGGCGTCGATGTTCGGCCGGATCGGCTCGGGGTTGACTCCACCGAAGAACGGGTTCCGCTCGGTGTGCAGCTCGCGAAGGGTCAGCTGGCCGCCTCCCAGCAGGCGTGTGAACCAGCCTGCCCCGGAGCCGTACAGCGGCTCGACCAGCACGCGACGATCGGCGGCCCGGATCTTCTCGATGTCGACGACGCTCGCCAGCTGCTCTCGAAAGCGCGGGTAGGCGTCGAAGGTCTCGACAAGGCCGGCCGCCAGCGCGTCGTCGTAGTCCCGCCGCGGGGGGAGCTCATCCTCGGGATGTCGATCCATGGTCGCCTCGATTGCCGCCAGCATCTCGGGTGCCGCTGCCCCGCCGGTGTCGGCCTTGACCTTGAAGCCGTTGTCGGTCCACGGGTTGTGGCTGGCGGTGATGACGATTCCCGCACCCGCGCCGAGCTCCCTGGTGAAGAAGCTGCCTACCTGGGTGGGTACCGCATCGGGCGGGCTGAACGAACGGATGCCGTGCGCGGCAAGCACCTCAACACAAGCGCGGGCGAAGAATTCGGAAGCAAAGCGACGGTCATGCGCGACCACCACGCCGCGATCGGCGGTGCCGTTCGCGGTGAGGTACTCGGCGACGCCGCGGGCGCAACGCCGGACGTTGTGGAATGTGTAGTCCTCGGCGATGGCCGCTCGCCAGCCATCGGTTCCGAACTTGATCCTGGTCACGGGCAATGCAAACGGGCGATGGTCATATGGTAGCGCCCGACCTCGGACGCGAACATCCAGCGGCTGCG
>JALYLB010000054.1 GCA_030774475.1 Chloroflexota bacterium | reverse complement strand
CCGCCGGCACTGCCCTGGTGACCACCCCTGCGGCACCGGCGCGTCCCGGGCTGGGACGCCGGCTGGCGACCGCCCTCTATCGGCGGCCGCGGCTCCAGCTGGGTTTGCTGCTCGCCCCGCCGGTCGGCGCCCTGGTGGTCGCCTACCTGGGGTCGCTGGCGCTGCTTCTGATTAACGCCTTCTGGCGTTTCGACGCGTTTACCGGCTCGGTGGTCACTACCCCGACCCTCGACAACTTCGGGCAGGTGGTCACCACCCCGGTCTTCCGCGACGTGGCCGTGCGCACGATCCTGACCGCCGCCGCGGTCACTGTCACCGACGCGCTGGTTGCCTTCCCGGTGGCCTACTTCATGGCCCGGATGGCGTCGCGTCGGACCCGCAACATCCTGCTGGTCGCGGTCGTGCTGCCGCTCTGGTCGGGGTACCTCGTCAAGATCTACGCCTGGCGCCTGATCCTGCTCAACAACGGCTTCGCCGACTCGGTGCTCGCGCCGTTCGGCCTCCACGGGCCCGGCCTCTCACAGCTGTCCGCCTGGCTGGTCTTCAGCTACCTGTGGCTGCCGTACATGATCCTTCCCATCTACGCGGGGCTGGATCGGATCCCCGGTTCGCTCCTCGAAGCATCCGGCGACCTGGGGGCGCGGGCCGCGACGACCTTCCGCCGGGTGATCGTGCCGCTCACCCTGCCGGCGGTCATCGCCGGCTCCATCTTCACCTTCAGCCTGACCCTGGGCGACTACGTCACCCCACGCCTGGTCGCGGGTGGCACCCAGTTCATCGGCAACATCGTGTACGACAACATCGGGGTCGTCGGCAACATTCCGCTGGCCGCCGCGTACGCCACGGTGCCGATCGTGGTGATGCTCGTCTATCTCTTCCTCGCCCGGCGCACCGGCGCCTTCGAGTCGCTCTGATGGAAACCACGCGCGGCCTCCGGGTGCTCCTCGGGACCCTGACCATCGGGATCCTCGCGTTCATCTACCTGCCGATCGCGCTGATCGTGGTCTATGCCTTCAACACCAACCGGGTGCCGACCTGGCCCCCGGCTGGACTCACGCTGGATTGGTTCGGGAGGGCCGCGCAGAGCAGCGAAGTTCGCTCGGCGCTCGCCCTGTCGTTGGAGGCCGCAATCGGCGCCACGCTGGTTGCCCTCGTGCTGGGCACACTCGCGGCGTTCGCTGTGCATCGGTTCAGCTTCTTCGGCCGCGAGACTGTCAGCTTCCTGGTAATCCTGCCCATCGCGCTGCCCGGGATCGTGACCGGGATCGCCCTGGCGACCGCGTTCCGGACCTTCGGGGTGCAGCTCGGCCTGCTGACGATCATCGTGGGACACGCGACCTTTTGCGTGGTCACCGTCTACAACAACGCGATCGCCCGCCTGCGGCGCACCGCCCGCTCCTACGAGGAGGCCTCGATGGACCTGGGCGCCGATACCTGGCAGACCTTCCGCCACGTGACGTTCCCGAACCTGCGGACCGCCCTCCTCGCTGGAGGCCTGCTCGCCTTCGCACTGAGCTTCGACGAGGTCATCGTCACCTTGCTGGTCGCCGGTCCGCAGCAGACGCTGCCGATCTGGATCTTCAACAACTACCTGCGCCCCAACCAGGCGCCGGTGGTCAACGTGGTCGCCGTAGTGGCCATCTCGCTCTCGGTGATTCCCGTCTACCTCGCCTCGCGGCTGAGCTCGGAAGCGACCGGCGTCCCGCGCTGAGCGGACCGTTCATCCCTCGTGACCTTTGGGGGATGCGCGGCCCCTCGCGGTTCTGCCTATCCTGTCGTCGAGCGCCCGCCCGAGCCTGTAACCATCAGAGGGAGCCATGATCTCCGACTCAGTGCCTGCCCAGACACCATCCGTCGAGCCCGGCGAGGGCGCGACCACGACGACCCGGCTCCCGCGACGCTGGCTGCTGCCTGTTGCCGCCGCGGTGGTCCTCCTGGCAGCGGCCATCGGGGTGGTGGCCGGTCTGACCCTCAACGGCCCCCGCTTGGGTGGCTCCGCCACCGCAGCAGGCTACGTGCCCGCCGATGCGACGATGTACTACGAGCTCCGCCTCGACCTGCCCGGCGACCAGCGGGCGAACCTGCGCACCTTCCTGGGCCACTTTCCCGGCGTCGACGCGGACAAGTACCTGACCGATGAGATCGACAAGCAGCTCGACGCGTGGGCGTCCAAGATCCCGGGCGGCTACCTCTACTCCGCCGACGTCAAGCCGTGGTTCGACGGGACGCTGGCATTCGCGACGATCGGCGTGCCCTCGATGCTCGGCGTCGGGAGCGGCGACGCGAGCCCCGCTCCGCCACAGACGATGGTCTTCGCCGGAGTCCGGGATGCCGCCGGCGCGACGGCACTGAGCGATCGCCTTCGGGTCGAGATCGTCAAGGCGGGCGGAACGGTCACGAGCACGACCCATGGCTCAGCCACGATCTGGTCGGCGACGGGGCTCCCGGCGACGGGCGCCACGAGCCTCGCGAAGGAGACGTTTGCCTGGACGATCACCCCCGATGAGGTCATCGGCGGCACGAGCGCCGACCTCGTCGCCACCGCCCTCGACATCCACGCCGGCTCAAAGCCGAGCCTTGCCGACCGGCAGGAGTTCCGGGACGGCCTGTCGCGTCTGCCTGCCAATCGCGT
Source organism: Chloroflexota bacterium (assembly GCA_030774475.1). GTDB lineage: Bacteria > Chloroflexota > Limnocylindria > QHBO01 > QHBO01 > CF-82. The sequence goes on along the minus strand of JALYLB010000054.1, from coordinate 4,846 downwards.
GCTGGTCGCCTCGGTCAATGTGGCCCAGATGCTGGCCGGGGCGAAGCAGGAGCTCTCGACGCTGCAGCCCGGCGCTGGGAACGCACTCGATGAGCTCCTGGCGCAGAGCCCCACCTATGTCGTGACCAGCGCCAGCGTGCTTGGCGATCGGCTGTCGCTCGACGCGAGCGCTCTCATGGCCACGGGCGCCACGCTGCCGGCGAACCGGGACCGGGGACTTGCCGACCTCGCTCCCGGAGATGCCATCTTCTTCGACGACGGAGCCGATGTCGGCAAAGGCCTGACCGCCTACGTGAACGCGATCAAGAAGGCGGTTGCCACCGACCCCCAACCGGCCCAGCAGCTCCAACAGGCAGAGGCGATTCTCGGCGGTGACCTGGGGAGCTTCGTCTCCTGGATCGGCGATGCGGCGCTCGTCGCCGGCCAGACCAATGGCCAGCCGTATGCCGGCCTGATCATCACGCCGACCGATGCCGGTGCGGCGCGGACCAAGCTCGCGCAGCTGCGTGGGCTGCTCCAGCTCGCTGCGGGCGTCGGGACGCAGGTGTCGGTGAGTGACGCCGACCACAACGGGACCACGATCACCACCGTGAAGGTCGCCGCCGGCGCCGGAACGCCCGCCTGGGCGGAAACGTACCAGTACGCGGTCACCAATCAGCGGGTCGTCTTCGGCAACGGTGAAACGTTCGTGGCTCGCGTCCTCGACACCGACAAGGCGCACTCGCTCGGCGGCCAGGCGCGGTTCTCGGGGGCCCTCGATGCGATTGGCGGGACAGCGAACATCGGCACCGTCTGGCTGGACCTGGCGGCCCTGCGAGCGGCGATTGAGCCGTTGATCCCAGCCGCCGAGCAGGGCACCTACCAGTCCGACGTCAGGCCCTGGGTAGCCCCGTTCGACTACGTAATCGCAGCCAATCGAGCGGACGGACAGCTTCTGACCAGCCGAGTGGCGATCGTCGTCAAGTGACCCGAGGAGGGCAGGGGCCGCTCGAGGCCCTGCGTCTCCCGCCGGATGTCGCGGCGGAGCCCGCAGCGGTCCAGCGCTTCCTGCGTGAGGCCGACGTCGTCCCGTACGCCTGGTCGAACGGCCCGGGCGACCGCTACGCGGCGCACGAGCACGCCTACACCAAGCTCCTGATGTGCGCCGCGGGCTCGATCACCTTCCTGCTGGACAGCGGAGACTCGATCGAGCTTCATCCCGGCGAAGGCTTCGTCCTTCCGCCGGGGACACGCCATGGCGCCGTGGTCGGGCCCGATGGCTGTACCTGTCTGGAAGGGCACCGCTAACCGCTGGCGCGATCTGCCTCTTGGTGGTGGTGGGGCGTCCGCGGTTCGGGGTGGAGAAGGAGGTCGCGGCGGTCGCCCCAGTGCTTGAGGAAGCGGTAGAAGTTGCGCCGGCTCACTCGGTCGCGCTCCTCTGCAGGCAGTGATGCGTACCCGCGGTGGTCGTGGCGCTGCAGCGGCAGAGGCGGCGTGCGGAGCGCCCGCCATCCGGCGGCCCGCGCGGCAAAGCTGAAGTCGAGGTCCGCGTTCCGGTAGTAGCGGAAATGACGGTCGAACAGGCCAACATCGCGCAGGGTGGCCCGTCGAACCGCCAGGCAGTAGGCCTCGATCGCATCGACCTCGCCCGGCGGCGCCTCCTCGAACTGCCGCCCGTCGGTTGAGGAGACGCCCCATGGTCCCGCCAGTCCCACGGCCGGGTCCTCGAACGCACCCAACAGCGCCTCGACGAAGTCGCCGGTGGGCTCGAGCGATGTGTCGAGCAGGACGGTGACCTCCGCGCGGCTGCGTCGCAGGCCCAGGTTCACCGCGTCGGCCCAACCCAGGCGTGCCGAGGTGCGCAGGATGCTCGGCTCGACCTCCAGGTCGACCGCCCCGAGCACCTCCCCCACGTCGAACGATGGCGCATTGCCAACCACGGTCAGCTCCCAGCTCACCAGCGGCGGCGCGCTCGCCAGGCCGTTGACGAACCGCGCCAGGTCCTCGGGGTGCTCCTCGGCCACGGTCAGGAGCCCGGCCGCCACGGTTGCCGGCTGGTCGAGAAGCGAGGGCATGTCTTCCGGGCGTGCATAACCCACCGCGCCGGGCGCGTCGGGCAGCACAGGCCTCAGGCTCGTTCCGGCCCGGCCGTCGCTCGGCTCCCATCCCAGGCCGCGAATCTCATCACGTAGGGCATCAGCGCGACCAAAGTCGCCCGCCGCACGCGCCGCGGCGCGCTCGTCGGCGAGGCGCAGCACCTCGTCCGGCGGCTGGTCGCTCATTCCTCGTCGACGAGCGGCACCACCGGGCGCAGGGGAGGATCGGATGCCGGCCAGGGCAGGGTGCGGCCGATCGGCCGCCCGTCCGCATCGCGCTCGAGCTTGTGCGAGCCCAGAGTGGGCGGCTCGTAGCGAAGCCGCGCGACCGGCTCACCCCCGACCAGGTGCCGCTCGACGATCTCCTCAGCGTCGGCCGGGGTGAGGGCCGCGTACCAGATCCCCTCCGGGTAGACCACCGCCATCGGCCCGTTGCCGCACTGCGAAAAGCAGCCGGAATGGTTGATCCGGATCGTGTTGGAAAGGCCCCGGGCCTTGATTGCGGCCTTCAGCGCGGCCTGCACGCCGAGGCCGTCACCGTCCACCGCCGGGCACCACTCGCCCCGGGTGCAGACGAAGACATGGCGTTCGAAGACAGGCATCGGGTGAGAAACGTACCCCTCGCGTTCGACCGAAAGTACCGGGTGGGCCGACGGCACCTCAACCTTACTATCCGGTCAGGAACCGCGCCGACCGCACCTAATCGGCGCAGCCAAAGATCGAGATGAGCCTGATGATCACGAACGAGGTAGGGCGGCTGCTGACGGCCTCAGAGGTCGCCGAGATGCTGCACCTGCACGTCAACACGGTCAAGCGGCTCGGCGACCGGGGCGAGCTGCCCTTCTTCCGCGTCTGCAAGCGCGGAGACCGCCGATTCCGCTACGACGACGTGCTCGACTTCCTCCGTCGCGTCAAGTAGCCCACCCATTCAAGCGCGTCCCGGGCGGCCCTGCCCAGGATGCCGCGTCCCTGCCTGAGGGGGCGTGCGACGACCGCCGAGGTGCCGATCTCTCGGCGGTCGTGGCATGTCCGGCATAATGCGCGCCCATGACCGATGACGCCCGGCTCGCCTTGGAGGAGGGCCGGCGGCTCCTTGATGCCGGCGATCTCGACGCGGCGACCGCCATCCTCTCGCGCTTGGCCGCGGATCCGGACCGCGAGGTGGCCAGCGAAGCCTGGCTACTGATCGGCAACGCGCGCTACCGGACCGATGACGAGCCCGGCGCCCTGGCTGCGTGGCAGCAGGTGGCCGGCTCGAGCGCTTCGAATGCCTGGCTCGGTTGGCGCAGCGTGGCGGAGCAGCACGTGCGCGACGGAAACCTCGCCGATGCCGTCGCGGCCTACCGCGAGGCCGACCGCCGGGCGCCGCCCGCAGAGCGAGGCCCGATCGCCAATCGCATCGCGTGGCTGCTCAAGGAGACCGGGCACGACTTCGCGTCGCGGCGCCAGTTCAACCGCGCCCGCGGCGCCTACGGCAGCTATCTCCCGCTCGTCGTCTGGGGCCTGATCGCGATCAACGTGATCGTGTTCGTCATCGACCTCGCGGTGCCCGCACCGGCCGACAGCCCGTTCCGTGGTCTCGGCGTCGGCGCCCTGACTGCCGACGGTGCCCTGGTGCCCGCGTTCGTTGCCCAGGGGGAGTGGTGGCGCCTGATCACGCACGCCTTCCTCCACGCGGGGGTGCTGCACATCGCGTTCAACATGTACGCCCTCTACCTGATCGGCCCCATCATCGAGCAGATCTACGGCCACGTGGAGACGTTCGTCATCTACATGCTCTGCGCCCTCGGAGGTGGGGTCTTGACCGTGGTCACCAACCAGCCGAGCTACACGGTGGGGGCATCCGGCGCGATCTTCGGCCTGTTCGGGCTTGGATTCGCGGTCTGGCGTTTCCGGCGACTGGTGCTCAATCCACAGAGCCGCGCGCTCCTGTCGCAGATCGGGTTGTTGATCGTCATCAACCTGGCCATCACATTCGCCGTTCCCGGGATCAGCTGGACCGGGCACATCGGCGGACTCACGGTGGGCCTCGCGATCGGGGTGATCGTGCCCCCGGCCAGTGGCACGACCCTGGCCGGGATGTTCCGCACGCCCGACGGCCGCTCCCTCCAGGCCACGCTTCCGTTGCCGCTTCGGGTCGGGATCTACCTGCTGATCCTCGCGATCCTGGTGGGCGCAGTGGTCTGGTGGGTCAACCAGCCCGGCAGCGCCCAGTTGCCCTGAGACGAGCGCCCGGATTCCGCAGTCTGCCAGCAGTACTGGCACTCCGACCATCGGCGGGCGTCGATTTGGTGCTCGTTCGACGTTTGGCCAACATCACTGGCAGCCTGGCGAACGAGGGGCCATCTAGGAAGGCGCCAGCCCGCGTCGATGGTCGTAGCGCAAGCAAGGCTGGCAGGCGGCACTGGCTCGGCAGCCCACCGAGGCGCAGCGACCTAGAATCCAGCCCATGTGCTACGACACCGACGCCCGTCCACCCCTCCCGCCGGTGCGCGGCTCGGCGCTCGACGCCCGCGCGCTCACCCTGACCGCTGTTGACGGGACGCGCCTGGCCGCGTATGCAGCCCGCGCCGCGAATCCGAGTGGCGCCGGCATCGTCGTCTGCCCCGACGTTCGCGGTCTGCACCCGTTCTACGAGGAGCTCGCCCTGCGCTTCGCCGAGGCGGGCGTGGACGCGGTCGCGTTCGACTACTTCGGGCGGACGGCGCCCGAAAGGGAGCGGGGAGAGTCCTTCGACTACCAGACCCACGTTGCCCAGACCGAGTACGAGC
>JALYLB010000053.1 GCA_030774475.1 Chloroflexota bacterium | reverse complement strand
GCCTACAGCGCTCCTCATGAGGGTTGATCATCAGGAGGGTAGCCGCAGTGAGTGAACCAGCCGTCGGCATTGGCTGAGGTCATGGTGTCGAAGGCGGCCCAGGTGGCGGCGCGGAGAGCGTCGTCGGTGCGGGCTTCGGCGCGTCGGAGGAACTGCTTGACCTTGGAGAAGGCCTCCTCGATCGGATTGAAGTCGGGGGAGTAGGGAGGGAGCGGCAGGAAACGGGCGCCGCGCTGTTCGATCGCCGCGCGGACGACCGGACTGAGGTGCGCCTGGAGGTTGTCGGCGATGACCACCTGGCCTGTGCGGAGCGTCGGGGCGAGGATGAAGCGGACGTAGCCCTCAAAGCGGGCCGTCGTCATGGCCCCGTCGAACCGCAGCAGTGGCCCGATGCCATCAAGCGTCAGGGATGCGACGACTGTCTTGTTCTCTCCGCGATTGGCCGGCGCGGTTGCGTAGGCACGCTGACCCCTCGGTGCCCAGGCGTGTGTCGGCGTGTACCCCAGGTGGCTGCCGGTCTCATCCAGGAAGACCAGGTCAGACGGTCGGACCGGGGCCACCTCCTCACGCCAGGCGGACCGCTTCGTCTCGTTGCGTTCGCGCGCCCTCAGAGACTTTTTTTCTAGGACGGTAAACATAGCTTGACGGAACCTCGGCCAGGGTCGTAGCATGCGCCTCCCCTTTCGGGGATCTCAGGGTCAGGAGGTCGCAGATGGCACGACGAGCTGGCCGCCCGCGCCCTCGGCCGACGACAGAGCGGCGGCTGGAGCCGAATCGCGAGCGGTGCTGGAACTGCGGTGGCCCGCTCTGGGTGGCCTATCACAACCGGCGCCGGCTGACGCTGCTGGACGAGGTCGTCCAGTTCACGCTGGTCGTCCGTCGCTGTCGAACGGCGTCCTGCGTGCGGTATCGCCGGGCGTATCGGCCTGAAGAAGAAGGCGCGCTGGCGCTGCCGCACGGCGAGTTCGGGCTCGACGTGATTGCGTTGGTCGGGCAGCTCCGCTATCGCGAGCATCGGAGCGTGCCGGAGATCCACCAGGAGCTGGGTCGGCGCGGCGTCGTACTTGGAGAGCGGACGGTCGGCCATCTGATCGAGCGTTACGAGGAGCTGGTGGCGCTGCGGCTGACCGATCACCACCGGTTGCGAGACCGGCTCACGCGTGAGGGCGGCGTGGTGCTGGCGCTCGACGGCATGCAGCCGGACGTCGGCCACGAGGTGCTGTGGGTGATCCGTGATTGCCTGAGCGGGGAGCCGCTGCTCGCCCGGAGCCTGCTCAGCGGGACCGAGGCCGACCTGGCTGCACTGCTCCGCGAGGTCAAGGACGCGCTGCCGGTCCCGATCCTAGGCGTAGTCTCGGATGGGCAGCAGTCGATCGGCAAGGCCGTCGCGACGGCGCTGCCGGGGATTCCCCATCAATTGTGTCAGTTCCACTACCTCCGGGAGGCCGCCCGACCGATCTATGAGGCCGACCGGCACGCCAAGAAGGAGTTGAAGAAGGTGGTGCGCGGGGTCCGGCCGATCGAGCGGGCGGTGGAAGGCCGCGCCAGCCCCGAGGCCGAGGTCACGCGTGGCTACTGCCTGGCGGTTCGGAGCGCACTCACCGACGATGGACGCCCGCCGCTGTGCGCCTCGGGCCTCAAGCTCCGCGACCGCCTCGAAACGATCGACGCCTCGCTCGGCCGTCTGGCGGAAAAAGGGGCTTGCCGACCGAACTGAGGAAGCTTCGAGCGCTCGTCGCCAAAGGGCTCGCCGCCACCGATGCCATGTGGCCGGCGATCCGGATCGCCTACGACTGGGTTCATCAGGCCGCACGACTCCTGGAGAATGACGGCGAGCTCACTGGCAGCGAGGTCCGACACCGGATGGAGGAGCTGCTCACCGAGATCCGGGACGACCAGGCAACCGTCGGCACCCTCCAGCCGGCCGTCGCGCACTTTCTCAAGGTCAGCGCCAGCTACTGGCCCGGCCTCTTCTACTGCTACGACATCCCGGGGCTGCCCCGGACCAATAACATCCTGGAGCAGTTCTTCGGATCAGCCCGCTACCACCAGCGCCGGACGAACGGCCGGATCCATGCCACCGCCGCCACCGTCGTGCGCGGTTCGGTTCGCGTGCTCGCCTCCACGGCCTCGCGCCTCCAGCTTTTCGGCGAGTACGAACTGCGTCATCCTAACCTGGATCGCTGGCGGGCCCTGCGCCAATCCCTGGAACTGCGCCAGGAGGCGCGCCGTCAGCAAGGACGTTTCCGCAAGAACCCGACGACCTACCTCGCCGCGTTGGAGGCCATGATACTCAAGTCGAGTTTACCGTCCTAGTTTTTTTTCGGGTCTGGCCCAACCGCGTGAGCGCCCGGCTCATCGTCGCCGTGCTCACCTCGACCCCGGACGCCGCCCGCCACCAGGAGCACTGCTCCTCCAAGGTGGCGTCCGCCCGGTCGGCCAGCCGCTCAGGCAGGGCCTCCATCACGGCGTCCATCTTGACGGCCGGCGGCCCGGGCACCGGCTTCGGCGCCAACCCGCCGGTCTCCCGCTTCAGCCGCAGCCAGCGTTCGATCGTCGGCACCGAGACCGCAAACCGCCACGCCACATCCTCGCGCGGCATCCCACTCGCCACCGCCGACACCACCCGCCACCGCAAATCCTCAGAGTACGGCTTCATGCCCAGAGCTTGACAAAACCATCAAGCCCGGCGCAAGGCGCTGTAGGGC
>JALYLB010000052.1 GCA_030774475.1 Chloroflexota bacterium | reverse complement strand
GCTCGACCGCGGGCATCGGGCGCTCGCGGCACGGGCCGAACGCGAGCGAGCCGTGCTCAGCGGGCTGGAGGCGGGATTCCGTGCGCTCGGTCCCGGCGCCACGCTGGCGCGCGGCTACGCAGTGGCCCGGCTGGAGGACGGCACCATCGTTCGCGATCCCGCACAGGCGCCCGTGGGAGCGCCGCTGGAGGTCGTTGTCCAGCACGGCGCCCTCGAGACGCGTGTCGAAGCGGGAACCCGGCGCGATCCGGACGAGGCGCTGCGATGACCGAGCCGATGACCGATGCGGAGCTGGCGGCCCGCCCGTTCGACGAGCTGGTGGTCGAGCTCCAGCGGATCGTGACCGCGCTCGAGGCGGGCAACGTGGGGCTCGAGGAGAGCATCGGCCTGTATCGCGATGGGCTGCGCATCCACGCTGCCTGCGAAGACCGGCTGCGCGCGGCGGAGCTGACGATCAGCGAGATCGGCCGGCGGGCGGCGTCTGAAGTGAGCGGGCGCACCGAGGTCGATCTAACCGACGACGCGGGATGACCGGCGCTCCCTTACCGCGCGCCGGGGGTGGTCCCGACATCGGTCTATACTCGCCCGAACCCGCGCCGGAGCTGCCATGAGCCTCCTCGAGACGATCCACGACCCAGCTCTCGTTCGCGATCTGGACGCCCCGCAACTGGAAACCCTCGCCGAAGAGCTGCGTGAAAAGATGATCCGCACGGTGCGCAGCACCGGCGGACACCTCGCGAGCTCGCTGGGGGCGGTCGAGATCGCCATCGCCCTGCACCGGGTCATGGATTCGCCGCGCGACCGGATCGTGTGGGACACCGGCCACCAGGCCTACGCGCACAAGCTGCTGACCGATCGGTGGGATCGATTCGACACGCTGCGACAGATGGGAGGCATTGGGGGCTTCCCGCGTCGCAGCGAGAGCGAGCACGACGTCTTCGACGGCGGGCATGCGGGAACCGGCGTCAGCATCGGCATCGGCCTGGCCGCCGGTCGTGACCTTCGGGCACCCGAAGATCCGGGCCGAGCACAGCGCATCGCGGTCTGCGTCGGTGACGCGGCGATCCAGAGCGGCCTCACCCTCGAGGCGTTGAACCACCTGGGGCATACCCGCCATCGGCTCCTGATCGTGCTCAACGACAACGAGATGAGCATCAGCCGGTCAGTCGGTGGCCTCTCGACCCGGCTCAACAAGCTGCGTCTCACGCGTGTCTACCAGGAGACCAAGTCAGCGACCCGGCGAACGTTGCCGCGGATCCCGCTGATCGGCCAGCCGACACTCGATCTCCTGACCTGGGTCAAGGAGGGATTCAAGCGGAGCTGGGCCAGGGTCGGCTTCTTCGAGGACATGGGGATCACCTACATCGGCGTCCTGGACGGACACGACATCGCCGAGATGGAGGACGCCTTCGAGCGGGCGTTCCAGCTGTCGGGCCCGGTCCTCGTCCACGTCAAGACGGTGAAGGGCAGAGGGTATGCGCCCGCCGAGCGCGACAGCGAGAGCTTCCACGGCGCCAGCCTGCCGCCCATCGACCTTGGCCTCATCGATCCGACGGAGGAGCCGCTCCCTGCGGAGGCCGCCCCGCGCCACAAGCCCAAGAGCTACACCCAGACCTTCGTCGAAGAGCTCATTCGCCTTGCCGAGGCCGACGAGCGGATCTGCGCGATCACCGCGGGCATGCCGACCGGCACGGGGCTCGCCCGCTTCGAGCAGCGCTTCGGGCGCCGCTTCTTCGACGTGGGCATCGCCGAGCAGCACAGCCTGACCATGGCCGCAGGCCTTGCACTCGCGGGCAAGCGGCCGGTCGTCGCCCTCTATTCGACCTTCAGCCAGCGCGCTTACGACCAGCTCGTCCATGACGTGTGCCAGAACGACCTGCCGGTCCTCCTGGCCATCGATCGGGCGGGGCTGGTGGGGGAGGACGGGACGAGTCACCAGGGGATGTTCACCCTCGCTGCTCAGCGGGCCCTCCCGAACCTGGCGATCGGGTCGCCAAAGGACGAGCAGGAGCTGCGGGACATGGTGGTCACGGCATTCGGCCAGGACGGACCGATCAGCATCCACTACCCGCGCGACGCCGGCGAGGATCTGCCCGATCGTACGGGCCAGCCACTCGAGATCGGCCGCGGCGAGCTGCTAAGGGAAGGGGAGGACCTCCTCCTCGTGGGCTTCGGGCCGATCGTCCAGCGTCTCCTGCGCGTGGCCGAGGCCCTCGCAGTGGAGGACGGCGTCGAGGCCGCGGTGATCAACGCGAGGTGGGCGAAGCCGCTCGACGAGTCGCTCATCGCCGATCACGCCGCAGGCAAACGCCTGGTGGTCACCGCCGAGGAGTCCGCGGCGATGGGCGGCTTTGGTGACGGCGTCCTCGACGCGCTCAACCGCGCTGGTATACATGCCCCGTTGCTGAAGATCGCCCTCTCCGAGGGATTCGTCCATCACGGCGCGGTCGACGACCTGCGGCGCCAGCAGCGGATCGACGTGCCGGGCATCACCGAGCAGGTGGGCGAGGCGCTTGGCATCCGCGGCCTCCAGGGGAGACGGCGGCGACGGTCGGGGGTCGACGCCGCCTGACCCCTTTCGCGATCGCAACGCGGTAGACGTCGATGGCGCGCATCCGTCTTGACCACCTGGTCCACGAGCGAGGGTTGGCCCGTTCGCGCGCGGAGGCGCAGGCCTTGATCCTCGCCGGCCGGGTGGAGCTCGAGGCGACGCCGGGTCGCGTGCTCAAACCCGGCCAGCTGGTGGTCGACGACGTGGCGCTGACTGTCGTGGAGGGCCCGCGTTGGGCGTCGCGCGCCGGCGCCAAGGTCGCCGCGGCGCTGGACGCCTTCGGGATCGACCCATCCGGCATGGCATGTCTCGACTCTGGCGCCAGCACCGGCGGCTTCACCGATGTGCTGCTTGAGCACGGCGCGCGGATCGTCTACGCGGTCGACGTCGGACGCGGCCAGCTCATTGGACGCCTCGCCACCGACCCACGAGTCGTGGTCATGGATCGGACCAATCTCCGCAGCCTCGAGCGCCTTCCGGAGGAGATCGGGCTCGCCACGCTCGATCTCTCGTTCATCTCGCTCGGGCTCGTGCTGCCGGCCGTCCTTCGCCTCCTGGCGCCGTCGGGTCGAGTAGTGACGCTGGTGAAGCCGCAGTTCGAGGCGGGGCGCAAGGCGGTGCCCAAGGGGGGTGTCGTCCGCGATGCTGCGGTGCATCGCGAGGTGTTGCTGGGGTTTGGCGCGTCTGCGGAGGAGGCCGGCTTCGTGCCGGTGCGCGCCATCCGCTCGCCGATCACCGGCGGCGACGGCAACGTGGAATTTCTCGCGCTGCTGGAGCGAGCTGGAGGCGCCACCAACCCGCCGGATTCGGGCTGGCGTCACACAGTCGATGCGCTCTTTGAGGCTCCAGTCGGCTAGACGCCCGTATTACGATGCCGCCCGTGAATCGGAGGGAGCGCGCCGCGCGCATCGAGCAGCTCAGCGTCTTCCAGGGGCTCGAGGACGTTCCACCGCTCGCGCATGAGCCGGCTCCGGACACCATGCGCCAGATCGTCTCGTTGCGCATGCCGGACGCGCTGCTCGAGCGCGTCGAGGCGGCGGCCCGGGCCCGGGGCGTCTCGCCATCGGGCCTCATGCGGGCTCTCATCGCCGCCGGACTTGATCGGTCATACGCCGCGGTCGCCGAGACCCATGTGGCCGCCGAGCTTGCGGCCCTCCGGGTTCGGATCGAGGAGCTCGCCGATCACCTGGCCTCGAGCCGTGCGTCGCACGTCGTCAGCCTTCCAGGACCAGTGCCGGGCGCCCGCGACGCGGAGGCCTGAGATGGGCCTGGGCTGGGCCTGAGATGAGTCTGAGCCGCGTCGGCTTCTCGCTGAATCCGTACAACGACGCTGCCCGCGACGCCCTCCAGCGCGGACGAGCCTGGTGCTCGGCGCGGGACGTGGAAGCCTGGGATTCACCGGCCGATGACGCGGAGCGCATCACACGCGAATGCGCCGGTTCCGATCTCGTCTGCGTGCTCGGCGGGGATGGCACGTTCCTGCGCACGTCGGCGGCGATCGGAGAGACCAGCGTGCCGGCCCTCGGCGTCAACCTCGGCCGGGTCGGATTCCTGGCGAAGGTGGAGACTGCGGACCTCGAGCGCGTCCTGGACCAGGTGCTGGCGGGCGATTACACGGTCGAGGAGCGGTTTCGGATCAGCGCCACCCTCCTGCGCGCCGATGGCACGAGCGAGACCCATGCCTGCCTGAATGAGGTGGTCGTGGCCCGCGGCCGCCGCGTACGCATGATCCAGGTCGAGGTCGATGTGTCCGGCAGCCATCTCGCCACCTACGTGGCCGATGGCGTCGTCGTCGCCACCCCGACCGGGTCGACGGCGTACTCATTCAGCGCCGGTGGCGCGGTGCTCGACCCGAGGCTGCGGAACATGATCATCACGCCGGTGGCCGGCTACCTGTCTCCCCTGCACAGCGTGGTCGCCGGCGAGACGCAGGTCGTGACCCTCACCCTGCGCGAGGCCTACGACGAGGCGCTTGTCTCCGTCGACGGCCAGGCGGACCTCCAGATGCACCCGGGCGATCGGGTCGAGGTGCGCGCACTGCCCACGCCGATGCGGCTCGTCGAGCCGGAGGGCAGCGCCACGTTCTACGACCTGCTCAGGACCAAGGCCTCGCTGCTGCCGTATTGATCGTGGACTGACCGATGGCGCTGATCGAGCTCTCCGTCTCCAACCTCGCGGTGATCGAGGCGGTCCGGATACGCCTCGAGCGCGGGTTCGTGGTGGTCACCGGCGAGACCGGGGCGGGCAAGTCACTGGTCGTCGATGCGCTGGCTCTGGCCCTGGGCGGCCGGGCGACCGCCGACCAGGTCCGGACCGGAACCTCCGGGCTGCGGGTCGAGGCGATCTTCGACGATGTGCCGCGAGACCCGGAGGACCCGCTCGATGAGCTCGTCGACCTCGAGGAAGGGAGCCTGATCATCAGCCGCGAGATGTCGGCCGATGGCCGCTCGCTGGCCCGGGTCAACGATCGGACCGTGACGGTCGGCGCGCTGGCCGCCTTTGGCGCCCGGCTGGCGGAGATTCACGGCCAGCACGAGCACCAGCGCCTCTTCGCGGCAGACCGCCAGCGCGCGCTTCTCGATCGCTTCGGCGGGCACGACGATCTGCTGGCCGAGGTGGCCGACGCCTGGCGCGGATGGCGCTCCCTGACCGCCCAGGCCGAGGAGCTGACGACCGACCGTGCCGAGCTGGCGCGGCGCACCGAACTCCTGCAATTTCAGGTTCGCGAGATCGATTCGGCGGCCCTGCAGCCGGACGAGGATACGACCCTCACCATGCGCGTCCGCGGCATCCAGGGGCTCGAGACGGTGATCCGCTCGGTGGGCGATGCGGTGCGGATCCTGCAGCGCGACGGCGGGGGCCTCGACGCGCTGCGCGCGGCGCTCACCCAGCTCGACGCGGCCACCGCCCACGATGCCCGGTTCGCCGCGATCGCCGAGCGGGCACGGGCCGTCGTCGCGGAGGCGACGGAGCTGGCTCGCGACGCTGCTGCGCTGGGCGAGCAGCTGCAGGTCGACCCACGGACCCGCGCTGCGATGGAAGAGCGGCTCGGCCAGATCTATGACCTCAAGCGCAAGTACGGAGAGTCGATCGAAGCGATCCTGGCCTTCGGGGTGGAGGCCGCTGGCGAGCTCAGCCGGCTGGAGAACCAGGACGCGCTGCGGGATCAGCTCCGCGCGGACGAGGAGCGCGCCCGGGCGGCCCTGGACGCGGCGTCCGAGCGGCTGCACGCTGCGCGGGCCGCGGCCTCGACCTCGCTCGCCGAGCGGGTGAATGCCGAGCTGCCGCCACTCGGCCTGCCCGACGACGCATTCGGCGTCGAAGTGACCCGGACCGAGGTCGGTCCGGTCGGAGGCGACTACGTCGAGTTTCGCTTTGCCCCAAATCCGGGTGAGCCACCCAGGCCCATGGCGCGGATCGCCTCCGGCGGCGAGGCGAGCCGGCTTAGCCTTGCGCTCAAAGTCGTCCTCGCCTCGGCCGATGAGACGCCTGTCCTCATCTTCGACGAGGTCGACGTGGGGATCGGTGGACGGAACGCCGGCGCTCTCGGAGAGCGGCTGCGAGCGCTCGCCGCCTTTCACCAGGTGCTGTGTGTCACGCACCTACCCCAGGTCGCGGCATACGCCGACCTGCACCTCCACATTGGCAAGCGCGTCGAGGAGGGCCGCACGTTCACCGACGTCCAGGTCCTCTCCCCGGACGCCCGCGCCGCGGAGCTGGCCGCCATGCTTGCCGGGGAGGGCGCCGGTGACGAGGCGCGGGCCACCGCCGAGGCACTCTTGCGCGCCGCGGGAGGGTGACGCCGGAGCGGCCCATGTCGACCCTGCCCGACAGCCCGCCGGATTCGCAGCTGGGCCGCACCATCGAGGCCTTCCTGCTCGAACTGCGCGTCGAGCGCGGCCTCTCGCCGCTGACGATCTCCGCCTACCGCAGTGACCTGGCCCAGTTCGCCGGCGGGATCGGCGGCCGCGACTGGCGCAGCGCCCCGGATCCTGCGCGCGACTTCCTCGCCGGGCAGAGGCGGTCCGGGCGCCGCGGGACGACCCTCGCGCGCAAGGCGGCGGCGATCCGAGGCTTCTACGGCTTCGCGCTGCGTGAGGGTGTCGTGGGCCGGGACGTGGCCACCCTGCTCGAGTCGCCACGTCCCGGAAGCTACCTGCCTGACGTGCTGGCACCCGACCAGGTCGAGGCGATCCTCGCCGCACCACCGCCCGGCGATCCGGCCGCCGACCGGGATGCAGCGATCCTGGAGCTGCTCTACGCCTGCGGGCTGCGCGTGACCGAGCTCGTGAGTCTCGATCTCGATCGGCTGGACCTGGAGCACCTCTCCGTCAGGGTGATCGGCAAGGGCAACAAGGAGCGCCGGGTACCCATGGGCGAGCCAGCACGCGATCGGATCCATCGGTATCTCAGCGGCGCTCGGGAGCTATGGAGCGCGGGCCGGCCGACGCGGGCTGTCTTCCTGAACCAGCGAGGACGGCGCCTGGGCCGGGAGTCGGTCTGGCGCCTGGTGCGGCACTGGAGCGAGGCGGGCGGCGTCCACGAGCGGGTCACGCCCCACACCTTCAGGCACAGCTTCGCCACCCATCTGCTCGAGGGAGGGGCCGACCTGCGCGTGGTCCAGGCCCTGCTTGGCCATGCTAGCATCAGCACCACCCAGCTCTATACGCATCTGACCGGCGAACGCCTGCGAGAGGTCTACGCGCGGGCGCACCCGCGGGCCTGAGCGGTCAGCCCCTCGTTGAGCGGAGCGCAGGCATGAGTTACGCCCGGAACCTCCTGAGCCGCGGCGAGGAGATCGTCTTCGAGACCCGCCAGCACTGGCTCGCCATCCTTGCCCAGGTCTGGCTCTTCGTCGTCCTCGCGATCCTCGGCCTGGCGGTCCTCATCTGGCAGTCGACCTCGGCGGCATGGACCGGGCGCGAGATCCTCCAGATTGTCGCCATCGTGGTCCTGGTCGGCGCCCTGGCGCGTATCGGCCTGGTCATGTGGGCCTGGCAGAACCAGGAGTACCTGGTCACCACCAGGCGGATCATCAAGGCCGAGGGAGTCCTGAACAAGACGATGGGCGACTCTAGCCTGGAGAAGATCAACGATGCCCATCTCACCCAGAGCTGGATCGGCCGCATCTTCGACTACGGGCACCTCGACATCATGACCGCCTCGGACGAGCCCGGGGCGATCGAGGACTTCCCGATGATGGCCGACGCGGTCCAGTTCAAGATCGCGATGATGAACCAGAAGGAGCTCCTCGAGCGCCCGGACCTCGCTCGCCCGGCGGTGCAGCGCCCGTCCGCGGCGCCACCCTTGCAGCGCGCTGAGGCCCTGCCGCCTCGTGCCGGCTCTGACCGCGTCCAGGTTGCCCGACCCGTCCCCGAGGATCCGGCCATGCCCGCCGAGAGCGCCCAACCCTCCGTAGCGGCCGCTCCGGCATCGGCGTCACCTGCGGCGGTCGGACCCGCCGGGAGCGACGAGCTCGCCACGACCCTCGAACGGCTCGCTGGTCTGCGAGACCGCGGGCTTATCACGCCGGAGGAGTACGAGGCCAAGAAGCGCGACATCCTGGAGCGGATGTAGGTGGGTGACGCTCCGCTGGGCGCCCTGCCGGATGGGATCTACGGCGTGGAGCTCGAGCGGCGGATCACGCGGGCCGCGGAGGCGATCAGGGCACGCCTCGCGCCGGAGGCCGGCCTTGCTGACCCTCGCCTCGCGATCGTCCTGGGGAGCGGACTGGGAGGGGTCGTCGAGCTCCTTGATGCCTCCCCGCGGATTGCGATCCCGTATCGCGAGATCCCGGACGTGCCCGCCAGCGTGGTGGTCGGGCATGCAGGACAGCTGGTCGCAGGGCGGGTCGCGGGCAGGACGGCCCTTGTCCTGTCCGGTCGGGCCCATCCGTACGAGGGCTACTCGCAGCGGGAGGTGACCATCCTGCTGCGCGCCTGCCTGACTCTCGGCGTGCGGACCGTGATCCTGACCAACGCCTCCGGCGGACTGAATCCCGCCTTCGATGCCGGGGACGTCATGCTCATCAGCGACACGATCAACCTGTCGGGTGACAACCCGCTCACCGGGCCCAACCTCGAGCTCTTCGGACCTCGCTTCGTGCCCATGGCGGATGCCTTCGACGCCGAGCTGCGGCAGCGCGCTCGGGCGGCCTCGGCGCGGGCGGGAGTGGCCATGCGCGAGGGGGTCTACATCATGCTGTCCGGACCGAACTACGAGACTCGAGCGGAAATGCGCATGCTGCGCACCCTGGGCGGGGACGCGGTGGGCATGAGCACCGTTCCCGAGGTGCTCGTGGCGCGCCACGCCGGTGCTCGCGTCCTGGCCTTCAGCCTGGTGACCAACAAGGCGACCGATGACGTGGATCACGAGGTGACCCACGAGGAGGTGCTCGAGATGGGGCTGGTCGGGGCCGGCCGCCTCGTTTCGCTGCTCCGCGAACTCCTTCCGGAGCTTGCCGCATGATCTTCGGAAACCGTGACCCGATCGCGCTGATCGCCATCGCGGTGGCGCTGGTGGTCGGGATCACGTTCCACGAGTTCAGCCATGCGCTCGTCGCGGAGCTGCTCGGAGACCACCGACCCCGGGCCATGGGACGGGTCAGCCTGAACCCTGCGGCGCACATCGACCCGATCGGGGCGCTCTTCCTGGTGCTCGTCGGTTTCGGGTGGGGCAGGCCGGTGCCGATCAATCCTGCTGCGCTTCGGCCCGGGCGCGTTGGCCTCTCCTACGTCTCGGCCGCCGGACCAGTGGCCAACCTGATCGTGGCGGTGGTCTTTGCCGCTGTCCTCAGGGTGGTCACCCTCGTCGGGATCGATTCGACATTCGTCATCGAGCTGCTCTCGTTCGTCGTGCTCTTCAACATGGCGTTGGCGATCTTCAATCTCCTGCCGATCCCCCCGCTCGACGGGTGGAACTTCACCCTGGGCCTTGCGCCGTTGCGGACCGTCTTCACCCTCCAGCGCTATCAGCAGTACGGGATGTTCGCGCTGCTCGCCCTCATCCTCCTCTCGTACGGTGCTCCCGGGGGCGGACCCATCGGCTGGATCTTCAGCCTCGCGAACCTCGGAACCACCCTCCTCACCGGCGAGCAACGGTTCGGAATCTAGATGCACCGCGTCACGCAGCTGGTCAGCCATCTGACCGCGCGGGTGAGCGCCTCCGACCTGGCCCTCGCGCATGAGATCCTGCCGAGCTCCGCGTGGGCGCTCTTCGATGGGATGCCGGTCGCCGATCAGCGGCACGGGCTGGACGTCGCCTGCCGCCTGCTCGCCGGCGGCATCGATGACCCTGACCTGCTCGCCGCGGCGCTCCTCCACGATGCCGCAAAGGGGTCGCGGTTGCGGGTCTGGCATCGGGTTGGCGGCGTCTTGCTGGCCGCCCTCGCCCCCCGCCTCCTCGCCCGCCTCGCGTCGCCGGATGTGGGCAGCCGTGGGTATCCGTGGCAGCTGTTCCTGCACCACGCCGAGCTCTCGGCACTCGCCGCCCGTTCGGCCGGCCTGAGCGAGCGAACCGCGGCGTTCATCCGCGGCGACGCCTCCGGGCCTGATACCCCATTTGCGGTGGCGCTCCTCCACGCCGATGAGGCGAGCTGAGCCGATGCCCCTCGAGCCGATCCCCGTCGATCTCCCCGAGCGCGCCCCGGTCACCGTCGGAGGCTTCGCCTTCGAGGTCCGCCTGCCGGTCTTCGCCGGCCCGATGCAGCTGCTTCTGCACCTCATCGAGTCGCGCGAGCTCGACATCTTGACCGTGCCCCTCGCCGAGCTGGCGGATGACTACGTCGAGCACCTCGCCCATCATCCGGTCGATACCGGCAGCCTCTCGGAGTTCGTCACCATCGCCGCGCAGCTCATCCTGCTCAAGTCCCGCCGCCTGCTCCCGGGGGAGCCGGAGCCGTCAACCGGCGGCCCGGCGGACGAGCCGGACGAGGAGGAGCTGCGCCGCCGGCTGATCGAGTACCGCGCCGTGCGGGATGCGGCGCACCTGCTGGGCGAACGGGACATGGCTGCCCCGCTCATGCGCCGCGAGCCACGTGACACGGACCTTCCGCAGGTTGCCGGGCCGGCGCTGATGGCAGATCTCCTGCTCGAGGCTCTCGATCGGCTGGTCGTCGTGGCCGAGCCCGAGCCTCCGCCGCCCGAGATGGTCGCGCGGGAGGTCACCATCGGCATGCAGATCCGCGCGCTCCTCGACGCCCTCTCGGCGAGCGGCCATGTCATCCTCCAGGCCGTGCTTGCCACCTGCCGATCGCGGACCGAGGCCGCCGTCACCGTGCTGGCCGCCCTCGAGCTGGTCAGACGCCGCCAGGTCGTGGTCAGGCAGTCCACCGTCTTCGGCCCCATCCTCCTGGAGGTCGCCTCCCAGCCGGCTGGGCGGGACCGGGCATGAGCAGCGACACATCGCCGGCGGAGCTCTCCGCGTTCTACGAGGCAGTCCTCTTCATCGCCGAGCGGCCGCTCAGCACGGCAGAGCTCGCCGAGCTGGTGAGCGTCCCGCGCCTGCACGCCGAGGCGGCGCTTGGGATGCTCGGTGAGGAGCTCGAGGCCGGCGGACGCGGCCTGCGGCTCCAGCGGCTCAATGACGCCTGGCAGCTCGTCACGGCACCCGAGGTCGGGGAGCGACTGGCGACCTACGCCGCTCGGGAAGAGGCGCGCGTGACGCCGGCTGCCCTCGAGGCGCTCGCTGTCGTCGCCTATCGGCAGCCGTGCACCCGGTCCGAGATCGACCGCATCCGCGGCGTCGACTCGGACTACGTCCTCCGCTCGCTCCTCCATCGGCGGCTGGTCGCCGAGGTCGGTCGGCGGGACGCGCCGGGCCGCCCGATCCTGTACGGGACGACGTTCACCTTCCTCGAGCGCTTCGGCTTCACCTCGCTCGACGAGCTCCCGCCGCTGCCGACCGACGCGGCCGAGCTGGTGGCATCCGCCGGCGTCCGAGCACTGTCCGCGGGGGAGCCGGAGGCCGGTGAAGCCCACCTGTCCGATGCCGGCTGAACGCGTCCAGAAGCTCATCGCGCAGAGCGGCATCGCCTCGCGTCGCGGTGCGGAGGAGCTGATCAGCGCTGGGAGGGTGACGATCAACGGCGAGATCGCACGACTCGGGATTCGAGCGGATCCGGAGCACGATGACGTCGCGGTTGATGGTCGCTCGATCGGTCCGGGTGAGCGAGTGGTGCACATCGCCGTGCACAAGCCACGCGGCCTGCTCTCATCTGCCCGCGACGAGCGCGGCCGGCGCTCGGTGCTCAGCCTGCTGGCCGCGGACGCGACGAAGCTCGGGCGCCTGTGGCCGGCTGGCCGGCTGGATGCAGAGTCGGAAGGGCTCATGCTCCTCACCAACGACGGGGCGTGGGCCAACCGCGTCCTGCATCCCCGCTACGGCATCGAGCGCGAGTACGCGGTCCTGCTCGAGTCGGAGCCCGACCAGGGCACGCTCCGGGCGTTGCGTGCCGGGGTCGAGCTCGAGGATGGAACGGCACGGTTACTCACCGCACGCCGCGCTGCACCGCCGCGCGAGGTTCGCCGCGAACCGGGCGAGCGCGGCAGCTGGCTGCGGGTGCGCGTCGGCGAGGGCCGAAAGCGCGAGGTGCGGCGCATCTTCGAGACAGTTGGGCACAGGGTGACTCGGCTCGCGCGCACGGCGCTCGGGCCGCTCACGATGGACGGCCTGGAGGTCGGAGAGTGGCGAACCCTCGACGCGGCAGAGGTCGCGGCACTCGCCGGGGAAGCCGCCTCGCTACACCCTTCCCGGCGCCAGGGGCGGGGACCGGAGCGGCGCGGTCGCGGATCGGCGAGGAGTGGATCATTCTCCGTGGCCATTGATGGGCCGTCGGGCGCGGGGAAGAGCACGGTGGGTCACGCCCTCGCGGTCCGCATCGGCGCCAACTTCGTGGACACCGGGCTCATGTATCGCGCCCTCACGTTGGCAGCGATCGAGCAGGGAATCGACCCCGATGACGGCGCGGCGCTTGGCCGCCTTGCGCACCGCTCCCAGATCCACGTGCGTCGCCCACGTCCGGAAGAGACGGACCGCCTCGAGACGGTCCTCCTGAGCCGACGCGACGTGACCCGCGACGTGCGCACCCGTCGCATCGATCGGCTCGTGTCGGCGGTCAGCCGACACGCGGAGGTCCGGCGGGCGATGGTCAGCGTCCAGCGGGCCGTGGCGCGGGCTGGAGCGACGGTCATGGTCGGCCGCGACATCGGCACCGTCGTCCTTCCACACGCCTCGCTGAAGGTCTACCTCACTGCCTCGACCGCCGTCCGCGCCCGCCGACGGGCGACCGAGATGGGCCGACCTGATCGGATCGAGGAGTACCTCGCTGAGATCGAGGATCGCGATGCCGCCGACTCGGGGCGTGCGATCGCCCCGCTGCGCAAGGCGCCCGGTGCGCTCGTCCTCGACACCGGCGAGCTCGACGTGGAGGCCTGCGTCGACCGCATTGTCGCCGCCCTGCCCGCCCCACAGGCGGAGTCCTGATGGCGACCTGGTTCTTCGGCCCCGGCTCGATCCTGACCCTGCTCGGGATGCGGATCCTGGGTCCCCTCCGCGTTCATGGACTTGACCGGGTGCCCCGCGGCGGTGCCTTCATCGTCGTCGCCAACCACCTGTCGAACCTCGACCCGCTCATCGTCGGCGCCACCGCGGGACACTTGAACGGGCGGCTGATCCACTTCATGTCCAAGGAGGAGCTGCGGCACTGGCCGGTCATCGGCTGGCTGGCGACGCAGGCCGGCGTGTACTTCGTGCGCCGCGGGGAAGGCGATCGCGAGGCGCAGCGCCTCACGCTCGAATACCTCGCCCGCGGCGAGCCGGTGGGCTTTTTCCCGGAGGGGCACCGCAGCAAGGACGGCACGCTGAAGGAGGCGCGCAACGGCGCCTCGCTCCTCGCCATCCGCGCCGGGGTCCCCCTGCTGCCGGTGGGGATCACCGGCACGAATCGCATCTTCCCCAGGGGTTCGCGCCTGCCTCGCCGCTCGAAGGTGACCGTGCGCGTCGGCGCGCCCTTCGTGCTGCCCCACCAGCCCGACGGGCGGCTTGACCGCTCCATGCTGGCTGCGGGGACGGATCGGATCATGCACGAGATCGCCGCGCTCCTTCCGGAGGCGCAGCGCGGCAGCTACGCCCAGCCGCATGAGCACGCCAACCGGACCGACGCCTGAACGGTCGAGCTGCCCCCGATAGAATGGGGTCGAGATGACCACCGCAACTCCCGTCCGACCCGAGGTCCGCATCGCCGAGCGCGCCGGCTTCTGCTATGGGGTGCGCCTGGCGATCGACAAGGCCAAGCACGCCCGCGATGAGGGCAAAGAGGTCACCACCCTCGGCCAGCTCATTCATAACCCAGGCATCAAGGCGGATCTCGCCGAGCGAGGGATCCACACGGCCGACCTCGCGGACCAGGTGGAGGGTGGCACCCTCGTCATCCGCGCCCACGGCGTCCCGCGTGAGGAATTCGAGAAGGTCCGCGGCAAGGGCGACCTCGAGGTCATCGACGCTACCTGCACGTGGGTGATCCAGAGCCAGAAGGCAGCAACGGAGCTGGCCGCCGACGGTTACACCGTTTGCATCATCGGCCACGAGGACCACCCCGAGATCAAGGGCGTCCGCTCCTATGCGGGGGAGAAGCACGTGGTCGTCGACGACATGGATCGCTCGACCTGGGAGCGCGTGCCGCACACCAAGAAGATCGGCGTCCTGTCGCAGTCAACGATCCTGCCCTCCAAGCTCGAGGAGTTCGCTGCCTTCTGCTTGCGCCGATGTCACGACCTCCGGGTGATCAACACCGTCTGCCCGGTCACCCTCACCCGCCAGGCCGATTCGGTCGTCCTCGCCCACGACGTGGACGCCATGATCGTGGTCGGGGGAAAGAACAGCTCGAACACCAAGGAGCTCGCGGTCAAGTGCCGAGAGGTGTGCAACCAGGTGCTGCACATCGAGGACGCCGACGAGCTCGAGGCCGAGCACGGAACCTGGGTCCGGGACAAGGCTCGCATTGGGATCACCGGCGGCACCTCGACGCCCGAGGTCGACCTCGAGGCCGTCCGCGATCGGATCTATTCCCTGACCGCGGCCTAGCATCCTCGCGCCACTCGCATGTGACGCTTCCGTCGCGTAAGTTTCGAGATTCGTGCGCCAGGGGTCCGATTGGATGCCGGATGTGCGCACAGGCGCACAACCGACGCCTCAGCGCCGGATGTAGAGTGCGCCGCGGCGTCATCTTGGACGTTAGGTGACGCTCGGCGTCACATGGTCCTGGATGTTCACCGGGCGCGCGCAGAACGGCCCGCCGGTACACTCGGGACATGCCCCTCCCCGTGGTCGCCATTGTCGGCCGTCCAAATGTCGGCAAGTCGACCCTATTCAACCGGCTGGCCGGCGAGCGGATCGCGATCGTCGAGGACATCCCCGGCACCACGCGCGACCGCGTCTACGCTACCGGCGACTGGAACGGCCGTGACTTCACCCTGGTGGACACCGGCGGACTCGAGCTCGAGCCGGGCTCCGTCATTGAGGCTCGGGTGCAGGACCAGGCGCAGGTCGCCATGCAGGAGGCCGATGTCATCCTCTTCGTGGTCGACGCGCAAACCGGCATCGCACCGCTCGACTACGAGGTAGCCGATCGCCTCCGACGGTCTGCCAAGCCGGTGATCCTGGTCGTCAACAAGGCCGATAACCCACGTCGGGAGCACGAAGGGGCGGAATTTCACGCGCTCGGCTTCGACCCGACGATCACCGTCTCAGCGCAGCACGGGCGCAACACCGGGGATCTTGCCGACCTCGTGTTCGACGCCCTGCCCCCCGTACCGCCGGGCGACGCCGGGACGGCGCCATCGGCCTTGGAGGATCTCTCGGAGGATGAGCTAGCGGAGCTCGCCGAATCCGAGATGGGCCCCCCGCGGGTGGCCATCGTGGGTCGCCCCAACACCGGCAAGTCGACCTTCGTGAATCGCGTCCTCGGCGAGGAGCGGATGATCGTCTCGGAGATCCCGGGGACCACGCGGGATCCGGTTGACACGTCGGTGGTCCTCGACGGCGAGCCGATGATCCTCGTCGACACCGCCGGCATTCGCCGCCGCGGAGCCATCGAGCGGGGGATCGAGCGCTATTCGGTCCTGCGCGCGATGAAGGCCATCGACCGGGCCGACGTCGCGGTGGTCATGACCGATGCCATCGAGGGCTACACCGCCCAGGACGCACACGTCGTCGGGCACGTCCTGGAGGCAGGCAAGGGGCTCGTCCTGGTCCTCAACAAGTGGGATGCGGTGGCAAAGGACGAGAAGACCGCCGACGACCTGCTTCACCAACTCCGTCGCGAGGCGCCCTACCTGTCATGGGCGGACATCGTGTTCGCCTCCGCGAAGACCGGGGCGCGAATTGACCGCGTGCTCGGGGAGGCGCGGCGAGTCGCGGAGGAGCGATATCGGCGCGTCCCCACCGGCGAGCTCAACCGGGTGGTCATGGACGCGGTGCGTGCCCATCCCCCGAGCCACGTCCGCAATCGGCTGCCGAAGGTGCTGTACGCGACCCAGGTGGCCCTCGCGCCGCCCACGTTCGTCGTGTTCGTGAACGACCCGGAGCTGATCCACTTCAGCTACCGGCGCTACCTCGAGAACCGGATCCGAGCCGAGTACGGGTTCCTGGGTACGCCGATCAAGCTCATCTTCCGCGAGCGTGCCAGCGAGCAGGCTGCCCGACGCTCTGCGCGGCCCCGCCGCAGCGCATCCCGTGGTGCGCCAGCTCGCCGACCTGGCGCGCGTCGCTGATCTCCAGGCGCGGAGACGTTTGGGCTAGGTCGTGATCAGGACACCTGGTCGGTCATCGGGCCGGTGACGTCCCCGTGCTCGTCGTAATGCTCCCCGTCCTTGGCATGCCAGTGGCCGTTGTGCTCGAAGTCTTCGTGGTCGCCGTGCTTGCGTGCCTCGTGGCCGCAGGCTGACGAGTGGACGTGCGGGTGCTCACCCTCATGCATCCTGTGATCGGGATCGTTCATCATCGGCGCACACCTCCTCCATCGGCCCAGCCGATACCTGACGGGAGGCGCAGAACTCGTGCCACCCCCCGCGGAACACCTGTCGTGCCGCAGGCAATATCACAGGCGCGCCGCGGACGGCGCGCCTGTGATGATCGCCCACGGACGTTCGGGAGCTAGGGATGGGAGCCGCCATGCGGCGTTGGGTCCTCGTCCTGCCCCGAACTTAGCGTGACACCCTCCGGGGCCTTGGTCGTGTCGGTCGCTGAACCAGCAAGACTGCCGTGCAGGCCGGCGGAGGTCTCAGCGGCGGCCGCCGATGCGGTCGGGTTGGCCGTGTCGGTCGCTGAACCAGCAAGACTGCCGTGCAGGCCTGCAGCGGTCTGAGCGGCGGCCGCCGATGCGGTCGGGTTGGCGGTCGAAGCCCCGATCGAGCCGCTCTCACGCGCCTTTGTTGCCGCGTTGGCAGAAGCCGCTCCGCCAGATGCAGCCTCACGGACCTTGGCCAGGTCCGAGGCGCTGCCAACCGGGATGGACAGGGAGCGACTCGCAGCGATCGTGCCACCCTCGCGAGCCAGGGCCGAGGTGTCCATGAACACCGTAGTCTGGGTCGATGACCCTACGGCACTGCCTTGATGGCTGGGTGCCAACACGGCGCCTGCACCCGCGCCCAAGGCCACCGTGGCAGTCAGCACGCCGGCCGCGAGGAGAGCATTACGGAAATGCCGCGCCTGATCCACGTCGGGGAAGTGGATGCTGATGGCGTGCCCTTCGACATCGTCGTCGTCAAGCGCGACCCGGGCAAGCACGGTGGCCGAATCGAGAGCGTGTCCCTCGACATCCTCGTCTGTCGGAATGCTGACACGGACCTTGAGCGGCCCGCCTTTCGCGAGGAGCGAGCGGACACGCTCCTCTCCCTGTGCCGAGGTGAACCGTACTTCCTGGTTGCCCCCGCCCTTGTCGCCGGAGCCCATCGCGACGGGTGGGCCGGCAGTCTGCCGGTCGTCTACTGACGCCATTACCTAAACCCTCCTGTAGAGATGGAAGCCCATCGACCTTGCAGGATAGGCAGCTTACAGCGGCACCACTAGATCCCAGATGACAGGTCGGGTGACTGGTGCGCGACACGGCGGCGGAGGTCGAACTCGAGGTAGCACGCGTCGCTCAGGCGGGCGTGGGCTCTTCCTTTCCTTGCGGAGATCGCGTGTGACGTTCCCCCGATTGCGGAACGGAGGGTAAACTGGGGTCCTTGCGGCTTGGCTTTGGCCTTCGCATCCTCGATGGACGGCGTTCACCAGACTCCCGAATAATGAGGTGTTGGCGAGCGCCGTGGTCATGTCCAAACACAGACGAAAGCGAGTTAGGTGCTCATCCTGAGCACGAACCGGCGGGGCGTAGCGCAGTCTGGTAGCGCACCTGAATGGGGTTCAGGAGGTCGAAGGTTCGAATCCTTTCGCCCCGACCACGATTCTGAGCATGGAAATGCCCTCTCCGAGGCGATCCCCGGAGGGGCCTCGTGATGCCCGTACCCCTGCTCGTACCCCTCTAGCCTCCGAGGATACCGCTCATCCGTTCGGCTGCGCGGTCGAGCATCGCCGGGGTGAGGTGGGCGTACACGTCCGCGGTGGTCGCGAAGTCGGCGTGGCCGAGGATCCGCGACACAACGCCGAGATCCTCACCGCCCTCGATCATTAGAGTGGCGAAGGCGTGGCGCAGATCATGGAATCGCTGGTGGGGAAGGTTGAGTCGGGCGAGATGACGCTGCAGGTAGCGCGTCACATTGCGCGTGTCGAGGGCGGTCCCCTTGTCCGTGGTGAACACGAGGCCGGAGAGCGGGACGATCGTCTGCCGCGATCGATGCTCGATCAACGCTGCCACCACTGGCTGCGGGAGGCGCAGCAGCCGCCTAGCCCGTTCAGTCTTTGGCTCGGCCAGGGTCCGGGTACCCCGCTGGAGAGTATGCCGGACGGCTAGCGTGCCGTGCTCCAGGTCGAGATCCTGCCATGAAAGTCCGAGGAGTTCCCCTTGGCGGAGGCCAGTGCCGAAGGCGGCCACATACAGCGCCTCGAGGCGATCACCCCGGACACCGGCCAGCAAGATTCGGGCTTGCGCCGCCGAGAGCGGCTCCAGCTCGCGGTGCATCTTCGCCGGCGGGTCTATCAGGGTGCAGGCGTTCCGAACAACGCGACCACTCTTGAGGGCTCGCCCTAGCGCGATGCGCAGGACCGCGTAGGCATAGCGCACCGTGGTGGGGGACAGGTCGCCCCGGTCACTGAGGCGGGCGAGCATGCCGTGGACCTCTTCCGGCTCGAGCTTGGCGAGTGGCAGGCGCCCGATGGCCGGTCGGATATAGCGGTCGACCGTCTCTCGGTAGCTTCTCGCTGTCGAGGGACGGCAACGGGCCGCCACGGATGTCGTGAGCCACTCCTCGAGCCAGGCGGAGACGGTGAGCTGCTGGCTCACTGGCCGGATGCCGTGGTCGCGGTTGCCGAGGGCCGCCCGGAGCTGCTCCTGGGCGGCCTCCCGCGTCCGGGCATAAACAGAGTGCCGCCTGCCGTCGGCACCGATGTAGCGGGCCTCCCACAGGTCGCGGGTGGCGTGGTGGCGGACGCTGCCGCCCGTGGTGCGGGTCACTCCGTTGCTCCTCGGTCTCCATTGGAAGAGGTTGAAACGACCGCCTCAACCGCCTCGCCAATACCAATCGCCTCACCAGCGAATGCATAGACGAGCCCGATGCCCTCGAACAGCCCCCGTGCCCGGTACGCCTCGTATTCCTCCGGCGGCAGAGTCCACCCGCGCTTAGCGACGTACTGATCAAGTCCGATAGTGGACTGTCCTTTCTCGGCATAGGCGACGTAGCGTCGCGCCAGACGAAGGGCCTCGAGTGGGGGGATCGCCTGGTCAGTGCGGTAGAGCGTGCTGATGAGACGCGCCTCGTCGTTGCTGACGGTCGTTACTTCTTGGCCGGGGCGATCAAGTGTGGCGGCTAACACGGCCAGGATCGCCACCGGGTCGGTATCTCCCGCGGTGGCCAGGGTCCACTCACCCGAGGAGTTGTCCGATTGGAATTTACGCACCCACGCCCGGATGCTGCGCTCGTCCTGGGGGACTTCATTCCCAAGGGGCTTATCTCGGTCCGAGTCTTCTCTGTCTAGAGCCCTGTCCTGTGTTTGAGCTGTTTGACGCTGCCTCCGGCAATTTCCTTGGCGACTTTGACTCGACCGATGAGGCAGCAGAATTCGTGCGCGACGCGATACCGGTCGATGCGATCAGTGGCCTCGAGTTGCTCACCGTGAGCCGGGACGGATTGCGAGCTCTCGTCAGCCGCGGAGCAGAGGTTATCGCCGAAGCAGGAGCGACGCCAGATATCGAAGCTACCCCCTACACCTTGCATGGCCTCGGTCGCAACGACCGATGGGAAATTCTGCCGGCTCAGGGATCATCCTTTCGGGTCATCATCGGGACGAAGGCCCTGTTCTTCTCGTATGCGTTCCGCACGTCGCCGATCCATCCAGGCCCGCTGGAGGCGGACGTCGAAACGGACACCGGAGGCACGGCCATCGACTGGCATACCGAGAGTTCGTTGCCCGCATCGGTACTCGCAGCACGGTCAGTTGCTCAGTGAGAATCGCGGCAGCGCTTCTGTGCGAATACGCGAGCGCCAGGAATCGGCTTCTGACGGTTGTGGCCGGCGGAATCAATCAGGTCTTGCCGCCCGGATATCCGGCGTCGGCGTCAGTGTCCTTAGCTCTGGCGATCGAATTTGATACGGAAGACTTCGGCGTCGAGCACCAACTCCGAATCACGCTGGAAGCGCCGGACAGAACGAGGCTGCTCGAACTCGGCGGACCCCTCACAGTTCAGTTCGAAGGGCGTGACCAACCCGCCGACACTGTCCGCACGGTCATTCCGATCGCCCTCGACATGCGCGAGGCGATTCTCCCTGGAGAAGGTGTCTACACCGTCCGGATAGGCGTGGATCGGCTCAGACCCGTTAGGCTGATTCTCTGGGCGCGTCCTGCTTTTGCCCAAGATGCCGCCCCTCAAGCCGGATAGAAGGCAATTGTGTCCATGTCGACGGATCGCCTCGAGCAGGCCGGCCTCAACCGCGCGTGGATCGCCGCCTCCGCTGCACTCCCTATCGGGTGGCGCCTGGAGGGGCTGACGTGCGCGTCTGAGGGCCTGGCACCCGAGCAGCGCTCCGACCGCTCGCGCGCCTGGGCGACCAGTCCAAAGGGCGAGCGGATCGAGGGTGAGGGCGAGGGCCCGGTATCGGCGCTGAACGCCCTGGCGCGCGAGCTGGTGCCGCTGAGAGGATCGGTGAGCGGCTAACGACCGCCCAGCACACGGGGGACCGTCGCCAGCAGCTCGTCCACCATTCCGTCAAACGGCTCCAGAGCCCCCCGATGGCGTCGATGGCTCTGTCACCTAGCCCCAGGCTTGGCCCGTCCGGCGTGTCGGCGGAGGCGATCCAGCGCCCGTTGACCTCCCGCAGCCGGACGTCGACCCAGAACGCGCAGCACGTGAGCCGCAGCAGGATCACTGCGTAGGTGTAGACCGGTCACTCTGCCAGCGACCTCGCATGGGCAGGCGCACCGTGGCTCGTCTGGTGGCGTTCGATACGCCTGAGGCTAGAGGCGTGCCCGACGCGCCAGAAGGCGGACACCGCCAGCGGTTAGGATCGCTAGGAAGACCACCGCGAGGCCAAAGGACGTGCGCTCATCTCGGCTGGACGTCGTGGTCACCGCGGTGTTGGGCAGGTCCGCTGGGGTAGCGGGCGCCATGCTCCTTACCGGTGCCGTGTAGGTGACGGAGAGCGTCACCTGGATTGCCACGCCACCTTGGCCACCTTGAGCGAGGGTTCCCGCGCCATTGACCACGACGGTAGCGGGAACACCCAGACTGGCGGCCGCGGTGAGCTTCGCTCGGGATGTCGCGTCGATCACCGCATTTGGTAGCGTCGCCGCGCCGACGTGGACGTCGCCGCCGGCGCCCAACGAGACGAGCCCGGAAAGGGTGGTGGTCGCAGCGAAGCTGGTAGGCACCCCCGAGCTAAGGTCGATCTGGAAGGTCACCGAGAAGATGGAGCCGCTGTCGGCGGCAGTCTTGATGAGCGCAGCCAGACCGGGGTTGGCGGTGACCGCGGCGACCGGAGTGACGACCCGATCAGCGATCACATACGCGTCCTGGCCGGGCCCGAACAGGTCCGCGACGAGCACCACCGTGCCGCTGATCGTGCCGGAAGGCGCGAAGGCCAGCGAGGTGATGTTCCCGGCATCGCGGACCACCGCTAGGCAGGTCGGCGTGCCCCCCTGCAAGGAGGCGAGAAGCGAATCCGCGGGTGGCACCAAAGTGGCATCAGGAGCGATAGCTTCCGGGGTGCCGTGCAGGCCAAAGGTGATGCTTCCCGCAGTGACCGCGACGGGATCCGGCGCGGTGTAGTTGCGAAACAGGCCGCATTCGACCGTGGTCGTAGCCGCCGCAGCGCCCGACGCAAAGGATGCCAGGACGATCGCGGTCATGGCCGAGGTCGCGATCCGCCGCAGGGTTCGCAATGTGCGCCCTCCACTCATCGCCAGCGGCCAAGCGCCGCGGGCCCGACCCGAACGCTAGTACCCCTTCGCAGCAAGTCGATGGGCCTGAAGTACCTCCAACTGCGGGGTCCGGAGTCTCGCCTGCAAGAACAGAGACCCGCCGGGCCTAGAGGGCCGCAGGTCGGCTACGGGAACCGACTTAGCGCCGGACTACCGCGCGAGTAGCAACCCACGGCAGCCTTGGGATCTCCCCTTGGTTTGCGTTGGGTACATGCTCGGCCGGGTGTAGAGCCAGCTTGCCGCAGGCGCGCCACTGAGCGAAAGCCTATCGCGCGGTCGCCGCGAAGAAGAGCCTCCCCGGCTGCGAAATACCGAAGGTCTCCGCGGCACCGGTTTCAACGTCGCCGAATCCTGCCCCCAGAAGGGCGTCTCGGACCTCAGCTTCGGCATAGCAACGCTGGAGCAACACGACGTCCGCACGGCTCCACAGATCGTCCTTCGGTCTGAATATCGTGGCCTCAAAGCGCCCGATCTTGGTCTCCACGTCGTAGCTTCCACGGACGATGGCCGCGTGGTCGTCCTCGGCGATCCCGAATGACCCTTGCCACCTGGTCGTGTAGCCCTCCTCAGTGTTGAGGTCGAAGACGAATCGGCCGCTTGGGGCCAGGGCCGCGCGAACCCGGGCGAAAACCTGGCCCAGCTCCTGGAGGCTCATGATGTGGTTGAGGCTGTCGTAGACCGAGACGACGGCTTCGTAGGTGTTCAGCAGTTCGAATGAGCGAGCGTCGGCCAAGACCAGCTCGGCTCCAGGAGCGTTGGCTCGGGCGAAGCGCAGCATCTCGGCTGAACTGTCGAGGCCGGTGACCCGAAACCCTCGCCTCGTCAGCAGGTGCACGAGCTGCCCGGTTCCACAGGCGAGATCGAGGATCCGACTGCCGGTCGGTAAGTGGTCGAGCACGAGCTTGTCAAGAGCGGACAGGAACTGGAGCGAGTTCTCGCCCCAGTGGCGGCTGTAAAGCAACGCGAAATCGTCGTAGCCGCCTGCCATCGGACCCATGCTAACGAGTGGCCCGCTCTCGGAAGTTCATACACAGGGCCTTAGTCGATCACCATTCCTGTCCATAGCCGCATGGCCCGCCCGCGCGGGATCCCGCTCGCATGACGTAATAGATGGACAAGGCCTGGAGCGGCCGCTGCGTGGGAGGTCTTCGGGCGAAGCTCGGCGATGATTTTCGCGCCTCGATCCGGTCTGATCGGGAGAAGGAGACAACCACCCAGGAGGCCCGCGTGCGCAAGACCGTGCTCTATGTCCTGATGTCACTCGACGGTGACGTCGACGACCCTGCCCGGTATTTCGTGACGAGTCCGGAGCCTGACCGACCACCTGAGTTCGACTCCGTGATGCACGACAACCTGGCTAGGGTCATCGGCGCGCAGGACGCGGTGCTGGTGGGCGTATCGCGGTCGGGGATGTACGAGCTGGTGGACATGCAAACGGCTGAAGTCATCGCGCCTTGACCACAAACTAGCCTGCGGCCGAGACGTCGCTGTCACCTTTTCGCCCGAATCGCTTCCTATATGGGCATAGTGACTACTGTCGTGGCTCCCGTGGCCGCAACCGGCGACGTTGAAGCGGTGTACCGCCAGGACGGCGATCGCCTATGGCGGGCGCTGTACGCATTCGCCGGCAATGAGAACGTGGCCTCCGACGCCGTCGCCGAGGCTTTCGCCCAGGCGCTGCGCCGAGGTTCCGCCATCCGCGACGTGCGCAGCTGGGTATGGCGCTCCGCCTTCCGCCTGGCCAAGGGCGATCTCAAGCGCCAGTCCAACCTTTCGCGCGGACCGATGCCCGAGGGCGCCATTAACGATGCGCATGCGGATGGGCATCTGCTCGCCGCGCTTCAAGGTCTGACCCCGCAACAGCGCGCGGTCATCGTGCTGCACTACTACGCCGACTGCCCCGTCCGTGAGATCGCGCGTCGCACGGGCATCAATTCGCTTGCCGTCCGCGCCCACTTGAGCCGCGGCCGCAAGCATCTTCGCGAACTGCTGGGTGATGAGCGATGAGTGACCTGCACACCCGTTTCCGGTCGCTCGATGAGCTGCCGACACCGAACCTTTGGTACGAGATCGAGGAGAGAGCCATGGCCGCCCAGCCGACGGCCCGCCGTCTTCCGTGGGTCCTGATTACCGTCCTGCTTCTGCTCGCCCTGGCCATTGGCGGCGCGGCGCTGATCGGCTCGGGCATCGTCAAGTGGCCCGTGTCCGTCGAGACCTCGCCGGGTCCGTTCCCGAGTTCGAGCTCACCGGCTCCTTCCTCGACTCCGATCGAAGTCAGGGCACCCGCTTGGACCACGACTGGGAGCATGATCGCTGCGCGCTTCGAATACACGGCCACGCTCCTGCGCGATGGCAGGGTGCTCGTGGCAGGCGGCTACGGCAGCGGCGGTCAGATCCTGGCTTCGGCCGAGCTGTATGACCCCAGCAGCGGGATCTGGACCCCCACTGGGAAAATGGTCGGGGCCCGCGAGGGCCACACGGCCACGCTGTTGCCCGATGGCAATGTGCTGGTAGCGGGCGGGGACCGCGGCGACTGGCTGGCCTCGGCTGAGCTGTACGACCCCCGCAGCGGGACCTGGACCGCCACCACCAACATGATCGGGACCAAAGGCGGCCAACAGACGGCCACGCTGCTACCCAGTGGCAAGGTGCTTGTGACCGGCATCAGCAGCGCCAGAACGGTCTCCGCAGAGCTGTACGACCCCGGCAGCGGGACCTGGACCGCCACCGGGAACATGATCGGGGGCGGCGCGGGTGACACGGCCACGCTGCTGTCGGATGGCAAGGTGTTGGTGACGGGTACGGGTAGGGGCACAGGGGGCACAACCGCGGAGCTGTACAACCCGATCAGCGGGACGTGGACCGCCACCGAGAACATGATCGGGATCCAGGATCACCCAACCGCGACGCTACTGCCCGATGGCAAGGTGCTGGTCGCGGGCGGCAGCTGCTTCGGGGGTAGCTGCCTGAGCGGCAAAGCGATTGCGACCGCCGAGCTGTTCGACCCCAGCGCCGGGTCCTGGACCGCCACCGGGAACATGGTCAAGGCACGCGCCTTCTACACAGCCACGCTGCTGCCCGACGGCAAGGTCCTGGTCGCGGGCGGCGACAACGCTGCCAACGCGGGCCTGCTGGCTTCCGCGGAGGTGTATGACCCAACCACAGGGACCTGGACCGCCACTGCGAACATGCACGACGTTCGCAGCGGTCAAACGGCCACGGTGCTGGCTGATGGCAAAGTGCTGGTGGCGGGTGGCGAAGACGGGAGCCGCGCGCTGGCCTCCGCCGAGCTGTATGACCCGGGCAGCGGGGCGTGACATGAAAGCGATGTGCAGGAGGGTCTCGTGATTCCATCAGCGGGGGCTACTCAACGTTTGGCAAGGCACGGGGCTCGCGCAGCCCTCATGCTGATTCTCGCGTTCACGATCGGTGGTTGTACTGCCGCGCAGTTAGCAAACCCCAGCCCCACGTCGGCAGGGACCGAGGCGGCGGTATCGGTGGCGCCTTCGCTGACCGGTCGTCCACCGTGCCCCTACGGTGCTGAGCGCGCCGGCACCTGCCTCGGCGTGCTCTCCGCCGGGACCTATTCCACCACCAGCTTTACCCCATCCATCACCTACACCGTCCCTCACGACGGGTGGTCCAACGGGGAAGACCGGGACGGGATATTCGTGTTGTTGGCTCCGGGTGAGAGCTTCGCGGGTGTCGAGGCCGATACGAGTGACTGGATCGGCGTCTTCCGCAGTGTCGGCGCCGCGGCGGCCGGCTGCGACGAAAAGGTGGAGCCTGGCGTCGTCTCGGCGCAAGCGCTGACTGATTGGTTCGCACGCCAACCGGGGCTCGTGGTCACGAAGCCTCAGCCAACGTCCGTTGGTGGCTTGAGCGGCTTGATGATTGATCTGTCGTTGGCGCCGGGCTGGACCCAGACGTGCCCCTTCATTCCCGATATCCCGTTGGTGAACCTGCTCATCGGCACCGGCCCTTCTGAACTGGGAGTCGTGGTCGAGGCGACCTGGACGACGCGGCTCTATCTGCTCGACTTCGGCAATGACAACATCGCGCTCTATGTCATGGATCACCCCGGGCGTTTCAGCCTCGAAGACTATGACGCCGTCGTCCGCACAATTCGGTTCGACCTCGGGAGCTAAACCCGATTTGGTGGTGCTATCAGAATCGGGCCGATGTGCGCTTTGGTACCGCATACCGGATTCGATGCTAGAGGCCGCTAGCAGGTGCTGCGAGCGCGCCGATGCTGCTGGAAACCGCTGCTGACGGCAGGAGTTGGCTGCGAATAGGGGTCACTTCAGGGTCAACCCAACTTGGTCAGCTCACCTCTGATGGCGCGTACGTGCTGACCCCCTGCCGTGCCCGCCTACACTCTCTGGACCATGACCGCGTGCCCAAACTGCGGCTTCCAGAACGCGGAGCGCATCAAGTTCTGCGGCGAGTGCGGCCAGAGACTGGCCGGCATAGGCACAGCGCCGAGAGAGGCGAGGCGGACGGTAACCGTCCTGTTCGCCGACGTGACCGGCAGCACCGCCCTCGGCGAGCAGCTCGACCCCGAATCGTTACGAGCCCTCATGGGACGGTACTTCGCGGCCATCAAGGAGATCGTCGAGCGCCACGGCGGGACGGTCGAGAAGTTCATCGGGGACGCGGTGATGGCGGTGTTCGGCATTCCCACCCTGCACGAGGACGATGCCCTGCGGGCCGTCAGGGCAGCGGCCGAGATCCGCGACACGCTGGCTCACCTCAACCAGGAGCTGCAGAAAAGCCGCGGTCTAGCCGTCGTCTTCCGGACCGGTGTGAACACCGGCGAGGTGGTAGCGGGCGACCCATCGGCCGGACAGACACTGGTCACCGGCGACACCGTCAACACCGCCGCACGGCTTGAGCAGGCCGCCACGCCGGGTGAGATCCTGCTCGGGCAGGCCACCTACCGCCTCGTGCGCGACGCGGTGGTCGCAGAGCCCATCGAGCCGATCGAGGCCAAGGGCAAGGCCGAGCGGGTGCCCGCCTATCGCCTAAGCTCGGTGATCGCGGGGGCCGCGGGCCACGCTCGGCGGCTCGATGCACCGTTGGTCGGCCGTGACCGCGAGCTGCGCCTGGTGACGGATGCCTTCGACCGCGCTGTCGCCGACCGGGCCAGTCAATTGGTCACGGTGCTCGGCACTGCCGGCGTCGGCAAGTCGCGGCTGGTCCAAGAGTTCCGCGAGCGGATCGAGAGCAGGGCCACCTTCCTGATCGGCCGCTGCCTCTCATATGGGGAGGGCATCACCTACTGGCCGCTGGCCGATGCGCTGCGCGGCGCGGTTGCCGTCGATGACGACAACTCACTCGAGTCCTGGCGCGCCGGGCTCGTGGCGCTGATCGCCGGCGAGCCCCAAGCCGAAGCCATCGTCGAGCAGGTGGTGGGTCTCATCGGGGTCGGAGAGGCGCGCGGCGGCAGCGAAGCCTTCTGGGCCGTGCGGCGGCTATTGGAGGGGATGGCGCGACGGCGGCCGCTGGTGTTCGTCATCGACGATCTGCACTGGGCGACACCGACCTTCCTCGATCTGGTCGAGCACGTGGCGGACTGGACGCGCGACGCGCCCATCCTGCTCGTCTGCCTGGCCCGCCCGGAGCTGCTGGACGTGCGGGCTGGCTGGGGTGGCGGAAAGATGAACGCCACCGCCTTCCTCCTCGAACCACTGGATGCGGGCTCGATTGACGTGTTGCTCGCGCACCTGGTCGGCGCCGACGTCACGACCGACCTGCGGCAGCGCATCGCAGCAGCCGCCGAGGGGAACCCGCTGTTCGTCGAGGAACTGGTCGCCATGCTGGGCGAACACGACGAGCTCATGCAAGGGAGTGGAGGGGAGCGATTGGCTGCGGGGCCCGCCAAGCTCGATGTGCCGCCGACCATCGAGGCACTGATGGCGGCCCGACTCGACCAGCTGCCTCTGGGCGATCGCGGAGTGCTGGAGCGAGGGAGCGTCATCGGCAACCAGTTCGGCGCCGGAGAGGTCGCGCACCTGAGCGATGAGCGCGAGCCGGCATCGGTACGCCCGGCCCTGATGGCGTTGGTGCGACGCGACATGCTGCGTCCGGACCCAGGGGCCGCCCTGCCTACGGGCGGCGACGACGAAGCCTTTCGCTTTCGCCACCAGCTGATCCGCGACGGCGCCTACGCGGGCATGAGCAAAGCCGAACGCGCCCGGCTGCACGAGCGGTACGCGGGCCTGCTCGAGGAGCTGCCACCAGAACAGCTCCTCCAGCTGGATGAGGTGGTCGGCTACCACCTCGAGCAGGCATACGGCCTGTGGTCGGCGCTCGGCGGAGAGCGAGGCACGCCGGACACCGCGTCGCGCGCGGCATCCCACCTGGGCGCCGCTGGGCTCCATGCCAGGAATCGGTTCGACTTAGCGGCGGCCGCCAACCTCCTCTCTCGGGCCGCATCGCTTCTGCCGCCTGCCGACCCACAACGGATCGCCTTTCTCCCTCCGCTCGCGGATGCGCTCATTCGGCTCGGTCGCTTCGACGAGGGCCAAGCATTCGTCAGCGAGCCATCGAAGCCACCGACCATGGGTTGGATCCCGCCACACGCGTGCGCGCTCTATTGGTGCGTGCGGAGCTGGCCTCAAATAAAGGCGCCAGCGTTGCCGAGATGAAGCCGGACGTTGATGAGGCGCTGGCCATCGCCGAACACACCGGCAATCCAGAGCAGCTGTCCCGCGCTCACCTTGCTCTGGGGGGGCTCGCGAGGGGGGTCGGTCGCCTCGGTGAAGCGCGAGGCGAGTACGAGCTCGCACTCGATGCCGCACAGCGGTCGGGCGACCTGTACCTCGAAGCCTTTGCGCGCGGCGGACTCGGTTCGGTAACCTGGTACGGGTTAAGTCCCGCCGCAGACATCACTCGGGTCATAGCGCCGAACCTCGCCTTCGCCCGGGAGCACGGCCGGCGTGGCATGGAGGCGGGGACGCTCTACAGACAGGCAGTCGAGACGGCGCGCCACGGTCAGATTCCGGAGGCGCGCCAGCTATCGGCAGAGGGCCTTGCGATCATCGATGACCTCGGTCTGCCCTTGCTCAGGGCCAATTTCTCGGACTTCCGAGGCCACCTTGAGTTTCTGGCGGGCGATCCCGCCGCGCGCGAACGCGTGCTCCGCGAAGGCTATGAGCAGCTGGGCGCGATGGGTGAGCGCGGCACGTTGTCCACGATCGCCGCAGATCTTGCCGATGCGCTGGTCGACCTTGGCCGCCTCGACGAGGCCGAGGCCATGTGCGCGGTCGCTGAGGAGGCCGGCGCGGAGGATGACATGGTCACGCAGGTTGGCGTGCGGCTGGTGCGTGGACGCCTGGCAGCGGCGCGCGGCAAGATGGACGAAGCCCTAGCGTCGGTCGCCGACGCCCTGGCCCTCGCCGATCAGGGCGAGTATTACGACCTTCGCACGATGTCCCGACTGGTGTTCGCACAGCTCCTGCTGGATGCGGGACGCATCGAAGAGGCGCGCGCCCGCGCCCAAGAGGTGCTCGATCTCGCTCGGGCCCGGGCTGACGTCGTCTTCGAGAGCAGAGCCATGGATCTGCTCAAACGGGCCTCGGTGTCCAGGGAAACACCAGGCGGGCCCTCCCACGGTTGAGGAAGTCCTCGACACGATGGAGAAACGGCTCCAGCGCAAGTTGGCCGGGCCACGAACCCATCCAGTGTGGCGAGCCCTGTCCGAGCGGTTAGAGGAACTCCTGCGAGCCCATGTGGCGGGCGCCAAGGACTCAGTAACTTACCGACCCCAACGCCGCAATAGAGGTGCACGTGTGCACCGAACCCTCGTCCAACGCTCGCAGGGTGCACTCAAGGCGTAAGCGTTAGACGTACCCCGGCCAGGCCGGCCCCTCCGCTGGCCTGCCCGCTGACCCGAACGACCGGCTAGACCCTGAGGAGCCGCGGCACTTTGGCATCCAGCGTTCCAAACCGCCGGCGGTGCAGCGCGCACCATCCTGAGCACTGACGGGTGGACATCGAGAGACGACCTCGGAGCCGACACCAAGCGAGGCGAATGGCGCGGTTACGCAGGCAATCGCGAAGATCGCGGCTGTATTGGTGAGTACCGCCACGTTGGTCGCGTTGAGGCTGGATCTCGAGGCGCCGGCCACCGTGCCGCCAGGGCGGCCATGGGGTCCGGCTTCACCTTCTTGCGAGCCGTGCGCGAGCTATGGCTGGATCTCGAGGCGCCGGCCACCGCCCATCCACCCACCCGCTGGAGGAGCTGAAGCATGTACCGCACCCGCCGCCGGAGATCCTGCGAGCGCATCGTCGAGATCCCCGACGAGCGGCTCGCCGAGTTTTACTGCGCCCATCACCGCATCACGAGCCGCTGATCGCGCTGGGTCTGCCGACGACGGCGCTCTCTACTCCTGATCCCCATCCCTGGGATGCCGGCTTGGGCCGGCTGAACCCGTGTCCCAGCCTCCGGGTACCGTCGTGACCCGCATTCGCCGCCGCACTGCACGAGAGCACCGCGGTCTGGCGCGACCGGAATAGTGGTTCCTTCGTTTCGGTCCATCTCGATTCCCGCCGAGAACGAGATGGCGTCTTTCATGTACCGGGACGAGGACGACCAGTGGACGGTCGACAAGGTCGCTGCCCGTGAGGTCTGGGAGCAGCATCGCGCCGAGCTCATGGCTGCGGCCGCAGAGCGCGGCCTCATTCCATGGGCGGGCGCGAGAGTTCGACGCATGCTCGGCAAAGGTGAGCTGGTACGAGGATCTCCGCATCGATGGCACGCGCACGGGAGTGCCGAGCAGTCGCGGCCATCCGATCGCGCGAAACGTGCGATGACCTTGTGCGATGTGGTCGGCGACTATTGGATCGCCGCGAGGGCGTACTCGACCGCCTCCTCAATGCCTAACCCTCTGCCCTGAGGTCATGCATGCAGCCGGCTGAGCAGTGGCAATCAGGCTCCAAGTGGAGCCCTCTCAATCGGACCTGAGGCCGGATCCGTGTTGGCGACGCCGCGTCACCAGGGCAGCCATGGAATCCGGCCTCACGCCGTCCCCGGTGGGACTGGTAGCCAAAGAGGGAGAAATCGGTGACTCGTCGCACCGAACACCTCGACACCAGGGTCATGGTCCGTTAGTACTACGGTGAGCCGAGATCCCACGCTCGGGCTGGTCCCGAGGCAGCCGTGGGGTCTCGGTTTCGTACAGCCTGGGTGGACAAATGCGGACGATGCGACTGGAGTCGGCGACGTTCTCTGTTGATGTCCGACTCAAGCGCGTAGGCCGCCGATGGCTGGCCTCGGCCGATACGCCCGAGGGCCCGACCCTCGGCTGGGGAGTGACTACCTTCGAAGCATTGTGGATGGCCCTAGCCCCCTTCGACGGGGTTGTGGACCAGCTCTTGGCCAGCCTCCCTCCGGAACTCGCCGAGCACTGAGCCCCAATTACCGCAAGGTAGGAGGCAAGGTCCGGGCGCTAGGTTTCCGCCAATGAGTCTTGAATCCTTGCCCAGCGCCGGTGCGGGGAGCGCATTCATCACCCGCCAGGGAAACGTCCTGCGCTGCGGAGACTGCGACGCCCCAGTGGGCCTGCTCCGTTGGGATGGGACGGGCTGGCCGTATCCGGTGCTGAGGCGATCACGGTGTGCCGATTGCGGTCGGCGTCAGGTCCTCAACCTGGAGCACCTCGAGTCGGTGACCCTCACCCAATACGGCGCGTAACCTTCAATCCAGCATGGGCCGGCTGAGTCGCCCGGCTACTAGGGCCGCAGGGGCGACGAACCGCCGTCTCGTGGTGCATCAGCCAGAAAGACCCGCACCAAGCCGCGCAAGCCGGCATCTTCGGAGGCCATCTGCTCCCTGGCGGCCCGGCGCCGCCGCTGGCGGTGCTTCATGATCTCGGCGTAGTCGCAGGTGGCCGCGATCAGCGCCGCCGTCGACAGCAGCCGGGCCAGAGTCAGGCTGTCA
>JALYLB010000051.1 GCA_030774475.1 Chloroflexota bacterium | reverse complement strand
GCCGAGGAACAGGATGAGCAGCGGCACCAGGCAGAGCGCCAGCACGCTGACGACCATCGCCGCCAACTTGGCGATCCCATAGTCGAGGCGCTCGAGCGCGTGGGCGAAATAGAGCGCCAGCACCCGGTGCCGCTGGTCCCCGCCGAGGAGCTCTGGGGCCTGGGCCGCCAGGAAGATGAAGATGAAGACGCTCGCCTGCCAGATGTAGTTGTCGAAGTTGACGCCGGGACCGGCCCGGGCGGCGAGCGGACCGGCGGTGGCGTTGATCGCACTCTGCACGACCGCGCTCAGCGAGGCGAAGGCAAGTGCACCCCACGGAACGATCTTGCTTCGGCCACTTCTCCCGAGGCCCCAGGCCGCGCGCAGGCTGGAGGTGAAGAGCGCCCAGATCGCCGCGCGCCGCCCGAGGCGTGGGCCGTCGTACCCGCGGTAGCCCAGGTCGTAGATCGCACTCTGGCCGGCCTGTCCGGCGACCATCGGCTCAGGCAGCGTCATCGGCCGCCTCGGTGCTGAACAGGTCCTCGAGCCGATGGCGGCGCTGCTCTAGTCGCGTCAGCGCCAGTCCCAGGTCGGCGACCGCGTCGCGGACGAGGTCGTATGGCCGCTCGTCGGGGACGTCCACCAGGACGGTCCGCGGCGGCTCGACGATGGCCACCAGGCCGACCTGGCCGAGCCGATCGGCGAGCGCCTGCGCGCCCTCTTCTACCTCCACCGCCAGCGTTCCCGTGCGCTGGGTGAAGGTCGCCAGCGGGGCGGCACGCAGGAGGTGGCCGGCATCGATGGCGAGCAGGAAGGTGCAGACCCGCTCGATCTCGCCGAGGAGGTGGCTGGCGACGACCGTCGCGATCCCGAACTCGTGGCCGGTGCGCCGGATGAGGGCCAGCATGTCGTCGCGCCCCGCCGGGTCGAGGCCGTTGGTCGGCTCGTCGAGGAGGAGCAGCTTGGGGTCGTGGACCAGTGCCTGGGCGAGTTTGACCCGCTGCTTCATGCCGGTGGAGTAGCCGCTGATCGGCCGGTAGCGCTCCTCATACAGGCCGACGTGGCGCAGGACGTCCGCGGTTCGCTCGCGCGACGCCGAGCGGGGCAGGCCGGACATCTGGCCCATGTGTGTCACGAACTCGGTGGCGGACACGTCGGGCGGCAGGGCGTCGTGCTCCGGCATGTAGCCGACCAGCGAGCGGATCTGCGTCCCCTCCCGTCGGACGTCGTAGCCCAGGACCGTGGCGTCCCCGCTCGTCGGGTCGAGCAGGCCCAGCAGGATCTTGAGGAACGTGCTCTTCCCCGCGCCGTTCGCCCCGACCAGCCCGATGATCCCGGGCTCGACGTCCAGGGTCAGCCCGTCGAGGGCGAGGACGTTTCCGGGGTATCGGTGGGTGAGGGCTCGGGCGGAGATGAGCGGCATCTGACCCGAGTCTACCCGGGCTGGCGCGGTGACGCGCCTTGGCGCATGCGGACCTCGCCAGCGGCTCCCGGACGCCTCCCGCGCGGCCGCTTCGGCCCGGATACGATTGTCGGCAGTGAGCGAGCTCGCGGCGGTGGACTGGCGCCGGCTGGTGCGCGCGGTTGCCGCGCAGCTCGTCGCGCTGTTCGCGGCCACGATCGTGGTCATGATCCTGGAACGATCGCTCGGGGTGCGGCAGGCGTCGTCCGTCTACCTGCTCGCGGTGGCGACCATCGCCATCCGTTTTGGCTCGGTTGCAGCCGCCGGGACAGCGATTGGCGGCTTCCTTGCGTACAACTACCTTTTCGTCCCGCCGCTCTACACCTTCAGCGTTGGCGAGTCCAATGGGTTGCTCAACCTGCTCCTGCTGCTGGTGGTGGGGATCCTCATCGGGCGGCTCACCGGGCTCCAGCGCGACCGGGCGGACGAGGCAGCGCGCCGCGAGCGTGAGGCGCGGGCCGTGTTCGCCGTCACCCGCTCCCTGGCCAGCACCCGCCGCGCGAAGGACGCCCTCCCCGCAATCATCGGCCGACTCGGCAAGGAGACACAGATGGCGCGGCTGTGGATCGGGCTGGGTCCGACCACCGCCCAGGAGCAGGTGGCCGCCGACTCAGGGGATGGGCCGCTCCCCACATCGGGCCAGCAGTTCGTCCTGCGTCGGACGCCGGACGAGCGACGACCGGAGTGGGTGCGCATCGCACAGCCGGGCCGGACCGCTGTTCGCAAGGCGGCCGAGCAGCTGTACAGGGTTGCGATCAGCGATGGGACCGATGAGGTTGGCTCGATCTGGGCGCTTCGAGGGCTCGAGGTCGGTCCGCCGAGCGCGGAGGAATCGCGCCTGCTGGCGGCGACCGCCGACAGCGTCGGGCAGTCGATCCTGCGCGACAGACTGGCGGTGCAGGCCACCGAGCGCGAGATCGCCCAGCGCAGCGACGAGCTGAAGAGCGCTCTGCTCGATTCGGTCTCGCATGACCTGCGGACGCCCTTGGCTACCATTCGCGCCGCGGCCGGCAGCCTCGCCGACTCGGAGATCACGTTGAGCCCGAGTGACCGCGAGCAGACGGCTCGCCAGATCGACGCCGAGGCGGAGCGGCTGAACCGGATCGTGACGAACCTGCTGGACATGAGTCGCATCGAGGCAGGGGCACTGCGTCCGCAGTTGGAGATGCTGCCTGCAAACGAGGTCCTCAGCGCCGTCCTCGACCGATCCGCCTCGTCGCTGGCCACGCACCCGGTGCGGCTCGAGGTCGCGGTCGACCTGCCGCCCTTGCTTGCGGATCCAATCATGCTCGAAGAGGTCGTCGTCAACATCGTCGAGAACATCGACCGCTACACACCATCGGATGCCCGGGTCCTGGTGGCCGCCGCCGAAGTGGACGGTCGCATCGTGCTGCGGTTCGAGGATGGTGGCCAAGGCCTGCCTCCCGAGGCGCTTGGCAAGATCTTCGAGAAGTTCTATCGCGATCCGTCGGCGCACAGCCGGTCGGGGCGTGGTACTGGCCTCGGCCTGGCGGTCGTCAAGGGCATGGTCGAGGCGATGGGAGGGAGCGTCACGGCCGGCCGCTCGGAGCTCGGTGGGCTGGCGGTGCGCATCGAGCTGCCCGCCGGATCACCGGTGCCTGGTGGCGGGATGGAACGCGGGGAGCTGGAGTTGTGACGGACACGGGTCCCCAGATCCTGATCGTCGACGACGATGATGCGGCGCGGGAGGCCATCGCCGCCAACCTGGTCGGGCACGGGTTCAATGTCCGGCAGGTGGCGAGCGGCGAGCAGGCAATGCGCGAATGGGAGGGCGGAAGACCGGACCTCGTGCTACTCGACATCGGCCTGCCAGGGATGAGCGGCCTCGATGTCATTCGCCGCCTGCGGCGCGATGCGACCACCCCCATCGTCATCATCTCGGTGCGCGGCGCGGAGCCCGACAAGGTTGCTGCCCTCGACCTCGGAGCGGACGACTACCTCACCAAGCCGTTCGGCATGGCCGAGCTCCACGCCCGGATCCGCGCCACGCTACGGCGGACGTTGGGAGAGGTGGCAGATCCGGCCGGCGTGGTCGAGATCGGCTCGCTTCGCCTCGACCCGGCGCAGCGCCAAGTGACGATCCGCGGTGAGCAGCTCCATCTGACGCCGCGCGAGTACGAGTTGCTCAAGGTGATGCTCAGCCACGCCGGCCGTCTGGTGACCGGGGGGCGACTGCTCCGCGCGGTCTGGGGGACGGCCTACGCGGAAGAGGGGCACTACCTGCATGTCTACGTCGCCCAGATCCGCCGCAAGATCGCGAACCTCGATCCGGAGGGGGAGCTCGCCGACCTCCTCTTCGCCGAGCCCGGCATCGGCTACCGGGTGCGAGCCGCGGTCGCGAGCTCGTAGGTCACTCGTCGGTTAGTCAGTCGGCGTCGACGGCTTCCCGTTTGGCTCCTCGGAACTCTTCGCTCGGTTGGTGACAAGGTGGATCTCCAGGGTCGGCAGCCGTTCGAGCAGGATCTCGAGGGGGGTGCGGCGCGCGAGGCGCTGGAAGAGGTCACCTGGCTGGTAGGCGAGGAAGAGGTGGGTAATCCGCCTTGCACGAGCGACCTCCTCGATGCCATCGACGAGCTGATCCGATGAAGAGCGGATCACGTCCGCACCAAGGTCTGTGGCGAACGCGATGTTGCGCTGGAGCGCCTGGGCGCGATCAAACGGAAGGCGCTCGAGCTCGGGGGTCTCGACCACCAGGGCGGTCAGCGAAGCGCCGACTGCCGCGGCCAGGTTCGCGCCACGGCGCATTGCCTGGCGGCTCGGGTCGCGATCGTCGATGACGACGAGCACGCGTTCAGAGATGGGAGGGAGCTGGCGCAATCCTCGATTGGCGATCGTCTCCTCCAGGCGCGTGTCGACGCTGCGGGTCACGAAAC
The DNA here is from genome assembly GCA_030774475.1 of Chloroflexota bacterium. Lineage (GTDB taxonomy): Bacteria > Chloroflexota > Limnocylindria > QHBO01 > QHBO01 > CF-82. Next base: position 7,587 of record JALYLB010000051.1, on the reverse strand, counting down.
GCAGGGAGAGCTCGCGGAGCGCCATGAGGTTCGGCTCGGTGAAGAACCGGTCGAGCGCGACCCGAGCACGATCCGGCGGGTACACGTTGCCGTGGCGGATCCGCTGCCGAAGGGCGCGCGGACTCATGTCCACCAGCTCGATCTCGTCAGCCGTGGCGAGCACGGCGTCCGGCAGCCGCTCGTTGACCGGCGCGCCTGTGATGGTCTCAACCGCGTCCGCGACCGTCTCGAGATGCTGGACGTTGCACGTGCTGAGGACGTCGATGCCGGCGTCTCGGATGAGCTCGATGTCCTGCCACCGCTTCTCGCGTGGCGAGCCGGGGACGTTCGTGTGGGCGAGCTCGTCGATGATGGCGACGGACGGCTTGCGGGCGATCACCGCCTCGGTGTCCATCTCCTCGACAACCACGCCGCGGTACTCGATCCGCAGGCGAGGGACGATCTCCAGGCCCTCGAGGAGCTCGGCGGTCTTCGGGCGGCCGTGCACCTCGACGAAGCCGACGGCGACATCGGTCCCGCGTTCGAACCGGCGGTGCGCCTCCTCGAGCGCCCGGTACGTCTTGCCGACCCCGGGCGCCATCCCCAGATAGACACGCATGTGCCCCTTGCCCTGCCCGGAACGCTCGTCGCCGCGAAGGCGGGCGAGCATCTCCTCCCCGGTCGGCCGCTCGTCGCCGAGGCGGCCGCGGCTCATTTCAGGAGGCCGTCGAGGTCCAGGTTGAGCTCGAGGACGTTCACAGCTGGCTTTCCCAGGAACCAGAGCATCGGCTGGTCGGTGTGGCGAGCAACCGCGGCGCGCACGTCATTCTCCGACATGCCGCGCGCCTTGGCGACACGCGCCACCTGGTATTCGGCGGCGGCCGGGCTGATGTTAGGGTCGAGCCCGGAGGCCGACGTGGTCACGAGGTCCACCGGAATCGGACCTCCGCCATTTGCGGCACGCAGCCGATCCACATCGGCGGAGATGCGATCGATGAGGTCCTTGCTGGTTGGTCCCAGGTTGGAACCCGCGGAGCCGTTGGCGTCGTAGCCGTCCTTGCCAGCAGCCGATGGGCGCCCCCAGAAGTACTTCGGATCGTCGAACGCCTGGCCGATCAGGCTCGAGCCGATGGCCTTGCCGTCGACGACGATCATCGATCCGTTCGCCTGGTTGTGGAAGGCGACCTGGCCGACGGCCCACACGACCACGGGATACACGACACCGGTGAGCACGGTCAACACGACGAGCAGTACGACCGCAGGGTAGATACGGGATCGAAGGAAGCTGGTCATGGTCTTCTCTGTCCTACGCCAGGTGGATCGCCGACACGATGAGGTCGATCAGCTTGATGCCGACAAATGGGGCGACGATGCCGCCGAGCCCGTAGATGAGCAGGTTCTGCCTCAGCAGCACGGACGCTGAGGCCGCGCGGAAGCCGACCCCTCGCAGGGCGAGCGGGATGAGAGCGATGATGATCAGCGCGTTGAAGATCACCGCCGAGAGGATGGCGCTCTGGGGCGTCGAGAGCGCCATGACGTTCAGCGCGTTGAGCTGCGGGTAGACCGTCGCGAACAGCGCCGGCACGATGGCAAAGTACTTCGCCACGTCGTTGGCGATCGAGAAGGTCGTGATCGAGCCGCGGGTAATCAGCAGCTGCTTACCGATGGCGATCACCTCGAGCAGCTTGGTGGGGTCCGAGTCGAGGTCGACCATGTTGGCCGCCTCCTTCGCCGCAGAGGTGCCGCTGTTCATGGCCATGCCCACGTCGGACTGGGCGAGCGCGGGCGCGTCGTTCGTCCCGTCGCCGGTCATGGCCACCAGGTGTCCCTCGGCCTGCTCACTGCGAATGAAGCCGATCTTCGCCTCGGGGGTTGCCTGGGCGATGAAGTCGTCGACCCCGGCCTCTCGGGCGATCGTCGCCGCGGTGCGCGCATTGTCGCCCGTGATCATCACCGTCCGGATCCCCATCTTCCGGAACTCCGCGAAGCGCTCGACGAGACCTTCCTTGACGGTGTCCTTGAGCTCGATCAGGCCGAGCACCCGGCCACCGGAGCTGATCGCGAGCGGCGTTGCGCCGGCATCCGCAATGCGGTCGGTCGCGTCGAGGAGCGCTTGCGGCATTGCGTCGTCCAGGTCGGCAGCGATGGCGTCCACGGCGCCCTTCAGGACCAGCCCACCGTCGTGCAGGTGAACGCCGCTGGTCCGAGTCTCGGCGCGGAATGGGATGAACTCCCGGATCTGGCTGCCCAGGCGCTTGACCCCTTCCTCATCGCCGGTCCCGCCCGGCGCGCCGAGGTCATGGAGTTGCGCCCGGGCCAGCTCGACAATCGAGCGTCCTTCGGGCGTCTCGTCCTGGATGGAGGCGACGAGCGCGGCGGTTACCGCGTCACGCGGCTCGACCCTGGCGCGGGCGTGATCGAGGCGGCGAGCCGGTTTCCGTAGGTGATCGTCCCGGTCTTGTCGAGGAGGATGACGTCGACATCTCCTGACGCCTCGACGGCGCGTCCGCTCATGGCGAGCACGTTGAAGCGCGCGACGCGGTCCATCCCGGCGATCCCGATCGCAGACAGCAAGCCGCCGATGGTGGTCGGGATGAGGCAGACGAGCAGCGCGACCAGCGCGACGGTGTCGACCGTCGTCCCGGCATACAGCCCGAAGGGACGCAGGGTGACGGTCGCCATCAGGAACACGATCGTCAGACCCGCCAGGAGGATCGCGAGCGCGATCTCGTTGGGCGTCCGCTGCCGCTTCGCGCCCTCGACGAGGGCGATCATCCGGTCGAGGAACGTCTCGCCCGGGTCGGCGGTGATGGCGATGACTAGGGAGTCGCTCACCAGCTGGGTGCCACCGGTCACCGACGATCGGATGTCGGTTCCCGGCTCCTTGAGAACCGGTGCCGACTCGCCGGTGATCGCCGCCTCGTTGACGTAGGCCACTCCCTCGATGACGTCGCCGTCACCGGGGATGGTCTCGCCCTCGCGCACGACGACCACATCGCCCTTTCGGAGCTCGGATGAGCCGACCTCCTCGAGCGACTCGTCGTCCCGGCGGCGGTGGGCAGTCGTCTCGGAGCGGGTGCGCCGAAGGGTCGCCGCCTGCGCGCGTCCCCGCGCCTCGGCGACCGCCTCCGCGTAGGTAGCGAACAGCACCGTGAACCACAGCCACGCGCCGATCTGGACCTGGAAGCCAAGGCCGGCGGCCCCGCTCTGCGCCTGGATTCCGGTGAGGTTGGCGACGGCGATGACGGTGACGAGCGCCGCGGTCACTTCGACCACGAACATCACCGGGTTGCGGATCAGGAGGCGCGGGTCGAGCTTGCGCAGCGCCTGTGGGATCGCCGCTCGGAGGAGGTCAGGATCGAATGCACCTCGAGGGCGCGGCGGCTCGCCGGAGGGCTTGGCACCGCGCAAGGTGACGAAGCGCTGGAAGCGGCGCGTGCCGCGCCCGAGGTCGACTGCAAAGAGGGCCATCTGACTAGAAGACCTTTCCGGCGTTCTGGAGGAGCTGCTCGACGATCGGGCCTAGCGAGAGCGCCGGGAAGAAGGTCAGGGCGCCCACGATGACGATCACGCCGATGAGCAGGACGGTGAAGAGCGGGCCGTCGGTCGGGAACGTCCCGAGCGACGATGCCACCCGGCGCTTGCCGGCCATCGAGCCTGCAAGGGCCAGGATCGGGACGATCATCCCGTAGCGGCCGAGCAGCATCGCGAACGCGCCAGTGACGTTGTAGAAGGGCGTGTTGCCGGTCAGGCCGCCGAATGCCGACCCGTTGTTGCCCGTCTGGCTGGAGAAGGCATAAAGGATCTCGCTGAACCCGTGCGGCCCCTTGTTCAGCGGCCCGGCCAACCCCGGCGTCGTGACCGACGCCAGTGCAGTGAAGCCCAGGATGCTCGCTCCGAGGATGAGGACGGTGATCATCGCCATCTTCATCTCATAGCTCTCGACCTTCTTACCGAGGTACTCGGGCGTGCGGCCGACCATCAGGCCCGCGATGAAGACCGAGAGGATCGAGCCGATGACGAGCATCCCGTAGAGGCCGGCCCCGATGCCGCCCGGCGTGATCTCACCCAGCTCGATGTTGAAGAGCGGCACCAGGCCGGCGATCGGCTGGAAGCTGTCGTGCCAGGCGTTGATCGCCCCGGTGCTGGTGCTCGTCGTGATCGCGGCCCATAGCGCGCTCGGCCCGGCTCCGAAGCGGACGTCCTTGCCCTCCATGTTGCCGAGGGCCTGGTCGACGCCCGCTGGGAAGAGAGGATTGCCGGTCGTCTCCTGGTGAATGGCGACCACCGCACCAATGACGAACACGATGGCCATGGCGGCGAAGATGGCCCAGCCCTGTCGCTGGTTCTTCGCATAGCGGCCAAAGACGTTGGTGAGGGAGAAGGTGATCCCGAACATGGCGATCATCTCGAGCATGTTCGTGAGCCCGGTGGGGTTCTCGAACGGGTGTGCCGAGTTCGCGTTCAGGAAGCCGCCGCCATTGTTGCCGAGCTCTTTGATGATCTCCTGGGAGGCGATCGGGCCCAGGGCGATGTGCTGGGAGCCGCCCTGCAACGTGGTCACCGCTGCCGGGCCGTCGAACGTCTGGGGCACGCCTTGCCAGATGAGGAAGATGGCAAACACCACCGAGATCGGCAGAAGGATGTAGAGCGTCCCGCGCACGAGGTCGACCCAGTAGTTGCCGATAGTCTTCGAGCTTCGCCGGGTGAGGCCGCGGATGAGCGCGATGGCGACGGCCATGCCCGTCGCTGCCGAGGTGAAGTTCCGAACGGCGAGTATGGTCATCTGGATCAGGTAGCTCGCCCCCGTTTCACCGGAGTAGTTCTGCCAGTTGGTGTTGGTCTCGAAGCTCACCGAGGTGTTGAACGCGAGCTCGGGGCTCTGAGCCGACGCCGCCGCCGGGTTGAGCGGGAGGATGTCCTGGAGGCGGAGCATGATGTAGCCCGCGATGATGGCCACGAGGGCCATGGCCAGGACCGAGATCGCATAGCCCTTCCAGTCCTGCTCGGCGCTCTCATCGATGCCCGAAACGCGGTAGATCGCGCGCTCGATTGGTCGAAGCACCGGGCTGAGGAAGGTGCGCTCGCCCTCCATCACCCTCGCGATGTACCCGCCCAGGAGCGGTGTAATGGCCAGGATGATCAGCCCGAAGACGATGAACGTCGTCAGGTCATCGATGGGCATCGCCTACAGGTCCTCAGGCCGCAGAAGGGCCCAGAGCAGGTAGATGAAGATCACCAGCGAGGCGATCCCCGCAACTACGTCCAGCGCGTTCATCGGCTCACTCGATCGCAGAGAAGCACGTACAACCCAAAGAAGACCGTGCAGCCGGCGGCGATGAGGAGAATCTGGAGATCGGTCACGTTTGGGAGTCCCTCTGTGCGATCAGGCGCTCGACGGTGGTCCGCAACGTCTCCAGCGGGAACGGCTTGGGGAGGTAGCCTGCCGCCCCGAGCTTCTTGAGTTGACGGGGATCGACGGCGGTGGCGGTAGCGATGATGACCGGCGGTGAGCCCGCTGAGGCGAGTCCCGTCCCGCGCAGCAGCGACCAGCCGGTCTGGCCTGGCAGGTTGACGTCGAGGATCACCACGGATGGACGGAGACCACGGTGCAGGGCTTCATCGGCCAGCTCCGCCGACCCGGCCACTTCGACGGCGTAGCCCCGAGCCCGAAAATAGCGCTCGAGCAGGCCAGACAGCGAGGGATCGTCCTCGACAAGCAGGATGGGCCGCGAGACATCAGCCGGCATCGCCGAAGACGACGAGGTCGCATCGGGCACAGTCCGCGTGCCAGACCGCCTCGACGTGGACGAGGGACTGGCGGGCGGTGCGCATCGCCCAGGGAAGGATTTGCTCCCCGAAGCTCAGCCCGCCCAGCGTGATCCGAGTCTCGGGCTGTCCGGCGATCATATCGATCGCGCCGACCACGAGTTCCATCTCGTGGGCGATCGCTCCCTCCGTGGCATCCGCGTCAAAACCACGCCGGTCGAATTCGTTCATGCACATAGCGTCGCGCGGCATCCAAGAGGCTGCGAGGCAATGGGCGGTCTGATTGGCTCAAGATCGGCTCAAAGCGTGCCGCGGCCGCCGCGAAAAACCTGAGGCGATCTTGAGCGCAACGGCGCGAGGAGCTCTCGTTGGCTCTTGGCCCCGCGATGGACGATAAGGGCGTGTACCCGTGATTGCTGCCTGACCGGCCGGCAACCTGAGGCGCGTACCGCGTGACGCGCAGGCCCGATCCGCCATCGGAGCCGGAGTACAGCCCCGACCTTGTCCAGCGAAGAATGGTCAAGGGTCGACTACCCGGTTCTCGTTACGTGCGGATTGTCCAGCCCTTCTCGGGGGAGTTCAAGCGCCAACCCTCCGGCCACCTGCTCGCGACCGAGCGCGTCCTGGAGCGGCATGGCCCCGTCGGGCGCGCGGCCGATCTCCTGCGCGAGACCCTCGTGGGACGCCGCATCGCGAGTGAGCGCGAGATCCACGAGCGTGTCGGGCGGCTGAAGGGCCTCGCGGTCTTCGCCTCGGACAACATCTCGTCGTCGGCCTACGCCAGCGAGGAGATCATGCGAGTCCTGGTCGCTGCTGGCGCCGGTGTCCTGGTGTTCACCATGCCGATCACCATCGCCATCGTCGTGGTACTGGCGACCGTGGTCATCAGCTACCAGCAGACGATCCGGGCCTACCCGAACGGCGGCGGCTCGTACATCGTCGCCAGCGACAACTTGGGCCCCTTCCCGGGCCTTATCGCCGCCGCCGCACTGCTCACCGACTACGTGCTGACCGTGGCGGTCTCGATCGCGGCGGGGGTGGCGGCGCTGACCTCGATCTTCCCAGGCCTGTTCGACTGGCGGGTCCTCATCGGCGTCGCATTCGTGGGCATGCTGTGGCTCGGCAACCTGCGTGGCATCCGCGAGAGCGCCACTCTCTTCGCGATTCCGACGTATGCCTACCTGCTGGCGATCTACGCGCTGTTGGCGTTTGGCCTCTGGCGCGTCGCCACGGGAACACTCCCCGTGTATCACGCTCCGCCTGCCTGGCTCGCAAACAGCTCGACACAGACGCTCGGCATTGTCCTGGTCCTTCGCGCGTTCGCATCAGGGTCGGTGGCACTCACCGGCACGGAGGCGGTCTCCAATGGAGTCCCGGCGTTCCGCCCGCCCGAGTGGGTCAACGCGCGGGCGGTCCTCGTGCTCATGGGCCTGTTCTTCGGGACCATCTTTCTGGGAATCAGCTTTCTGGCCGGACAGCTCGGCGTCGTCCCGGACCCGAGCGAGCAGCAGACTGTGCTCAGCCAGATCGCAGCGACCCTCGTCGGCGACGGATCGCCATTCCACTATTTCCTGCAGATCTCGACCGCCCTGCTCCTGGTCCTGGCGGCCAACACCGCGTTCGCCGACTTTCCGCGTCTCGCCAGCATCCTCGGCAAGGACCGATTCCTCCCACGGCAGTTCCAGTTTCGTGGCGATCGGCTGGCGTTCAACGTGGGGATCATGGTCCTGGCGGTGCTCGCAGGAATCCTCATCTTCGCGTTCTCGGGCAGCGTCACGAACCTCATCCCGCTCTACACCGTGGGCGTCTTCGTGGCGTTCACCCTCAGCCAAGCCGGGA
>JALYLB010000050.1 GCA_030774475.1 Chloroflexota bacterium | reverse complement strand
AGCTCAGCGACCCGTTGGTCGTCCGACTGGTGTGTAGCCTCCGGCATCTCGGCTGGATTTGGGACAGTTACGAACAGTGCAGAGTGTATGGTACGGTTCGCAGTATGTCAAACGACCGACTGACTCCTACCTCATACCTGGTTCTGGGCTTGCTGGCGCGCGAGGGGCCATCCACGCCCTACGACCTGGAGCGGCAGGTGGCCGCCACGCTGGGCAATTTCTGGTCGTTCCCGCACACCCTCCTGTACACCGAGCCGGCGCGGCTCACGGTGCTTGGCCTGGCCCGCGAGGACCGTGAGCTGGATGGCCGACGTCGGCGCATGTTCGCGATCACGTCCTCGGGGCGCGAGGCTCTCGGGGCATGGCTCGAACAGCCGGCAGGCGCGCCCACCGAGCTGCGCGACCTTGGGCTGCTCCAACTGTTCTTTTCTGACCTCGCGCCCCCCGCGGCCCGTCTTCGCCTGGCTGAACACCAGCTCGCCATCCACGGCCGGAAGCTGTCCACGTATGAGAGCGATGCCCGACTTGAGCGAAGTGGACCCGGTCCCAGTCGAGGGAAGCGGACCGTCGAGCATTGGCGCGGCGCGACCCTGCCGATGGGCTTGCTCTACGAGCGGGCGGCGGTGGAGTTCTGGGCGGCGGTGGCTAAGCGCGCAGTGAAATCCATCGTGCCCGATGCAGCCCTCGGATCGGCCGGACGGGCATCGCAATGAGCAGCTCAGGGCGCGACGTCCTGCGCTTTTCCGGCACGCTCGAGGTGGAGCGGGGCAGCGGCTGTTCGCTCGAGCTCCCCGCTGAGGTGATCACAGCGCTAGGCAGCACCCGCGTCAGGGTGCCGGCGCGACGTTCGGCGACCAGGTGACCATCGAGCTCGAACGCGACGACGCCCCGCGCCAGCTAGGACGTCCCGCCGGAGCTGTCGGCGGCCCTGGCGGGCGACGACCTGGCGCTCGCCGTCTTCGAGCGGCTCTCGTTCAGCCATCGGCGCGAATACGCGACCTGGGTCGCGGAGGCGAAACGGCCGGAGACGCGCGCTCGCCGGGTCGACGAGACGGTCAGGCGGCTTCGAGAACGGGCCTGACCGTATCCAATCGCCGCCGCCGGTCCGCGATCCACAAGGGCGGCACGGCCAGCAGCAGTGCGAACCCGGACGGCCAGATGACCGGCAGGCCCAGGAAGGCGGCGATCGGTACCGTCCAGCGCCGGTCGGTCCAGGCGCCCCAGGCAATGACGGCCACCGCCATCGGCATCCGAAGGAGGAGCGGTGGGGGAGCGAGCCCGAACAGGTAGGTGTAGCTCCTCGGATTCTCCGAGCTGATGAACAGCAGCTTGATCCAGTCGAGCCAGACCTCAACTCCGCCGATCAGGACGGAGATGGCCACGATCAGCCCGGTCACCAGCGCGACCTGCCCCAGCGCCCGCCACTCGCGGCGGAAGGCGAACCAGAGGAGGCCGATGGCGGGCGTGACCTTGGTGAGCAGCATCGCCGACCAGGCTCCCGGGAAGCGAAAGCCGGCGAGGATCACGATCGCCAACAGGATGTGGATGTTGCCCCGCACGATGTCCTCGATGACGCCGGGGAGGACGAGGGTGTAGACCGTCCCGGAGAGGCCCAGCGCGACCAGGTCGAGGGCCGCGAGCCCGACACGGAAGACCGCGAAGGGCAGGGCGGTGAACGGCCCGAGCAGCTGCGCCACGACCGGGGCATAGAAGAAGGCGTCCGACGCCCCCAGCGCGGCGCCGCGGTACGGTTCGGCCGGGTTCACCACCCAGTAGGCATGCGAGTCGTTCGGTTGCAGGTCATATGGCCAGATGCCCAGCGCCACCAGGGCCAGCCAGGCCAGTCCCATGGCGGCCAAGGCCCACCTGACCCCCCGCCAGCCACCAATCAGGTCGACAACTCGCCCTGCTCGCTCGACCATCTGCCGCCCATCCGCTGCCCGGCGCTCAGCCCTCGGGCGACGGGACCTCGTGGTGCTGCCGACACCTGGCCTCGTAGGCTTCGTCGCCGATTCCCCCAATGACGATGAGCGGCGAATCCGCGCTTGCCGGTTTGCCGTTGATGAGCCGCTGGGTCCTCGTCGCCTGCTCGCCGCACACCATGCAGATGGCCGTCAGCTTGGTGACCTGGTCCGCGAGCGCCATGAGCCTGGGCATCGGCCCGAACGGGACCCCGCGGAAGTCGCGGTCGAGGCCGGTGACGATCACCTGCTTGCCGGCATCGGCGAGCCGTTCGACCACGTCGGGAAGCCCCTCGTCGAAGAACTGCCCCTCCTCGACGGCGACGATGTCTGCCTCGCCGATGACCGCCTCGATCTCCCGCGAGTCGCCCACCGAGACGGCGTCGTGGTTTGCGCCGGAGCGGGAGATGACCGTCGCCTCGTCGCTGCGGGTATCGAGCCGCGGCTTGATGAGGATCACCTGGCGCCCGGCGATCGCGAAGCGGCGCAGGAGGCGGAGCATCTCGTCGGTCTTGCCGCAGAACATACAGCCACAGATGACGTGGACCCAGCCCGACGTGTAGAACATCGGCCGCTAGTTTCCTGCGACGGCGACCTCGCCGTCGGGCGAGCCCAGCGCGGAGCCGAGTGCGGCGCGGATCACCTCGACCGGCGGCTCGACCCCGAACCAAAACCGGAACGCGACCTGCTGCGCGACCGCGAAGCTGGCCTGGCCGTTGGCCACCGTTCCGCCACGTGCGCTGGCCTCGATCATCAGTGGCGTCGACGCCTGGTGCAGGGCAAGGTCGAGGACGAAGAGACCCTCCGGAAGGGCGTCGGGTGGCAGGGCACTCGCCGCCTCATCGGCGCCAAGGCCGCTGGCGTCGACCACCAACCCTGCGCGACTGACCTCCGCCTCCAGGATGGTCTCGTGCCAGGGTCGAGCACGCAGCTCCATGTGCTTCGCGGAGCGGGCAAAGTGCGCGACCAGTGCCTCGGCCTTGTGCAGGTGGCGGTTGAAGACCGCGACATGTTGGAAACCAGAGCTGATAAGGACGGTGACGGCCGCTCGGGCGCCGCCTCCAGCGCCCAGCACGACGGCATTCCGCGGCCATCGCCCCTGGACTCGAGGGAGGACGGCGACGAGGCCGGCCCGGATGCCGTCGACATCAGTGTTGTGGCCGCGCAGGCGGCTGCCGTCCTGGACGATGACGTTGACCGCGCCGCTCACTCGCGCGTCGTCGGAGAGGGTGGTGACCAGGGTCGCGGCGCGCTCCTTGTGCGGCGACACGACGAGGGCACCCACGTGGGCCGGGTCGCGCAGCCGGGTGAGTGCCTCGCCCAGCAAGTGAGGCCGGGGAGTCCAGCGTTCGACGGTCACTTCCAGGCCCGCCGAGTCCAGGCTGGAACGGAGTACGGCCTCGATGAGCGAGGGGTCGTTATTCGAGCCGATGATGGGTAGGCGACGCTCGGGCATGGGGTGCGAATCCAGGCGGTTTTCGCTCGGCTGCCACCGGGCGGCGGCACATGCCGGAGCGTGGGTAGATGCTATCATCGGCGCCGCTCGGAGAGGTCGCATAGTGGCCTAGTGCGGCGGTTTGCTAAACCGTTGAAGGGGGTTTCCTCTTCCGAGGGTTCGAATCCCTCCCTCTCCGCCAGCTCCCTCGAACGGGTGCCCGTAGCTCAGTGGATAGAGCGTCAGGTTGCGGACCTGAAGGTCGGAGGTTCGAGTCCTCTCGGGCACGCCAGAAACCCAGATTGAGCACGAACGTGCTCCTTAATCGCGAGTCGAGGCCATGCGCCTCTGCCTCAGGCGTGAGGCTGACCCCGACGAAATCTGACCCCCTAACGACCACCCGCTCGTAGGGTTTCTGGCCGAAGCGCTTGATGCGGAGCCGACGCTCGCGGGCCGGCATGCGCCGCGGATCTCGTCGGCCGTGAACGGGGTCGGGAGATGGTCGACATGCAGCTGGTACAGGTTGCCCGTGGTCATCGTCGGGATCCTCGCGTGATGCGGCGCCATCGGTCGAGAGCCCGTCGTTGCTCGGCGTCGTTGAGGGTTCGTCCGGCCAGGGCGCTGAGCTCGTAGTCGGCGGCGAGGCGGCCGAGGCTCGGACCGATCTCCATTGGCCGCAGGCGTGCAGCGTGCTCACGCGGCGTCTCGCCCGTGCGTCGCGCCTCCTCGCGTCCGACCAGCGAATCGAGCGCGTACCGATACGCTTCGATCGCATTGCGCGGCGACCGCCGCCACCGGCGGCCCAGGCGCAGCCGAGGCAGCCGCAACGCGAGGCCCACGTCGATCGGCTCAGCTTCGCGGACTTCCTCCGCAGGCTCGGCCGCCATGACGATCTCCGGCCGCCGAACGAACCACGTGATTACCGCCAGTGCCAGTGCCACGCTGGCGACAGCCCCGACCCAGATCAGCCAGGTCAGGTTCGGAGCCGACCCGGAAGGCACCGCCTGGTGGCTCGCGGCCGATGCCAGCGCTGGGGCCACGCTGGGCAGCGGGTGCCCGTGCGGCAGCGAACGAAGCAGAGCGGCGAGGGCCTCGAGCAGCAGCCCAATCGGAACGGCCAGGAGGATGAAGAAGGCGGCTACCAGGGGGGCCAGCGGACCGACGATCCCGGCCAGCGCCGATTCGAGCGGCAGGCCAAGCACGGCGGCCAGCGGAATCCCCACGACCAGCACGAGTCCGCTAACACCGAGCAGGAGGGCGATCCAGCGCAAGCGAGCCGAGTCGGAGGCTTCCACCTCGAGATCGCTCAGCCGCCCGAGTCCGAGGGAGAGCAGCCCCGCGCTGATGAAGGTGAGCGTCGCCGCGAAGGCTGCTGTCGCAAACGTCTGGTTGTGCACGAGGTCCGACGCCGTTGCCACGACCCAGAAGGTGACCAGCCCGATCATGCCGCGGTCGAGAACGAGGCGCGCGACGTCGGCCTCAGCGGTGGAATCGGCGTGCTCGGTGCCGCGCAGGAGAGCCAGGCCCAGCAGCCACCCACCCGGGTTGACGAGTACCCCAGTGACGACCTCGCCAGCGCGAAGGTCGGGCGCAATCGCCAACCAGGCTCCCACCCCGGCGGCGACGATCGCGGCGACGATGATCGCCGCCGCGTACTCTCGCTGCGGCCATTGGCGGATCTGGCGCGCCAGTACCGTGCCCACGAGCACGCCGGCCGCGAGGTGGCCGATCCCCAGGTGCAGGATATGATTGGGCGTGGGCCACTGGAACGTCACGTACAGCAGCGTGATCCAGGCTCCCTCGAGGCTCGCCGCGGCGAGCAGTGCGAGGGCGCGCTCAGCTGACCAGGTCGAGCGCATGAGCGGTGCGCCAGTCGGGCGCGAGCTGCGCGACATCTGCCCGCACGCCGACGGCCCGGGCGCGCGCGACGGCCGTTGCCGCATCCGGGCCGAGGGCCATGAAGCGGACCTGGCGACCGCCGGCCATCATGCGGCGCAGGACGGGCAGGACATCGATGTGCGCCTGGGCCGTCAGCGCCAGGATGCTGGTCGACGGCGGCAGGCGACGCCCTAGCTCGTCGAGCAGCGTCGCGAAGGGGAGCGACGCCCATCGGCTCAAGCCGGCCAGTTCGTCGGCCAGGCGCACGACCTGGGCGGGAGCCGCGCTGGGAGCCAGGAAGACCCCGCGCCCCGGACGGAGCGAGTATCCATTGGCGGCCAGCCCGCAGGCGACGCCGTCGCCGATCAGGTTGCGCCCCAGCGAGAGGGCAGCGGTACACAGGCCTTCGATGAGGTCCTCCTCGTAGCTCATGACCCAGAAGGGCCCGGCAATCGTCTGCGCGTCGAGGGCGATGACCAGCTCGCGTTCCTGGCCGGGGTCGTAGCGACGGCTGACGGGCCGGCCGAGCCGGGCCGTCGCCTTCCAGTGCACGCGCCGGGGCGGGTCGCCGTGCTGGTACGGGCGAATGCCGGCGAACAGCGTGGGCTCCTCGTACAGGCCGTGCCGGGCTCGCGCCGTCCCGGGGATTTGGCTCGTGGGAGTCGCGGCGCGGACCGGAAGGCTGCGCGGGACGACCCGGTAGCGCAGCGGGAGCGGATTCTCGTCTCCGGGGGTGCCCTGGCCGAACAGGTCCCCCACCTGCATCTGCACGCTGCGGAAGTCGTAGATCCCGCGACGCTCGGCAATGATCCGGAACCGTCGCGTCACGCGCTGGAACCAGCTAACGGTCCAGGTTGTGCGCAGGATCCCGAAGGCGGGTAGCTCGGAGGCGCCGAGCGAGCGATTCGCGATGGCCGCGTCGATGGTCAGCAGGTCCTCGACCAGGAGCCACGGCAGCGGCAGGAGCTTGCGATTGCGCACCACGAGCTCGAGCCCGATCTCCTCGCCGATCACCGCCCGTGTCGCGTCGAGGTGTCGCTCATAGGTCAGCCGACGGAGCCCGAAGCGGGTCCACAGCGTGCGCAGCAGCCACACCAGTTCGACGACGACGCCCACTGCGATGAGTCCTGGGGCGCGGAGGACCGTTCCGACGAGGAGCAGGAGCAACCCGGCTCCGCCGCCAATCATGGGGCTCCCGTCCCTTCGGCCCCGTCGAGCGGCGGAGTATGCACCGCGGCCAGGAGCCCGTCGATGACCGCCTCGACGGTCACGCCGCGCAGCAGGCGGTCGAGGTCAAGCAGCACGCGGTGTCCAAGGACCGCCTCTGCGACCCCTTTCACGTCGTCGGGAAGAACGAAGTCCCGGCCGTCCAGGTAGGCGGAGGCCTGGCTGGCGCGATAGAGGGCAACGCTCGCTCGCGGGCTCGCCCCCAGCCGGAGCTCGGGCAGCTCACGGCTGGCCTGCACAAGTGCCACGAGGTATTCCTCGACCGGATCGGCCACGGCGACGGTGCGAACGGCCTCGCGCATCGCCAGCAGGGCGGATGCGTCGACGATCGGCTGAATCGCCGAGAGAGGCTCAGCCGCGGTCTGGTACCGGCTCGCGATCCGCCGCTCGTCCAGCCGGTCCGGGTAGCCAAGCCGCAGGCGCACCAGGAACCGGTCGAGCTGCGCCTCCGGCAGGGCGAAGGTGCCTTCGAGCTCGATCGGGTTCTGCGTGGCCAGCACGAGGAATGGCTGCGGAAGGGGTCGCGTCTCGCCCTCGATCGAGACCTGCGCTTCCTGCATCGCTTCGAGCAGCGCCGATTGGGTCCGTGGCGTGGCACGGTTGATCTCGTCGAAGAGGAGGACGTTGGTGAAGATCGGCCCGGGCACGAAGCGGAAATGATCGCCCTCGAGGAGGCTGGAGCCCAGGACGTCGCCGGGCAGGAGATCGGGCGTGCCCTGCACGCGCGCGAAGGTCAGGCCCAGGGCGCGGCTGAAGGCGCGGGTGAGCAGTGTCTTGCCGACGCCCGGCACGTCCTCGACCAGGGCGTGGCCACCCGCCAGCAAGGCGATCGCCAGCAGGCGGAGGGGCTCGTCGGCGACGACCACCGCCATGCCGACCCGCTCGCGCAACTCTCGCCAGAAGCGCCTCCCCTCGAGGCTGCGCGGACCGGCTGCCATCAGCGTCAGCCCGGCACCGACAGTGCGTGGGAGCTGCCGTCGGGGCGAGGGAGCGCCAGGAGCTGCTGGTGGACATCCAGGCGGGCGCGTTCGAAGCCGATGGCGGCGCCAGTCATGTAGAGCTGCCAGGTGCGCGCCACCGTCTCGCCCGCGACCCCGACCGCCTCGTCCCAGCGCGCCTTGAGGTTCCCGACCCAGTGGCGGAGGGTGCGCGCGTAGTGGGGGCGGAGCGAGTCGACGTGGCGGACCTCGAAGCCCGCGCCCTGCGCCGCCGAGAGCATGACGGGCAGCGGCAGGAGCTCGCCATTGGGGAAGACGTCGGCGGCGTGATCGAGCTGCGTGGCCATCGGCAAATGGTGCCTCTGCCCCGGCACGAAGTCCAGATCCGGGCTAGGCAGACGCGAGGCTCCAGCCGTGAGCGTCCCACGACCCGCGGAGCAGGTCGCCATCGGCCCCACGAGCGAAGACGTCGATCCGGTTGGGACCCCATGAGCAGGCGGCCGGGTCGGAGGCCGGTCCGGAGGCGATCGACCCCCAGGGCTGCCCTCGCTCCGGAATTGCCTTCTGGGTTGGGCTCCAAAGGACTGGTGATGAGACCCTTCAACAGGTAGGGACGACTATCCGATGCACGGAGTTTGGCATCCGTGAAGAAGGGTTCTACGAGTTCTGCCCCGAAAGGTTTGGGTCGCAGCCGAGGGTTTGTCCCTCTCGGGCACGCCACAGGTTGAGCTGTGTCAGCTGATTGACCCCGGGACTGCAAGGTGCCTCGCAAGGCCGCCCGGGTATCTTCCCTGCCAATGAGCTTGGATCCCGCCGCAGAGCACGACCCGGGCACGGCATTCGTCATGCGCGACGGTCAGGCGCTGCGGTGCGGCGGCTGTCATCGCCCTGTTGGGACCGTGCGCTGGGATACGTCGGGCTGGCCCCACCCGATCATCACCCGACCAACCTGTGTGGCCTGTGGCCGCGTCCAGGTCATCAGCCTCGAGAGGCTCGAGGCGGAGACTCTCGCGCGCTATCTCACCCACTAGGCGGGAAACGCCGAGCTCTCCCCTTCGTCCGATCAGCCACTCAACGCGTCGCTCGGTACGCTCGCCAGCAGCTCGTCGACGACTCCCTCGAACGGCTGGAGCGCCATCCACAGCGCGGCGAAGGCGGTCGGTCCGTGGCCGAGGGTTGGACCCTCGGGAGCATCCACCGACGCGATCCAGCGGCCGTTCAGACGCGCATACCGCGCGTCGATCGAGAACGTCGTGCACGACAGGTGCAGCGTCTGGATCTGGTAGGCCACGTGTCATGCCTCTCGGTGAATGGGGTGAGGAGAAGCCGTGCCATCGTGGCTGCCCTGGCGAGCTTTCCCGCCAACACGACGACACGGCCGGTAGTACTAACGTACTGGTAGCGGCCATGCTAGGCCGGCGTGGCGGGCGCGCAACGGCTTTCGCGCAAGCGGGATGGCGGACGCTGGCGAACGCTACGGTGCGGCAGGTTCCGCCGGCGAAAGAGGTTCTCCAGCGTCCTCTGGCTGCGGGTCGGTGGCTGGTGCCGCTGGACCTCCGGGTGCCGGGGACGCACCACGACGCGCCGCCTCGCGAGCCTGGAGATCAGCCAGCAGGTCAGTGCGATGCCGCTGCGCCTTCTCGTCTGCCTCGGCCTTCTCGTGCTCGCTGATTCGTTGCCGCTTCATTGACAGCCAGTCTAGCGCTGCCTGCGTCCAGCCCGTCGTTCCGTGAACTCGATACGAAGTGCTAGGCGGTCGTGGTCACGTCCCCGCTGCTCGGGTCGATTCGGATCGGTATCGCGGGGAGCGGCGTGAATGTCGGCCCCGCGATGACTTGCGCGTGGTGCGCGGGATCGAACTGCGCGCCGTGGCACGGGCAGAAGATCGTGGCGCTGCCCGGGTCGTACTCCACCGTGCAGCCCGCGTGGGTGCAGACAGCGTCGTAGGCGACCACCGAGCCCGATGGCAGCTTGATCACGAGCACCGGATCGCCGCTCGCCGGATCGGTGGCCGTGACCGCGGTTGATGCGGTCAGCTGGCTGCCCCTCGCCAGGAGCGTCCCGGTGCCTGAGGTGGAAGTCGCCGTTGGCGCCGCGGAGGCCGACGAGCTGGCCGCGCTCGACGGGGGCGCACTGGTCGGCGCTGGGCTCGCGCCGTTCGCCAGGGTCGCCACCGGGCGGGCCGCCGCCGCAAGCCGGCCGATGACGAGTGATGGGCCAGCGATCAGCACAGTCGCGCCGGCCCAACCGAGCATCTTCAGGAAACGCCGCCGATCCGCCGACACCGGCGCCTGCCTGCGGAGCGCGCTCCGGCTGTAGCCGCCTTTCGGCCGGGCATTTCGCACCGCCAGCCAGCGTTCGAGCGTCCATGCCCCCCCGTCGCCGGCGAGCGCGAGCGTCAACCAGCCTGCTGCATACGGGAGGTCGGGTCCCAGGAAGTACGGCGTGGTCGCCCACGAAGCGGTGAGCCAGAAGAGGAGGGCAACAGCCGTGCCGAGGGCGGCGCTGAGCCGGAAGAGCCATCCAGCGAGCGTTCCGAGACCGATGGCGATCTCCAGGGCGGCCATTCCCAGCCCCACCAGGATCGGCGCGTGCAGGGCGACGCCATTGATCATGAAGGCAAGCGGCGAGTCGCGGGCGAAGGCGTGGAGCTGGTCGGTGATCGACCCCGGGCCGCTCGAGGCGAGGAAGGTCGGATCGATCAGCTTGTCGAGTCCGGCGTAGAGGAAGGTCCCGCCCAGGAAGACGCGCAGGGGGACAAGGGCCGCGGTTGCGACGCGACCCGTGTGCGCGGCTGATTCATCTGAGCGCCGAGGCGGGCGCTCGGCCATGCGGTCTCCCCGAGCGGATGCAGAGAGCGTCGCGCACTCGCATTGCGGCCGACCGCATGGATCGGTTAACGATTCGACACGACCCGACTTGACGCCCCCAAAGTGCCAGTCCAGGGGGACTTTTGCACTCTGTCCTTCTGGCGGCGGTTGCACGACGCTGGCACGCACGACCCAGCTGGTCGAGGAAGGCAAGCGTCTTGGAGAGCGACGAGCAGGTCACAGGCGTCACTGCGTCGGGTAAGCACCGCAGATGGCCGCGCCTGCCCTTTGGCACCCGCACTCCCGCGGTCATCTTCATCACCGCCATCCTGGCGATCGGCGCCGGATTCGTCGTCGTGACGCAGGTGACGGCCCAGATGCGCCGAGGGGCAGATGCTCGCCTCGACCAATTCACCTCGGAGCAGGCCGCGAGCATCCAGGAGCTGATGGCGTCCGCGTCTCGAGACATCCGGCTTGCCCGGCGCAACCAGGTCTTCGAGGCGGCCCTTGCCCATACCTCCGGACAGCTCCTGCCGGCGGACCGGAAGGAAGTCGAGGAGGCGATCACCTACCTGGGTGATCGCTACCAGGTCGACGAGATTTGCGTCATTCGCGCGAATGGGCTCGAAGCCGCGCGATGGGTCAACGGAGCCGGCGTCGCACCCGTGGCGAACCTGTCTCCGGATGAGCGACAGAACAATCCAGCGGTCCTGCCGACCCTTCCTCTGCCGGACGATTCCTTCTACCAGTCGCCGCCGTATGTGTCTCCGGACTCCCACAGATGGGTGATCGGGGTCGCCACCCCCATCATCCTTGCCAACGGGGACCACGCTGGCATCCTTCATTTCGAGATTCCGATCAACCGCCTGGCGAGTGAATTGGCCGCGTCGTCGTTCGGTGGAACCAGCTACACGATGCTCCTCGACCGCCACGGACGCCTGCTTGTCCATCCTCAGCTTGCCGCGTTCCGCATTTCGCAGGGCTTGTCGCCGGAGCCCAACACGTCCGCCTTCCCGCTCGCAGCATCGTCAGGTTCGGGGTCCTGGCGCTCTGCGGTTGCGGCCATGCTGAGCGGTACCGCGGGCTCGGTCTCCCTCGACGAGGATGGGAAGTCAGAGCGCGCGAGCTTCACGGCGGTCGCGGGTTCGGATCGCATCGTCGCCGTCGTGACGCCGGTTGGTGAGCTGTACGCAGATGCCGATCGCGCGCTGCTCAACCTCGCCGTCACGGCGGGGCCCCTCATCTTGCTCATCATCCTGGTGAGTGCCTGGTTCGCGCGGCGTGTCTCCGGTGCAAATCGGCGGCTCGCCGGTCTCAATGCGCGCTTGGGGACTGCAAACCAGCGACTCGAAGAGTCGAGCCGGGTCTCCGCCGACATGGCGCACGAATCTGCGATTGTCAATCAGTTCACCGAGCTGACGGCCCTCACCGAGGACGACGTTTCGCTGTCGTCGGCGACCCTTGCCACCCTCGACGAGCTGCTCCACCCCCAGGACGCAGCGCTCCATGTCTCGAATCCCTCGCAGGACCGGGCGGTTCCACAGGCGACGCTTGGACAGCAAGAGGCCGACGTCATTTCTCTGCATGAGCTGGGCCGATGTCCGGCCGTGCGGCGCAGCAGCCTCTATGTGACGACCGACGCCTCCGCGCGTCTGAGCTTCCATTGCCCGGTCTACCCCGTGGAGCAAGGGACATTGGCCTGCATTCCCTTGATCGCCCTCGGCGAGACCGTGGGCGCCGCGCACCTCCACTGGGATACGACACGCGAGTTATCGCTTCCGTCCCGCCTCGCGATCACACGGGTCAGCGAGCACGCCGCACTCTCGATCGCAAACCGCCGGCTGTTCCTCGCCTTGCGCGGACAGGCCACCACGGATGGCCGGACCGGACTAACCAACTCCCGTGCCTTCGACGAGGCGGTTGAGCGTGTGCTGGTCAACCGAGGTGAGGACAGCTCGCTGGCCCTGCTGATGCTCGACCTGGATCACTTCAAGGACTTCAATGATCGATACGGACATCCGGCCGGGGATGAGGCGCTGCGGGCCTTTGCCCACATCCTGCGGTCCTGCCTTCGGGACGAAGACCTGGTCGCTCGGTACGGCGGCGAAGAGTTCGCGGTCTGCCTGCCTGGCGCCACGCCGAGCGTGGCGGCCGAAGTGGCCGAGCGCATCCGCCTGCGTACCGAAACGACGATCATTCCGCTCGCGCCGGGCACAACCGGCCACCTCACCGTCTCGATCGGCATCGCCTCCGCGCCGATGGACGGAGATCAGCGGCTCATTCTCTTGAAGGCCGCCGACGAGGCCCTGTACCGCGCAAAGCTGGCGGGACGCAACCGTGTCATGTCGCGGCTGATCTCCCAGAACGGGCATCCGATCCCGGGGCCGGGGATCCGGCGCAAGGCTCGCACCGCCCGAACGGCGGAGGCCACCATCGCGGAGGCTGCCGCCACCGCGAAAACCAGCGCAGCGGAGGCCTGATCCCAGGCCCGGCGCGGGCGCTACTCGACGGGCCGCCGCCCGGCCTCGACTCCTTCCGCCGCATTTTCCGCGGCATTCCGGTCCGATGCCAACGTGGTTGCCCGCTGGGTTGCGCTCGAGCCAGAGGCGATCCGGGCGAGCTCCTCGCGACAGCTCAGTGACCGGCTGACGAGCGGTGAGGCATGCCAGATGAGGTAGCTCGGATAGTCGCTGAGATCCGAGAGGCGCGAGGCGGTAAAAGCGTCGTTGGGCTGTAGCCAAAGATCGTGCGCGGGCAGCCCGTGGCCGGGGATCACCTGGAAGCCGAGCCGGCTGCTCCCACAGCTCGCCACCACGGCGTATCCACCCTCCCAGGTGTCGACCGCGTTGTTGACCGTCCACCCCGGCAGGCGTTCCCGCGTGGCGGAGACGACCTTGGCGGCGGCCTCGTCGCCAAGGTGGGGGATCGGGGCCCACAACGCGAGGGCGAGGACCAAGCCCAGGGCGGTGGCGCCGGCCGCCCGGCGCTGGCGGGGAGAAGTCAGCATCGGCCTCACGCTTCTTGCACGTCAGATGCCGAACCACGGCGATCGGCGGGGTGCGGGGCGGGTCGCAGCGGCCAAAGGATAGCGACGGTCCCGCAGGGGTGCTCTGCTAGACTCGATCGGTCCGCGGCGCCACGGGGTGGGAGGAGTCCGTTGAACTACGAGCTGTACATGGCCGAGGCGATCGCCGAGGCGCGCCGAGGGGCCGAGGAGGGCGAGAACCCGGTGGGTTCGGTTGCCGTCCTCGACGATGCCATGATCGCGCGCGACCATGAGCGGATCGTGCTCGACGGCGATCCCACTGCTCATGCCGTGATGCTCACCATCCGCGCCGCGGCGCGCAAACTCAGCACTCGTCGCCTGTCGGACGTCACCATCTTTACCACCCATGAGCCGTGCCCCATGTGCGTCGGGGCGCTCCTCGAGACGCAGGTGCGCGCCCTGGTCTTCGCGGTCCCGGACGAACGGCGGGGCAGCGCCGGCACCGTCCTGCAGCTGGCGCGGAGCCAGCTCCTGCCGCACCAGATGTCGGTCGTTTCAGGCGTCCGCGAGGCTGAGGCCCGTCGCCTGGCCGAGCACGCTCCCGCCTCCGCCTGACCTCGCGGCAGCCCGCGCTCGGGGATGCGCGCGTCCATTGCCCACCATCGGTTCGCGTTGCTAGACTCCCGCGGCGGAGAGGTGTCCGAGTGGTTTAAGGTGCCGCTCTCGAAAAGCGGTGTGCGATGAGCACCGTGGGTTCGAATCCCACCCTCTCCGCCAGTCTCAACAGACTTGAGGCGCACCGTGGCGCCGCCGCGGAGAGGTCGCCTAGAGGCCTATGGCGCCGCACTGGAAATGCGGTTCGGGGCAACCCGTCGGGGGTTCGAATCCCCCCCTCTCCGCCAGCACCCCTCAGGATTGACCGATGCCAACCGCGCGTCTACGATTCGCGCCGGTCGTGCTAGGCGGGGAACTAGCGGTGCCCTGCACCCGCAATCCGCTAC
>JALYLB010000049.1 GCA_030774475.1 Chloroflexota bacterium | reverse complement strand
GCGCTCGCCTCGTCGCTGCGCGAGCGCGCGGTCCGTTCGGGCACCGTCCTGGCCGGCGAGCTCGCGCTGTCGGGACGCCTGCGGGCGGCATCACGCGGCGAGCGCCGGCTGGTTGAGGCGCGCCGGCTCGGCTTCGACCGACTCATCACCGGGCCGGTTCGCGACGGGGCGACCCCGTCGCCCGCTCGAGCCGCGAGCGACGGGCTCACGCCCGCGGTGGATCTCCGAACGGCACTCCGCCTCGCACTCGACGACTAGCGCCGGGGTTGCCCACGCTCGCCGCGAGGTGCTAACGTGGCCGCCCTCCGGCTGGCCATCGGATCATCTGCTGTCATTTCTCCAGCCGCATCATCGGTATCTCCGTTCATCCCCCTGCACTCATCAGGCAATGACCAGACTCATCCAGATCCTTGGTGCCCTTCTGGGGACCATCGGTGGACTCATTCTCGGCGTCGTGCTGCTCGTCCAGGCGGGCAGCCTGATCGACGCGGCGAATCGGCCTGCCTTCCTCACCGCGTTCGTGGTCGCGAGCCTGCTCTTCGGCTACCTCGCGATCCCCTACATCACCGTCTACCCGACGCGCTGGGCGGTCGCCCAGCTCGCGGAGGCGGGTGCGGGCGAGTACGCCCTTGGCGTGCTCGCCATCGTCATCGGCCTGGTGATGGGGTTCCTGCTGGGCGTGCCGCTCGCGAACCTGGGTGGGTGGGCCGGGTCGGTCCTGCCGCCGCTGGTGGCCGTCGTTCTTGCTGCCGTGATGCTCGCCGCGACCCTCTTCAAGCGCGACGTGCTGCTCACCGCATTTGGCGGCCTGCTGCCGGGCAGCCGTCGCCGCCTCCATCCCCAGCAGGTGGTGGTCGACACCAGTGCGGTGATCGACGGCCGAATCGTGGACATCGGGCGCACCGGCTTCATCCTGGGCAACTTGGTCGTCCCACGCTTCGTGCTCGATGAGCTGCAGCGCATCGCCGATTCGCCCGACGCCATGCGTCGCAACCGCGGCCGGCGGGGGCTCGAGATGCTCGCCGCACTGCAGAAGGACTCGATCAGCCCGGTCGAGATCAGCGAATCAACCTACCCAGAGATCAGCGAGGTGGACGCCAAGCTGGTCGCCTATGCGCGCGACCATGGGGCAGCGATCCTGACCAACGACTTCAACCTGAACCGGGTGGCCGAACTCCAGGGCATCCGGGTCCTGAACATCAACGAGCTGGCCAACGCGGTGAAGGCCGTGCTGCATCCTGGTGAGGAGCTGGCGGTGCGGGTCATCCAGGAGGGGAAGGAGCCCGGCCAGGGCGTGGGCTACCTGGAGGACGGAACGATGATCGTCGTCGAGGGTGGCGCCAGGTTCATGGACAGCGAGATCCCGGTGAACGTCACCCGGGTACTCCAGACGGTCGCCGGACGCATGATCTTCGCCCAGCCTCGCGACGCCGCGGCGGCTGAACAGCCCAGGGAGTTGCCGCCGGGTCGCCGGCCTCGGACGACCACCCGCGACAGCCGGCGCGAGAGCGCCTGACCGATCGCTCGCAACCGGTGAGCGAGCTGGTTGCAGTCCTGGTCGCTGCCGGCCGCGGTCGGCGGATGGGTGGAGACAAGCTCTGGCTCGATTTCTGGGGACGGCCCGCCTGGCGCTGGAGCCTCGACCGCCTGCTGGCGATACCGATGGTCACCCGGGTCGCGGTGGTGGTGCCAGACGGCGAGATCGAGCGGTTCCGGGGGCGTCTCCCCGCGGGCGGGCGAGAACAGTGCCTCGTGGTCGCCGGCGGCGATCGCCGGACTGACTCCGTGCTTCTTGGCCTGCAGGCACTGGCCGAGGCCGGCGTCCTTCCTGAGGTCGTGACGCTCGTCCACGATGCGGCCCGGCCCGCCGCTTCGGCGGCGCTCGTCACGGCGGTGCTCGAGGCGGCGGTTGCGAGCGGCGCAGCAGTTCCCGTGCTGCCGGTCGCGGACACGCTCACGCGCGTGAATGAGGGGTGGATCGAGGGCACCGTGGCGCGCGAGGAGCTGGGCGCCGCACAAACGCCGCAGGCAGCCCGCCTCGGGGACCTGATCACGGCTCTCGAGTCGGCCAGGGCAGCAGGGCTCGAGCCGACCGACGAAGCGGGCGCACTCTCCGCCGCTGGGATCCCAGTCCGGGCGGTGCCCGGCGATCCGGCAAATCGCAAGCTGACGGAGGCAGCCGACCTGCCGGTCATTCGCGCCGTCCTTCGCGATCAGGCCATGGTGGGGATGACCGGCCCATCGGGAGGTGCTGAGCGCCGGTCGTGGCGTACGGGCCTCGGGTTCGACGCTCATCGGCTGGCCCAGGGGATACCGCTGCGCCTGGGCGGCCTGCCGTTCCCCGACGAGCCACGCGGGCTCGTGGGTCATTCCGACGGTGATGCCGCGTTGCATGCGCTCATCGACGGCCTGCTCGGTGCCGTACACCTGGGTGACTTGGGCGCGCTATTCCCGCCCGACGAGGCTTGGCGTGGTGCGGATTCGGGCGAGATGCTGCGCGAGACGGTGGCGCGCGCCGCAGCGGCGGCGGCGCGGCCCATCTCCGCAGACTTGACCATCGTGGCGGCGCGACCCGCTATCGGATCGGTTCGAGCAGCGATGGAGACGCGGATCGCGAGTCTTCTCGGCATCGAGCCTGGCAGGGTGAGCGTGAAGGGCACGACGAGCGACGGCCTCGGCTTCGGCGGCGAGGAGGGGATCGCGGCTTACGCCCTGGTCACCATCGAGCGCGACCCCGCATGACCCGCCGGTGACGGAGTGGATCGGTGGGCGGCGTCCGGTGGCGGAGGCGTTGGCCGCCGGACGGCAGGCTCATCGGCTTCTGGTGTCAAGCAACGCTCGGCCAAATCCTGAGCTCAACGCGCTTTTGGCCAGCGCCCGCCTGGCGGGAATCTCGGTCCAGACCGTGTCGAGCGAGCGGCTGGCGCGCGCCGCGGGATTCGACGGCCACCAGGGCGTGCTGCTCGAGGTGGCCGAGCGGCGATGGTCGGACCTCACCGAGATGCTGGCCCGGGCCGCGGCCCGCGGGCGCGACCCGATCATCCTCGTCCTCGAGCATCTCCAGGATCCCACGAACCTCGGCGCGCTCCTGCGATCGGCGGAGGCCGCGGGGGTCGACGGGGTGGTCTTCCCCGAGCGCGGAGCCGCCCCGCTGAGCGCGGCGGCGGTGAAGGCTTCCGCGGGCGCCAGTGAGCACCTCCTCATCGCGAGGGTGTCGAACCTGGGAGAGGCGATCCATGACATCAAGGAGCAGGGGCTGCGGCTTGTGGCTGGGGACCAGGAGGCGGCGACATCGGCCTGGGAGGCGGACCTGACCGGGCCGATAGCGGTCGTGGTCGGCAGCGAAGGGAGTGGCCTGTCCGGGGCGACGAAGCGGCGCTGCGACCTCCTCGTCCGGTTCCCCATGGCCGGTCGGGTGGCGTCGCTCAACGCGGCGACCGCCGGCGCGCTGCTCCTGTTCGAGGTCGTCAGGCAGCGTTCGGTCCCTGGCCGGCATTAGCTCGGGGTCGCGGCCAGCGCGGGTTCGCCACCGCAAGGATTGCCCGGTCGGGAGGGCGTGATCGGCGTTTCGTGCGTAGAATCGGTCAGCGCCGACGTAGCTCAACGGTAGAGCAGCGGTTTTGTAAACCGCCGGTTGTGGGTTCGATTCCCTCCGTCGGCTCCAGCCCCCCGAGGCCGAAAGCGCTCGTTCCTGGGCGGCAAAGAGGGCCATTTGCTGAACACCGTCGGCACGTGGTTGGGCGATCCACGGCTCGAACCGGCTCGCCACCACCTCCCGCGGGTTACCGCGGATGTTGTTCACAGCCCGCTAGCTGGGCCCGCGGTGCCATCATGCCGCGATGGTGGCTCGGCGCTGGCTCGTCCTGTACGCGGTCTTCTTCGTCGGCCTGGTCCTCATCTGGCTCGCCTTCCAGCTACGTCACTCCATCGCCGCTACTGTGCTTCCGCCGGCCTCGGATGGTGGCTGCGTCGCCAACCAGGTCGGGAGCGCGCACCCGGTCTGTGACGCCAGCCCCAGCGCGAATCTCATCCGATCGCCCTCGCACGGTGATTCGGGGTCGCAGGCAACCGCAGCTCCGGTCGGAATCAGCGGGAGTACGGCAACTGAGCTTGCTCGAGCCCACGTCCATGACAGCGCCGTGTTTGTCTCGGCCGTTGCGGGAAGGTATCGCGACGTGTTCACCATCCGGTCTGCCGGCGTTGTTCTCAATCAACCCGACAGGCTGGTCTGGGCCGTGACGTTCGATGCGGCCGTCGAGATTTGTCCCCCAAATGGGACACCGTGCTGGAAGCCCCGTCCTGGCCAAACTCAGGTGATCCTGGATTACGTCACTGGGGAGACTCTGGAATCCTTCACGTCCAGCCCGCGGCAATGATTCGCCGCCGCAGACGTCGACTCACGACTCGCCAAGCTGTCGCTCCACTACGGCGAGCAAGACCTCCGTGCTAATACCCCGGTGCCCCTCCGGTCTTCTGGCAAGCAGCCAACAGGATTGCCAGCCCGACCACCAGGTATGGAGCCAGACGCCATGCGAGACCGCGCAATTGATTGTTCATACCCGTTGGTTCGGAGCGGGGTACGCCCCCGTCCGTTACGGCGCCGTCGTGTCCCCGCCCGTGACCATACCGATCAGCCACAACACCAACGTCATCGCGGCGAAGTAGCCAACGACCACCAGCACCACCGTCATCGTTCCCACCCTCGTGATGATTCGAAGAACCGCTCCAGAAGATCGGGCTCGTTCCCCGCTGGCCGAGCGGAGTCTCCCGAAGCTGTCGAACGTCAGCCCTAGCACAAGCCTTGCCAAGGCGTGGAAGACGGTGTCGATCCGCACCAGACATCCGAGTCCGAAGGCTGGTTAGAGACTGGTCCGCCGACTTCTGGCGCTGGCGTTGCCCCCAGCATCGGGCAGTTCGTGACCAACCTGCGAGACGACCGAAATGGCCACGGTTTCCCATGCCGGTTGCCCGCGGCGCCGCGCTTTCCGGAGGGAAATGACCATCGGCACCCACGACCCGGTACCCGACGGCGAATCGCCTCGCCGGGATGAGCGTCGTCAGGGGGCGATCGTACCCTCCTGGTCCGGGTTGTGGCCATCGCGAACCCGCTGATAGCGTCCTTGCCGTTAACACCGTAAGGAGCACCGCATGACGAGGACGCGACGGTTCCTGATCTCCCTGGTGCTGCCGATCATCATCGTCGTTGGCTTTGCTGCCACGGTCGCGGCGAACGGTGGGCCGGCTGGGAAGGTCGACGTGTGCCACTTCGCGAGCCACAAGTACGTCGAGATCAACGTTTCGACGCACGCGCTGCCCGCGCACCTGGGCCACGGCGACGTACTGCCAGACGAGTACGGGAACTGCCCCTAGGCGGCTCGGCGTGAGCTGAGCTGCAGGGCCACCCGCACGCCACGACGCCCGGCGTCGAGGAGCGATCCTCCCGTCGGGCGTTTGGCACCCGCAGGTATGGTCAGCACTCCGATCGGCCGCACGAGCGGCCTCCCGCTCACGATGCCGGCGTCGGGCCTCGCCCCGGAGCCGGAGGTCGGCGCCCCGTTGGTGTCGATCGTGATGCCTTGCCTCAATGAGGAGGCGACCGTCGGCATCTGCGTCACCAAGGCCCGGCGCTGGATCGAGGGATCAGGGCAGCCCGGCGAGGTCATCGTCGTCGACAACGGGTCGACCGACCGATCGGTCCCGATTGCTGTGGGCGCCGGTGCTCGCGTCATCCACGAAGAACGGCGCGGCTACGGCAGTGCCTACCTCCGGGGGTTCGCGGAGGCCCGTGGCGAGTACATCGTGATGGGCGACTCCGACGACACCTACGACTTCAGCGACCTAACCGGCCTGCTCGAGCCACTCGACCAGGGCTACGACATGGTGCTCGGGAATCGATTCCAGGGAGGCCTCGAACCGGAGGCAATGCCCTGGGCCCATCGCTACCTGGGCACGCCGGTGATCAACTTCCTGATCCGGGTCTTCTCCGGCGTGCGCATCGGCGACAGCCAGTCGGGCTTGCGAGCCTTCCGGCGGACGGCGAACGCCACCCTCCGTCTGAAGTCCGCGGGCATGGAGCTCGCCTCCGAGATGATCGTGCGCGCCGCCCGCAGCGGGTGGCGGATCACCGAAGTTCCGACCCGGTACTACGCGCGACAAGCCCCCAGCAAGCTGAGCACGGTCCGAGATGGGTGGCGGCACCTGCGATTCCTGCTGCTTGCGGCGCCCGACTACCTGTTCGTCGTGCCCGGGGTCCTGATGACGGCCCTGGGCATCATCGTCACCATCCTGTCACTCGCCGCGCCTGGTGGCGTTTCGATCGGCTCGGTCATCTGGCAGCCGATCTTCGCGGGAACGATCCTGGTGGCCATCGGCGTGAACGCGGTCTTGCTGGGGGTGATCGCCAAGATCCACGCCTGCGCTCGCGGCCTCCTGCCGGAAGACCGCTGGGTGCGGATCTATCGACGATCGTTCCGCCTCGAGACGGTCCTGCTGCTCGCGGCTGTGTTCATCGGCATCGGCGGACTCCTCGACCTGGGGGTCTTTGGCGTCTGGGCCTCCGGCGCTCAGCAGGCGCATCCGCTGCAGGTGGCCGCCCTGGCACAGAGCCTCCTGATCGTGGGCGCGGAGCTCGGCATGTCCGCCTTCCTGGTCGTCGCCATCGATCAGCCGTGATGCCCGCGACCACGCAGGCCGCTGGGGGAGATCGGCTCAAGATCGCATTCGTCTACGACGGGCTGTATCCGTTCGTCAACGGTGGCGCCGAACGCCGGTACCACGAGATCGCCACCCGGCTCGCAGAGCGCCACGAGGTCCACACCGTCAGCTGGCGCCACTGGGGCGCCGATCAGCCTCCTGAAGCCGATGGTGTCCACCGACATGGCGTGGGAGCGCCCCCGCCGCTGTACGGCGCCGATGGACGACGCACGGTGCGCGAGGCGGCAGCTTTCGCCTGGCGGGTGGTTCCGCACCTGCTTGCCAACCGCTACGACGTCATCGACTGCTCAGCCACCCCCTACCTGCCGGTCTATTCGGTATGGCTCGCTGCTCGCCTGAGACGCACCCCACTGGTCGTCACCTGGCACGAGGTCTGGGGAGAGTACTGGCGGAAGTACCTG
The DNA here is from genome assembly GCA_030774475.1 of Chloroflexota bacterium. Classification (GTDB taxonomy): domain Bacteria; phylum Chloroflexota; class Limnocylindria; order QHBO01; family QHBO01; genus CF-82. Next base: position 22,279 of record JALYLB010000049.1, on the reverse strand, counting down.
CAGGATCGGCCGCTGGTTGGCCGCGTCGCTGTGCGCGCCGAGGCGCACAGCCGGCCGCTGGGTGACATGGCGGTGGCGGTCTCCCCGTTCACCGCCCGACGATTGGAGGACCTCGGTAATGGGCCGTCGATCGAGGTCATCCCGAACGGTGTCGATGTTGCCCACATCGACGCCACCGCCCCCGCTGATGAGCCAATCGACGTCATCTTCATTGGGCGCCTCATCGCCGATAAGAAAGTGGACGACCTGCTTCATGGGACCGCCCTGCTGAAGGAGGAGCGGCCGGGCGTGACCGTCACAATCGTCGGGGACGGGCCCGAGCGCCCAACCCTCGAAGACCTCTCACTCTCCCTCGGATTGGGGTCCAACGTGACCTTCACCGGACGCCTCGAGGGAGCCGGCGTGATCGGCCAGCTCAAGGCGGCAAAGGTGCTGGCCATGCCGTCGGTCCGCGAGGGGTACGGCCTCACAGTGGTCGAGGCCATGGCGGCGGGCGCGGTGCCGGTCGTGGTACGTGCGCCGATGAGCGCGGCGTCCGAGCTGCTGGAGGACGGGGAGACCGGCCTGGTAACCGAGCCGGGAGCAGCCGCACTCGCCTCCGCAATCGGACGCTTGTTACGCGATCCCGTCACTCGGGAGGAGATGAGCACCCGAGCGAAGGCAGCCGCGAAGCAGCACGACTGGAAGATGGCCGCTCAACGCATCGAGGACCTCTATGGCTCCATCCTCATGCGCAAGTCGCCGTTCCGGGGCGAGCGCGAGGCCACCCATGCAGATCTCTAGCCGTCGAGTCAAGGTTGCCCTCCCAGCCGCGTTGACGCAATGGCCCTCGACCGTCGATTGGACCGACTTGACAGCGCTCCTGATGGTCGTTGCGCTGGGCGTTGGCCTCGGGATCCTGGTTGTCACCACCCCCATCGGCTCCGGCGACTACGGCCAGTGGCTCATGGCCTCACGCCACTACAGCGGGCAGCCGGAGCCGGGCTACCGCGCACTTGGGGATGTTCCGCCGGTGGTGCCGTTGGCTCTGGCCGGCGTGCAAGCGCTCGTCCGCGAGCCCGTTCTCGCGCTTCACGTCCTGGATGCGATGTTGCTCGGACTCCTCGTCGTGAGCTTCTACCTCGCGGGCGCGGTCCTCTTCCGGAGCCGAATCGCTGGCCTGCTGGCGGTGGGATTCGCATTCGTTGGCACCGACCAGTTCACGGGACTCTTCGCATTTGGCGGGCTGCTGCAAGCGGCCTCACTGGGGTTCAGTGTGCTCATGGTCGCCGCGTTCACCGCCGCCGCCCACGCCGAACGTTCGGCGTGGATCTACTGGACGCTCGGCAGCGTGGCGCTCGCCCTCGCCGCTCTGTCACACCTGGCGACCGGCGCATTGGGTTTGGCGGCCGGGACGGCAATCGCGCTGGTCAGTGTCGCCCGACGACCTGTCCCACTGCGCTCGCGGCTCAGGGCCCTCGTACCGGTCGGCGTCTGCCTTGGCCTCGTTGGAACCTGGTGGATCGTTGTCCTCCTTCCAGGAAGCGCCACCTATGTCACAAATCCCGCCTCGCTGAACTATCGCGGGTCGGATCGGCTTCTCGAGACGCTGGCCGGTTTCTGGCCAACGCTGGTGGTCATGGCTGCGGGAACGGCCGCCGTGGTGATTGGCAGCGCTCGTGAGCTGTTGCGACGGCGACCAGGTTCTTTCTCGACGATCTCGGTCTGGGTCGTGGTCGCTTTCGGCAGTCTCGCCTACTCGGTTCTCACCCGGGCCGCGACCGACTACCCGCGCTTCACGACCCTGATCCTCGCGCCCCTCATCCTTGCCGCAAGCGGGGGCCTGGTCGAAATCGGCCGTCGGCTTCGAGCCAGCCGGGGCCGCGTGCACCACGCCCTCTCGCGCACTACTGGACTCGCTGCGGCAACCCTCCTCGTGCTGGCGGCCACGCCAATGGCTGTCTCGGGGTTCACCACCGCAGCACGCGGATACGAGATCGTGGACGAAAGCGGGCTGCGCGAGGCCGCCGCCTGGATCGACGGCCACGTCAACACTCAGGAGACGGTGCTTGCACCGGTGAGAGAGGGCAAATGGATCGAGGGGCTGAGCGGCCGCGCGGCCCTGTTCAGTAACGCGATCCGTTACAGCTTCCGGCCCGGCGAGTGGTCGCGCAGTCTGGCGGCCACCACGCTCCTGCGCGGCTCGTCATCGATCGTCAACCAGTTCTTCTTCCTCCGCACGGTCGGCGGTTCTCCATGCGAGGCGACCGGGGCACCTTCGACCGTGGTGGTCGGATCGAACCACGGTGGGGAGTACCTCGACCTTTTGAGCCTCGCTACGTCTGACATCCGCGTCGTGAGCGCCACCCATGTCCCTTCGACCCTGGCGACCGTGTCGAATCTGTCCCCACAGGGGTCGATGGTGTCTCGATTCACCGCCAGTGCGAGGACGGAGGCGACATGGACTGGGAAGCCCGCGGGGAACCCGCTGACCGTCCGCCAAATCCTTACGCTCACGCAATACGCCTCTGCGTTTGAGATTCAGTTCGACGCGACATCGGCGCAGCCAATCGGCGGCCTTGATCTCGTGCTCCGGCCGGCGTCGGGAGTGGCGATCACGGGCGCGTTGATCGCGGGCACCGACGCGGAGCTCGACTTCACTCAATTCGGCCTCGAGGACCCGCGGCTCCGACTGACGATCGCGGGAGGGAATGGGAGCTTTGTCATGTCGCAGGGCTCGGTGACGATTCATGGCAAGGGAACGCGCCTACGCCTCCTGGTCACCGACCTGACCGCCTCAGAGCGACCAGTGTCCGACCTCGCGACGTTCTGCCCCCACCAGTTGTTGGGCCAATACGGCATCGGCGCAGTCCTGCTAACCCGCGATGGTTCGTACCGCGACCGGGCCGCCCGTATGGCAGCGCTCGGGTTCGGGACGGTCCATGAATTTGGCGCATACGCACTCTTGACCCGCACATGAGCAACCGATGAAGCCCAACGCCGCTCCCATCGCGTCCCTGCCCGAGCCGATCCTGGTGGTCGGCGCATATGGCTACCGCAACCTGGGCGACGAGGCGATCCTGGCAGGACTCCTCCGCGAGCTCGGGACGGAAGCTCGAGTCACGGTCGTGTCGCGCAGCCCTGCCGAGACTGAGGGGCTCCATCGCGTCCGCGCCGTAGGGCTCGCGAGCGTGATTGGAGAGCTGCGCCGCCATCGGTCCGTGCTGATCGGGGGCGGAGGGCTCTTCGGGCGCGACATGGGCCGCCTTGGCCGGCTGATCGCGCCATTTGGCTTCCTCGCGGCAGCGACTGGACGGACGGTGGCTGTCCACGGGGTGGGTGTCGATCGGTCCTTGCCCATGACGACCGTGCAGGCCTTGCGGCTCGTGGCACGCCACGCAACCACGTTCAGCGTCCGTGACAGCGCGTCGCTGACAACCGTGGCGCGGTGGGGGATCGAGGCAGCGCTCGTGGACGACCCATCAGTGGCCATGCCATCCGCGTCCCGGCAAGAGGGTCGCGCCCTGCTGCGAAGTGCCGGGCTCGACCTCAGTCGGCCGATCGTCGGGCTGTGCCTGACAGAGGTCGAGCCGGCGATCGGCAGGCAGCTCGCCCCAGCGGTGCGCCAGCTCGTTGATGCGCTGCCCGAGGTCCAGTTCTGTGTGATTCCGATGAGTCAGCACCCCTTCGTCCCGCGGCACAACGACCTGCTCCTTGGTCTTCGCCTGCATGCCGGGCTGCCACGGCTCGCCGTCCTCGAGGGGTTCCACCATCCGAGCCGAGTGCTGGCCGCGTTCGGGGTGCTCTCGGCGGCGGTCTGCATGCGATACCACTCACTGCTCTTCGCCGAGCGAGCGCGAACGCCGATCGTTGCCGTGCCGTATGCCGAGAAATGCGACACCTGGCTTGCTGAGCACGGCATGGCCGCGACCGCGCTGACCGGACCGGCGCTGGTCGACAGCCTCCGGTCGGTGATGGCGCCACGCCTGGTGAAGTCCGCATGACGCGCCGGATCAGCTTCAGCCCACGATGGCTCCCTGCCTGGACGTTACCAGCGCTGCGCTGGGCGGTGGGCGTCGGCATCGTCGCGGTGCTCCTGCTGCGCTTCGACGTGGGCGAGGTAGCCTCCGAGCTGCGCGCAACGCGACTGGAGCTGGCCCTCCCGGCAATCGCCGGCCTGGTCGCCATCCATCTCATCGGGGCCGCGACCTGGCGGCTGCTCGCGATCCGGCTCGGGGATCGGCGCCTGACCTGGGCGCAGACCCTGCGGACGTACTACATCGCCCAGGGGCTCGGCGGTCTCACGCCGGGCAACATCGGAGCGGATGCCTACCGCGTCTACGCAGCCCCGGCGGGCATCGGCGCCTGGCGGAGCACCGTGCGCCCGATCGTGGTGCAGCGCGTGACAAGCTCAGCCGCGCTTGCTGGCCTCGGGCTCGCCGCGCTGACCCTCCTCCCGCACTCGGTCGACGTGAGGTTCGTGGTCGCGGCATCAGCTGTGCTCCTGGCGATCGGCTCTTCGTTGCTCGCCTTCCTCCTCCAGCGACCCGCAGCAAACGGCGCAGACACACGGATCGGCCAGCGGGCCCCTCGGCGCGCGCTCGGCTGGGCGATCGGTGCGGGGTTTGTGCTGGGGCTCGCCTTTCACGCCGGCGCCATCGGCCTGTCCTATCTCCTGGTCGCCTCGATCACGCCGATCGCGGAACCGGGACAGGTCCTCGCCTGCCTGGCGATCGCCCGGCTGAGCATCCTCGTGCCGATCTCGCCGTCCGGCCTCGGTCTCCAGGAGGGGGCCCTCTCGTTCCTGTTCCTCCGGATTGGCCTCTCGCCGCAGACCGCCATCGCGGCAGCCCTGCTCAACCGGCTGGCCCTGCTGGCGACCGTTGCGCTCGGCGGAATGCTCCTTGCCACGGGGTCGCGGCACAGTGCCCAGGAACTGCCCAAGACGGAGAGCTCCTCGCTCCTCCCGAGTTGAGATTGAGCCGTCAGCCCGTGTCCGGGGCCGCGACCCTTCGAGGGTTCTGGGTCAGGTAGCCAACCGCCAGTCCAGCAATCAGGTACCCGCTCCCCTGGACCACGAGCAGGAGGACCACCGGGACCACCTGGCCGAGGAACCCAGCCAGCACCGCGCCAACGAATGCCCCGAGCGCTCCCGTCGCGCCAATCGCCCCGAGCACGCGGCCTCGGTGACTGTCGCTCGAGTGCGTCTGCTGGAGCGTCACGCCTCCCGCCTGCATGGCCGCCCCGGGAACGCCGACGATCACCATCACCACGAGCGCCGGACCGATGTACGGGTAGACGGCCGGATAGGTGAACAGGCCCAGGTCGATGATCCCGAACGCGATCGCTCCGCCAACAAGGAGGAGGCGCGGATTCAGGCGACTTCCGTATCGCGCGATGACCAGCGCCCCGGCCAGGCCGCCGATTGCCTGGGTCGACAACAGCCAGCCGTAGCCCGCCTGATCCGACCTGAGCGCAACAACCACCCACGGCACGAACAGGGTCATGGTCAAGCCCTCGCCGATGCGTGTCAGCCCGTTGAAGAAGAGAACGGCGCGCAGGATCGGCTCCGAGATCGTGATGCGCAGTCCATCACGCCACTCGTGGGCGAGGCGGCGCCAGGCCGACAACGCTGCGTGCTCGGTTGAGTCCGTTCGCGCGGCGCGGAACGAACCTCCGCGGATGAGGCCGATCATCGACGCCGAGATGAGGAAGGACGCGGCGTCGGCGATGGTCACTGCCGTCAATCCGCCGAACGCGAAGACGATGCCCCCGACCGCCGGGCCGATGAGGCGCGCCAGATTCCGTCCCACCCCGATGAGCGAGTTGGCCGTGACGAGCTGACCCGCGTCTTCGGCGACGAGGCGAGGCACCATCGCGGCCTGTGCCGGTTCGAAGAGCTGTTCGACGCAGCTCGAGGCGATGAGCACCAGGTACGCAATCCACACCCCGGTGGCGTTGATGGCCAGCAGGGGGAGGAGCAGGATCGCCAGCACGATGTCGACGCCCACCATCAGGCGCCGCCGATCCCAGCGATCGACGAACACGCCGGCGATCGACCCGAGCGTGACGGAGGGGACCAGGAACGCGATGACCATGCCGGCCGTCGCGAGCGTCGACTGCGTGCGCCGATAGACCTCGTATGAGAGTCCGACCAGCAACATCCAGTCGCCCATCATCGAGATCAGGCCGCCGAACCAGAGCAGCCCGAAATTGCGTTGGCGAAGCAGTCCGAACACGACGCGATTATCGGTGGCGCAGCGGGTTGAGGGAGGCTCGGGGGTTGGGTATACTCGCGCCCGTTCGGCACGCCACCACCGTGCCGATCGCTTGTGTTCGCGGGTAGGTTGAGCAGGTGGTGAGCTCTGCTGACTGTAGATCAGCCGTCGAGAGACTGTGGGGGTTCGATTCCCTCCCTGCCCACCACGTTCGTCATCGAATCCGCCGCCTCAATCCCGGGTCGCAGGTTTACATAGAATTCCATACGGTTGTGCAGGTTCGCGGAGATCGGCACAATCGCGTCGCCCGGCACGGAAACCGAGCGGCGGTCCGCGCGGGCCCACGTAGCTCAGTTGGCAGAGCACTTCCTTGGTAAGGAAGAGGTCTCCGGTTCGAGCCCGGACGTGGGCTCCACGATTTGCGCAGAACGCCCGGCACCGATCAGCCTCAGGAGGCGACTGACGTTGAATCCGAACGTCATTCTCCCGTTCTTCTCCTCCGTCCTCTCCCTCGCCTTCGCGGTCATGGTCGCCGACCAATGGGTGCGGCGTCGCCAGCCGTACCAGCTCGTCTGGGCCATCGGCCTGCTCTGGTACGGCATCAGCGCGGGCACGGAGTTCCTCGGCAGCCTCGCCGGCTGGAGCGAGCCGCTCTACCGGGCCTGGTACCTCATCGGCGCCTTTGGCGTCGCCGCGTACCTCGGGTTGGGGACCGTATTTCTCCTCAATCGGACTCGATTCGGATACTTCGTGGCCTTCTCGCTGTTTCTGGCCGGCCTGTTCAGCTACCTGACGACCATCAAGTACGCGGGCCAGGGGGAACCGGTCTCCGGCGGGGTGACGCTCGCCATGCTCGCGTTCACCTGGGGTGGTGCGGTCCTCGTGGCGGTGTTGACCGCGTGGGCGCGCCGCTGGGTGGCACCAACGGTCGCCGCGCTCCTGGTGGTCGCCAGCGCTATCGCCACCGTCCTGGTCCTGACCGTGCCCCTGCCGGCGCCGGGCTTCGCCCTCGATCCGGTGACCCACGTCCCGGTGGGCAGCGCCTTCCCCTCCGACCTGCGAATCCTCACGCCGCCGTTCAACATCACCGGCGCGTTCGCCCTGGTCTTCGGCGCGGTCTATTCCGCCTACATCTTCATGCCCAAGTCGCGCCTGATGCGGATCGGGACCGGGATCCCGGTCATCGGCCAGGTCGGGCGGGCCATCGCGGTCGTGGTGAACTTCTTCGCCTCGATCCCGGGGGCGGTGCGGGCGCTGCGTGCCGGGACCCTGAACAGCCGAGTGCCCGCCACGGTCCTCATCGCGATCGGAGGCTTCATCCCGGGCTGGACGAGTGGGCTCAACCGGTTCGGTATCACCTGGTCGTTTTTCCTGGGTGAGTTCCTGGGCGTGCTCTTCATCTTTGTCGGGTTCCTGGTGAGCATCGAGGTCTTCAGCGACGTCCGACTGCCGTTCACGCGGGTCGTCCTCTTGCGCCGGGATCGCGCGCCCGGCGAGGTAGCGAGCGGCGGGGGCGGCGCCGGTCGCTGACGACTCGCCGCGACGAGGGCATCGTGGCGGTCGAAGGGTCACCTGGTGTGAATCTGGCAGGGCGGGTGCCGCGGTACGGCGGCGCGCGTTGACAGTCGCCGCGAGCTGACCGTAGAATCACCCACGCTTCCCCCGGTGACTGGCCTTAGATTCCCGTGTCCGCCTGGGGTTGGATGAGAAGGACCAACCAACCGTGGCCAAGGCCGAGAACCGACCCGTCATCGCGTTGGCGTGCACCGTCTGCAAGGAGCGCACGTACAGCACGAGGAAGAGCAAGCGAAACGATCCCGGGCGGCTGGAGCTGATGAAGTACTGCCCCCGTGATCGGCGCCACACGCTCCATCGGGAGACGAAGTAGGCGGCGCCATCGGCTCAGACTGCAAACGCCATCGGTAGGGGTGTAGCTCAATTGGTAGAGCACTGGTCTCCAAAACCAGCGGTTGCAGGTTCGAGTCCTGTCGCCCCTGCCAGACCCAACCGCCTCCTCGCACAGCCTATTCACCGCTAGAGCAGAACGAATCGTGATCCAGGGCCTCCGCCAATATTTCCAGGAGAGCTGGTCCGAGCTCAGGAAGGTTTCTTGGCCGGACCGCCAGACGGTCGTCAACCTGACGCTGATCGTGATCGCCGTCAGCATCCTGGTGGGCGCCTACATCGCGATCCTCGACCAAGTCTTGCACTTTGGCCTGTCGCAGGTGTTCAAATGAGCGAAGAAATGACCGACGTGAGCGAGATGACCGAGACCGAGCAGACCGCCAGCGACACCGAGATCGAGACCGCCGCACCGCCCGATGGCGCCGAGGCGCAGCCGGCCGCCCGCGAGAGCGAGGCACGCCAGGCTGCGCGCCTCTCCCGCGAGGCGCCGCGCGTCGACGAGCTGACCGCGGACGAGCGCACCCGCAAGCAGTGGTACGTCATCCACACCTACTCCGGCTACGAGAACAAGGTGAAGGCCAACCTCGAGCACCGCATCGAGTCGATGGGGGTCGAGGACCAGATCTTCCAGGTGCTCGTCCCCATGGAGGAGGAGATCGAGATCAAGAACGGGCAGCGACAGACCGTCAACAAGAAGGTCTTCCCCGGCTACGTCCTGGTCGAGATGGTGATGAGCGACGAGAGCTGGTACGTGGTGCGCAACACCCCGGGGGTCACGAGCTTCGTGGGCTCCGGCAACCGTCCGACCCCGCTCGACGAGAACGAGGTCAAGAAGATCCTCAAGCAAATGGGAGTCGAGACGCCCAAGTTCAAGGTCCAGTTCACCAAGGGCCAGAGCGTGCGCGTCAACGACGGCCCGTTCGCCGAGTTCATCGGCACCGTGGACGAGGTCAACCCGGAGCGGAACAAGGTCAAGGTGCTGGTCAGCATCTTCGGCCGCGAAACTCCCGTCGAGCTCGACTTCCTGCAGATCGAGAAGCTCTAGCCGTCGCATATAGACCGATGGCGGCCCGCCGGCCGCCGAGCAGCGAGAGGGAGGGGCGTGAACCGCCCCGTTTGGACCTCGGAGGATTCATATGGCAAAGAAGGTTCGCGCGATCCTGAAGGTGCAGGCCCCCGCCGGCAAGGCCACGGCGGCGCCGCCGGTCGGCCCGGCGCTCGGCCAGCACGGGATCAACATCATGGAGTTCATCAAGGCCTTCAACGAGCGCACAGCGAGCCTCGCAGGCTACGTCGTGCCCGCGGAGATCACCGTCTTCGAGGACCGCTCGTTCACCTTCGTGACCAAGGCACCCCTGGCTGCCGCGCTGCTCAGCCGCGCGGCGGGCGCGGAGAAGGGCTCGGCGCAGCCCAACCGGGAGAAGGTCGGCCGTGTGACGCAGCGACAGCTGCGCGAGATCGCCGAGACAAAGATGGCCGATCTCAACGCCAACGACGTCGAGCACGCCATGCGGATCATCGCCGGGACGGCGCGCAGCATGGGCATCGAGGTGGCCGACTGATGGCCAGGCACGGGAAGAAGTACCGCGATGCGGCGAAGCTCGTCGAGGCGGAGCGACGATACGCAATCAGCGATGCCGCGGAGCTGCTGCCGAAGGTCTCGGTCACCAAATTCGACTCGACGGTCGAGGCGCACCTGCGCCTGGGCGTGGACCCGCGTCACGCGGACCAGCTCGTGCGCGGGACGGTGGTCCTGCCGCATGGCACCGGCCGTGTGACCCGGGTCATCGTGTTCGCCCAGGGCGAGAAGGCCCAGGAAGCGCTCCGATCGGGCGCGGACGAGGTCGGCGGTGACGACCTGGTCAAGCGCATCGACGCCGGCTGGTTCGACTTCGACGTGGCCATCGCCACGCCCGACATGATGGGCGCGGTGGGACGGCTGGGGAAGAAGCTCGGTCCGCGCGGCCTGATGCCGAACCCCAAGTCCGGCACGGTGACCTTCGACATCGAGCGGGCGGTCAGCGAGATCAAGTCGGGCCGCGTCGAGTTCAAGGTCGACCGGGCCGGGATCGTCCACGTTCCGGTGGGCAAGGCGAGCTTCACCCCGGCGCAGCTGGCCGCCAATGTGGCGGCCCTGGTGGACGCGGTGAATCGGGCCAAGCCAACCGGCGCCAAGGGCACCTACATGCGCACCCTGACGCTGGCGCCTACCATGGGCCCTGGCGTGCGGGTCGACATCCCATCCGCGCTCGCCGCCGCCAGCGCCTAGCAGCAGGAGACGCGCCCGTACGCGCAGCCATCGGTCGAGCAGGACCGAACAAGCGAAGAGCCAGAGACAGCATGTGACCCGGGTCCACCCGGGCTAATCACCGGCGAGAGCCGGGGCACGCCGAGGCACGAATGACCATCACGGTCCTCGTGTGCACGGGTGCACGCCAGGACCGTTTCGACTATCAGGAGGTGGAACAGACAGACCGATGCCGACCGATGCAAAGCGCCAGGCCGTCACCGAGCTTGCGGAGATGCTCCGCAACAGCTCGGCGCTGGCCGTGGCCGACTACCGGGGCCTTAAGGTCTCCGACATGCAGTCGGTGCGGAGAACGCTGCGCGCCAGCGGCGTGGAGCTGCACGTTGCCAAGAACCGCCTGCTGAAGATCGCAGCCGAGGAAGCCGGGCTGAGTGAGCTGAAGGCGATGCTCACCGGACCGACCGCGCTGGCCACGATCTCCGGCGAAGAGGTGGCGCTCGCTAAGGCGCTGCAGGAGGCGTTCCGGCCGTACAGCCGGGTCGTCACCCTGCGTGGCGGACTGCTCGGCTCCCGTGCGATCGACGGCGCTGGCCTTGCACGGCTTGCCTCGTTGCCAAGCCGCGACGTGCTGCTCGCGCGGGTGGCCGGCGGCATGGCCGCGCCACTAGCCGGGATGGCCGGGGTGCTATCCGCGAACCTTCGGAACCTGGTCGGCGTGCTGAGCGCCGTGGCCGACAAGAAACGACAGAGCGAGGGCGGCAGCGCCGCCTGACGAGGAGGAAGAACGAGCATGGCAACCAAGACACTGTCCAAGGACGAGATCCTTCAGGCGATCGACGGCATGACCGTCCTCGAGCTGTCGGACCTGGTGAAGGCCTTCGAGGAGCGCTACGGCGTGAGCGCCGCCGCCCCCGTCGCAGTGGCCGCCGCACCGGCGGCAGGGGACGGCGCAGCAGCCGCTCCCGTTGAGGAGCAGACCGAGTTCGACGCGGTTCTCACCGACGTCGGCGCGCAGAAGATCCTGGTCATCAAGGCCGTCCGAGAGTTGACCGGCCTGGGCCTCAAGGAGGCCAAGGATCTGGTCGATGCCGCTCCCAAGGCGGTGAAGGAGGCGGTCACCAAGGAGGAGGCCGAGCAGGTCAAGGAGAAGCTCGCCGAGGCCGGGGCGACCGTCGAGGTGAAGTAGAGCTAGCCGCCCGGTCGGCTCAACCGGAGATGGATCGGGCCGGCTCGTCCGGCCCGTGACCTCCGCTTCGCAACGCTTCCGCGAGCATGGCTTCGAATTCGTCGAGGCTGAACGGCTTGCGTAGGACCCAGCATCGAGGGATCTGGGCGAGCGCCTCGCGGTTCAGGGTCAGCTGAGCGACATCGGCGCTGCAGACCACGATCGGAACGAAGCGCAGCAGGCGGTGCGCCCGGATCAGGCGCAGGAGCTCCATGCCGGTGAGCTGCCCGCCAGCCTCCTTCAGCCGCAGGTCGAGCACGATCAGGTCCGGGTCGATGCGGAGCAAGCCCTCGAGGTCGAGGTCGTCACCGGTCGAGGTCGTGACGTCGTAGCTTCCCTCGAGCACGTCAGTGACCAGGGAGAGAAATTCGACGGCGTCGTCGATGACGGTGATCCGGGTCCGCCGCCCGCGGCCGATCGGCACCGGAGGAGGGATTGACGAGAGGTCGTCTGTCGAGTCTCCCTGCAGACTCACGACGGCAACCCTTCCGGGCGAGCGGGTTCGAACGGCCGAACGGTAGCACCGGGCACACTCGGCGCCTAGCCCTCCGGCCTTCGCGGGGCAGGTCAGCGACGCCCAGTTGGCGGTTACCCGCGTGCAACGTCGCGCAGGTACCAGATCCCGAGCAGCAGCGCCGCAGCGAGCAGGCCGATGGCGATCCAGATTGGCGCGCTCGGGCCGCCAGACCCCGAACCGCTGGGCGACTGCAAGGCCACCGGTGTGCTCGCCAGCCCGCTCGAGCCGGGCTGTGCTGACGAGCTGGCAGCCGCGGCACCGATCGTCACCACAAACGTGCCGAGCGACGGGGGATTCGCGGCGAACATGTCCGGCAGGCCGGCGTTCTCCGTGGCGAGCGGCGACCATTTGCCGTCAGCGAAACGGGCGAGGATGCCGCTCGTCACCCCGTTCGGAGCGCGCAGTACGACCGTCGCCGTCTTGCCCGAGCGCAGGGTCAGCGCCGCGCCGGCCTGGTTGGTGATCGTGAACCGGTACACGTTGCCCCCCAGGCTGAGCCCGGACGCGACGGGCGCGGCGGGCGGGGTGATCGGCTCGATGGCAACCTTGATCGCGATGGTTCCCGCGGGGAGCTCGAGCGCGTCGCGGTCGATGATGAGCTGGGCCTGCGGCGGATTCTCCAGGGTTCCCGAGTAGATCGAGGGTGATACCCCGGAATCCAGGGCGAGGGTGTCGCTGACGGAGCTGGGGTGTCCCGGACCGCCAGCCGCCGGATCGAGGTAGCGGTACGGATCCTCCACCACCACTCCGTCGTAGAGCGGCGGCTGGGCGACTTCGCGCGCGCCGAACAGGACGAGCAGCCCCAGGCCCGCGGCCAGGGTCGGCCAGGCGAGCCCCGGCCGCCTGTTCACAGCCACCAGGTCGCCAGGTCGGCCAGCGCGTGGGCCACGATCGGGGCGCCGAGCCCGCCGCCGGCGAGGCGCAGCCCGGCCAGCCAGACGCCCGCCGCCAGGTCCAGCGGCACGACGCCCCAGCCGTAGAGCGGCACGTGGATGAGGGCGAACGCCAAGCTCGTGAGGCCGATGGCGGCGGGCATCCCGAACGCGGCCTCTCCCGCGTCGATGAGTGCTCCGCGGACGAGGACCTCCTCGCCGGTCGCAACCAGCGCGGTGATGAGGACCCAGGCGACGAACGGTTCGGGACGCATCCCGATCGCGTGGGCGGCACCCCCGCGCATCAGCACCGGAAGCGCCACGAGGACGAGGCCACCCGCCAGGCCGACCGCGACTGATCGCCCTGACGGGACGGCTGGTCGCCAGCCGTCGAGCACGGCGAGTGCCAGCGCGGCGGCACCGAAGGCGGCGCCCGCAACGAATGCCGTCGCCGCCGATTGCCCGTTCACCGCGGCGCGTGCCACGGCGATGCCGAACAGGCCGGCCAGGAGCCAGGCAATGCGCAGCGCGGGGCGGACCCGTGGCGCCGAGGCGAGCGCGGTCATCTGGCGAGCGGCACGAACGCGACCGGACCCGTGGCATACGCGGCCGGCCAGACGAAGGCGTAGGTCCGCGGCGCCTGCCACTGCCAGATGACGGCGGTCGCGCGCTCGTTCTGGCCAAGGGTTTCCGGATCGCTGGAGAAGCGGAGCCCCGCCCCGTTCGGCAAGGTCCCGACCGACAGGTCGAGGCGGCGCGCCGCGGCCGCGATGGCGGTTGGGTCGCCCAGGTGATTCGCCGCCGACGGCAACACGTCATGAAGGAGCGCCCAGCCCGCGGCGAAGCCGGAGAGGCCCTCCTCGGTCGGGTCCGTCGCGCGCTCCGCGATGAGCGGCCCCGTGATCGCGTACTCGGCGTCAGCCCCGCCCGCCGGGGCCCCGCCGTACTGACCAGCGGGTGCTCCGCCGACGGCGACCGCCCAGGCGGTTGCGAAGCGGTCGTAGGTCGCGCGCGCACCAGCGCCCAGGGCGCCGGGCCGGAAGCCGGCGGTCGGCCTATCGGAGGCGAAGATCCCGACCGCGTCGGCGCCCAAGTCGCCCGCGAAGTCGGGGTCGCACTCGGCCATGGTCGAGCCGATGAGCGCGCTCACCTTGAGGTGACCCGCGAGCATGGCGCGGCGGAACGCCACGCCGTCCGGGATGTGCGAGGCGAGGATGATCACGTCGGGCCGCGCGGCGGCGAGCCGCGCCATGACCGACGGCCATCGCGGCAGCGTCAGCGAGTAGCCCAAATCCGCCACGATGGGTGTCCGAGCGGCCCGCAGCGTCCGCCGCGCCGCGTCCGCGACGGATCGGGCGTAGTCGTCCTCGGCCGCGACGATGGCCACCCGCAGGCCGGCATCGGTCGTATGCAGTCGGGGCGCGAGCTCGGTAGCGGCGAAGGTCGCCGAGTTGACGCCCAGGTTCGTCCCGGAGGCACCGACCCGAAACACGAGCGGCAGACCGCGCCCGGTGAGCCGATCCGCCACGGCGCCGGCCTCCCAGTAGACGAGGCCCGCATCGTTTGCCGCGGCGCTCGCGGCGATCGACAGGTCGGACGAGTAGGCGCCCACGACCACGCTGGCACCAGCCGCCCTGAGGGAGGCCATCACCGCTGGCGCATCCTCGCCTCGCTCGAGGTCGCGAACGTCCAGCTGGATCCTGCGTCCGCCGATCCCGCCGTCCGCATTCACAAGTTCGGCCGCGATCCTGACCCCCAGCGCCTGCTGGGCCGCGAGTGGCCCGGCGCTGCCGCCGAGCGGGAAGACGGCTCCGATTCGGATCGGTGGCAGGGCAGACGACCCCGCCTGGCTTCCGGCCAGCCCAGCGAGAAATAGCGCAACGACCAGGGCGCCGCTGGCCGACGCCCGCAGGCGGCGCGTCCGGTCGAGGATGGGCGACATCGGTCCTGTAGCAGTCATCTCACTTCACCGTGAAGACCACCGCCGGGGACCAGACGCGAGGATTGAACGGGGCGTGGTCGGAGGCGACGAACTCCGCTTTCAGGACGTACGTGCCGGCGTGTACCGGCAGGTCCTGGGCGAGCCCGTAGTTCATCGAGACCAGCACGTTGTCCACGTAGAGGTGGACGTGGCCCTCGTCCGGTTTGAGGACCGTTGTCGTCTGCTTGACGATCTTCGCGTTCTCCAGGGTGAGGACGACATGCACGGTCGTGCCGCTGACCGTCTGGTTGGCCTTGGGCGCGACGATGCGCACCACCGCCGGCGAAGAAGGTCGTGGACCGATGGCGGTGCTGGCGGAGGGTGAGGCCGGAGCCTGGCTGCTGCAGGCAGCGAGGACGATCGCGAGGCCCGTCGCCAGGCCCAGTGCCACGACCCGGGCTCCGCCGCGAACCACGCCGGGAGCCGCGCGCGTGCGCAGGCGGATCATTTGATCGGGACCTCCAGCTGGACGGTGAGCGGCGTGCCGTTCGGCGGCGTACCGGACACGGAGATGGCGTAGGTGCCGGCCACCAGCCGCTCGTCCGCGACGAAGTGGCCCGGCTCGAGAAGTCGCAGCGTGGCCTCACGGGCCGTCTTGCCGACCAGGCCGATGGTCATCGACGCGGTCTTCACTGGCAGCTCGGTGCCTGCGGTATCGAAGAAGGTCATGTGCACCTCGTTTGCACCGGGTGTGCCCGGATCGGCGTAGATCTGGACGGTCTCGCCGCTCGAGAAGTGGACGGTATAGATCGTGGGTTGACCCGGTTGTGCGTTCACGTCGATCCGCGGGGGGACGTGCCTGGTAGTGAGCTGGAGGACGACCTCGGTCGAATGGCCACCCCCGGCGATCAGGGCCGTTACCCGCCACGCGCCCTCGATCGACAGGTTGCTGCCGGTGGCCTGGTACACGCCGTCGCCGGAGGGCGTGAGCTTGAGCTGTGAGGCGCCGACGTCGGGCCGAGCCGGGAGGGTGAAGGTCAGGGTCACGGTCCGACCCGTCAGGGCCGCTCCGGTGTCGTAGTCGGTCAGTGTCGCGCGGAAGGTGTTGAAGCCCGGCGTTCCGGGCGTCGCGGTCAACCGGATACGCAGCGTCGTGCCAAAGTCCGCGCCCGTGGCGACGACGTTCGGCGCAGTTGCGGCGGCCGCGGCCTGCGCAGGAGGGGCGAGATTGACGAGGGAAGCGGAGAGCACCAGCACCACCGTGCCGACGGCGAGCTCCGTCGATCCCACCATGCGGAGCGGCCGCAGTGAGCGACCGGCGGCGGGGACGCTGCCAAAGTGGTTGACCGCGCCAAGTCCCGCGAGGGCGACGAGCAGCGCGCTCTTGGCGATCAGCAGCCAACCGAAGCTGGTCGAGACGAGATTGCCCCAGGGACCGATCTCGCTCAGTCCACGCACGACGCCCGTGAGCGCCACCAGCGCGATCCCGACTGTTGCGCTGTTCGCAAACCGTCGCGTCGCCGTGGCAGACGCCTCGCCCGGCCGGCCGCGGAGTGCCAGGAGAAGCGTCAGCAGCCCGCCGAGCCAGGTTCCGGCGGCCACGACGTGGATCCATTGGACCGCCACGTTGAAGACCACCGCACCGCTCGCCGCCGCGTGGCTGCTCACCGCGTCGGCCAGCATGGCGGCGGCGGCCAGCAGGCCCAGGGCAATGAGCCCGGGACGAGTGGGTCTCCGACGCCGGAGGAGCTCGGTCAGCACCAGGCCACCGGCCAGTAACGGCACGACGCGCAAGAGGAGCGACGTTCCCAGCGAGCTCCCCCACACGTCGCCAAGGCCCAGGCCGGCTCCCCCCAGCTGATCAGCCAGGACCACTACGGTCCCGAGGAGCGCCGCAAGCCAGCCTGCAGCGGCCAGGATCAATGAGACCAGCGGCGGCGCGGCCAGGATGACCGTCCCGGTGAAGGCGGCACCCAGCAGGACGATCAGGCCGGCGTACAAGAGCCAGCGGCCAACGACGCCAACCGGGGAGAGTGAGGATTCGCCTCCGGCGTGCGCTTCCGACTCCCCACCGACGGGTGGGGCCGCCCCCACCCCGAACGCGAAGGATCCGGCCGCCGTATGACCGTCGACCGACGAGACCGTCCGCCAGCTGACGGTATAGATCCCCTTTGGCAGGGCCTTGAGGGCGACACGGAGCGCATTCTCAGCGCCGGCGACGGCTTGCGCGGGTCCGGCGGTCACGGACGCACCTGCGGCGTCGAGCACCTTGATCGACGAGAGGCGTGGATCGGGGGCCTCGGTAAAGGTCAGCGTCACCGCCGTCGGCGCGGTCAGCAGGTTCGCGCCAACCGCCGGATCGGATGATGAAAGCAGGGCATGCGCCGATGCCACGCCTGCCAGGCCGATGGCGGCGGCGAGCGCCACGCTCGCCGCCGTTAGGAGCGACCGCATCAGGGATCGAGAGCGCGTCGGCGACATTCGGCTCCTAGGCAGCGGGCCGGCGGCGGAAGGTCACAACGAGAGCCGCGGCTCCCAGCACCACCCCCAGGGCACCGACCGCGATCCCCGCGATGAGGGCAGCGCTTGCCGCGTCCTTCGCCTGCTGAGCCTCCGTGCCGGCCGTCTGCGCGCGGGCGTCGGCGCGCTGGAGACGGGTCGTCAGGTCTCCGACGGCCGGCAGGGCGTCGGGGAACTGAATTGGCGCCGGCTCGACGGCCGAGTCAAACGTGTCCTCTGCGGAGGTCGCGGTTTCGTCGATCGGCTGGCTGTGGATCGTGCCGGTCACGTGGAACGTGTAGGCGCCCGGCGCGGTCGGGATGAGCGGCGCTTCGTAGTCGCCGGGGATACCGAGTCCGGTGTCCTCGTCGAACGTGGGAGCGAGGGCCATCGGATCAGACTGCTTCCCGCCGGTGGAGACCACGACCTTGAGGTCGTCGGCGGTCAGATCGCTGACCGGCTTGCCGCTCTTGTCCTTGATGACCACCTGGACGGCATTCAGCTGACCGACGTAGGTGGGTTCGTGGACCCAGCCGAGGGCGACGGAATACGGACCGACCTGCTTGACGACATGGGCCACGACGGTCGCGGCCAGGGTGAGCGCGAGGGCGGTCGCGGCAAGGGCGATGCCACCGGCGCGGACGTATCGACGCATGTGAACGAACCTCTCGACCGATCTCGCGTGGAACTGCCCGCCTGGCGGGCGCCCGTCGGTGCGACGGCGAGATCGTGGGTACCCCGACGACGACAGCCGCCGGGGCGGCCGTCGCACGGGCATCAGCTTCTCAGCAGGGCGAACTGAGCAGCTCGAGCCGAGGAGGAGCCCGCCCGGCAAGCTGCCGGACAATCGCCGCGTTAGGGCGAGGGAGCGAGGGCCATGGGCGGGGGAGCGGATCTGACGTGGCGCGTGACCAAGTGACACCTGCGGCGTGGAGGCGGGCGATGAGCACATTTCGTCGCCATCGGTACAGGGCAGCAACGGCAGCCACCGCGCCGGAGACGACGGTGAGGACGATCAGGGGGATCGGCAGCGTGCCCGATCCGAGCAGCACGCCCAGTCCCGTGGTCGGCAGGTGACTGATCGCCCGTTCGACGTTCTCGTTGATGACGAACAGCACGAGGGCGCCCAACAGGACGACCGCCCAGAGGCCGATGGCCTCGCGCGCCAGGTCCCTGCCCCGGAGATTCGCGACGGCGACGCGCCATGCTCCGAGATTCCGGCCTTCGCGAGACAGCGCCGCAAGGCGAAGGCCAGCCAGGACCGCCAGCGCGATCGACAGCAGCCCGACCGTGACGACCGCCGCGCTCCAGGCCTCGCCGTGCCCGGTCCGCAGCAGGGCGGACCGGTAGTCGGGGCCATACGTGACCAGGTAGGTGAGGTCGTGACCCCCGACCAGCGCGGCCAGGATCAAAGGCGCAAGGGCGAGCACGTCACGGCGTCGCTCGGTCACGGCGCCACTCTAGCGGACGAGTCCATTTCACGCTCCCGCCGAGTCAGCGATCAAAGCGGAGGAAGGCGGCGCCGCGCGCGTCGAGGTAGAGGGCGCCATCGGTCTCGACCAGCCGTAGCACGACCTGTCCACACACCGGGCAGCGCAGGACGGCCCCCGGCGCGCGGGTGTACGCGCGCAACGCGCCGATCATGTTGACCGCGCCGCAGTGCGCGCATCGCCCGGGCAGCGCGGTCGCGTCGACCCCAAACACGGATGCGAGCATCCCCGCCAATGCATTGCCGTCGAGCACGGCCTCGGCGACCTGGTCGGTGGCGGATGTCTCATCCATCGGTCAACTCCTCGTGGTGGATCAGGTCCCCGTGGGGCCGAAGCGCTCGGTCCGGATCCGCTCAGCTGGCAGGCCCAGCCGGACGAGCGCATTTGCGGCGTTCTCCACCAGGGCCGTCGGACCGCAGAGGTAGGCGCGGACCGACGGTCCCAGTGGCGCCAGCACCTCGCGCAGCATCGCCTCGTCGATGCGGCGCGCGTACCCGGTCCAGCCCGCCGGCTGCGATCGTGTCAGGGTGTGGATCACCTGGAGGCCGTCGGCCGTTGCCAGGCGGTCGAGCTCCTCGCGGTAGATGATCTCGTCGAAGGTCCGGGAGCTGAAGAGCAGCCGCGTCGGCACGTCCGAGCCGGCTCGAGCCCGATGGCGCAGCATTGCCATCAGCGGCACCACGCCGGAGCCACCGGCGACCAGCAGCAGTGGGCCGCCCAGTGCGGCTTCCCAAACGAAGTAGCCCCCGATGGGCCCGCGCAGCTCGATCCGATCACCCGGCATGACGACGTCGTGGAGGAACGGGGAGACCTCGCCGTCGGGGATCCGCTCGACGGTCAGGTCGATCTCGCCGTCACGTTCGGGCTCCGAGGCGATCGAGTAGCTGCGCTCGACGCTGTAGCCGTCCTTGGCGGTCAGCCGCAGGTCGACGTGCTGGCCCGGCCGGTGGCCGGTCCACGCTGGCAGCGAGAGCGAGAACGACCGGACGCTGGGGGTTTCATCGCGGATGGCGGTAAAGGTGGCGAGCTGCCAGGTGATGGGGACGGCCATGGAGCCTGTTCAGTCGCCGCTGTACCGCTCTTCGAGCCACTGATCGCCGCGGTTGTGGTAACCGAACGATTCCCAGAAGCCGGGCGTGTCGTGGTCCTGGATGCGCAGGCCGCGGACCCACTTGGCGCTCTTCCAAAAGTAACGGCCAGGAACCACCAAGCGGGCAGGGCCGCCATGCTCAGGCTCTAGGGGCTTGCCGTCGTACTCGAGGGCCACGAACGCCTGGCCGTTCACGACATCGGAAAGGGGCAGGTTCGTGGTGTAGCCGCCATCGGACCAGGCGATGACGTAGGCGCCGTCTGGATCGAGGTCGACCCGCTCGAGCAGGGTGTCGACACTCACGCCGCGCCAGCGCATGTCGAGGTGCGTCCACTTGGTCACGCAGCTGATGTCGACCGTCCAGTTGCGCGCGGGCAGGCCTAGGAATTCGTCCCAGCTCCAGGCCGCCTTCTCGCGCACAAGCCCCTCGATCGAGAAGTTCCACTGGTCGAGCGGGGTGCGGGGAGTGGGGCCTGCGGAGAGGACCGGAAAGCCGTAGGTCAGGTACTGGCCGGGCGGTAGTCGCTTGATGCTTTCGGGCGCCGGATCATCAGGCGAACCACGTCGACCAACGAATCCACGAGTCACGAATCGCTCGCTCATCAGCACCTCCACCAGCCCGCTCTCGCGACCTTGGGTCCGATCGTACTCCCGCCCCCAAGCCGGCCGGACCATACACTCCTCCCGACCTCCTTGATCCGGGACACCTCGAGTTGCGTCGACCTCTGGCCCTCCTGCCTGCGGGAACGGCTGCGATGGTCTTCGTCGTGGACATCGCCGGATATGTTTCCGGGGTTCGCGTGACTGCTGACCCGCCGGCGACTCCCGCACCCGCGGGAGATACTGCCCCCATGGATGGCGGCCTGCTCCTCGGGATCGTCCTGGGATTGTTGGCGACGTGGACCGCCCTGGTTGGCCTCCTCTGGCTGCTGCGCCCCCGGGACGTGCCGCTCCGGGAGCTCGTGGGTGTTGTGCCCGACGTGCTGCGCCTCGTTCGCGATCTCATTTCAGACCGGAGCACCCCGCTGCACGTCCGCGTCGCCCTCGTTGGCCTGCTGGGTTGGATCGTTAATCCCGTTGACCTGATCCCTGAGTTCATCCCGCTGATCGGCCCGTTGGACGACGTCGTAGTAACGGTGCTCGTCCTTCGCTACGTCAGGCGGCAAGTCGGGGGAGAGGAGTTCCGACGCCGATGGCGCGGTACCGAGGCCGGCTTCCAACTCCTCGGCAGAGTGTTGGGTTGAGACCGAGGCCCGTGCACGCTTCACCCCGCTCACCAACAGGGGAGGTGGGCGCGGAGTCTAGGTGCGGGACCTATTCCACCAAATCAGGATGACCACAATGAGCACGCCCACCAGGATGATGGGCCGAACGAAACCGAGACCGATACCCAGGGGACCGACGGCGAGGAATGTCTCGGTCATCTAGGTCGAGCGCTCTCGCTCCCAACGGGCCTTCGCGGCCAGACTCGCGCTCGCGCTGCGTTCGGCGGGCGTCATCTTCGCCGCCCGCGCATGTCCCCCAATCAGCCCGCCCTTGTGCCCACGCGCAATGGCCGCAGGGTCCTTGACCTTCTGCGACGCGGGGGATCGCTGCCCAGTCGCCAGGTCCACGACCATCTTGGCGGGCTGGTCGGCGTCGCGGGGCATCTTGGATCGCTGCATGCCCCAAGGATATCGAGAGGCGATGCGTGAGAGCAAATCCAAATGGAGCCCACTACCCCCGAAGCGGTACTGGTCTAGTTTGAGAGCCGGTCCTGCTTGACCGCTCTAGCGCAACCAGCGCACACTTCCCGCGATGGAGAAGCGTAAACGCCCGCGCGACGTGAATCAGCTCGCCAAGTGGATCGTAGATGAGTCCACCGGCCAGCATGATCCCGAGCCGCCCGATACGCGTGACCCCCTGGCCGTTGAGCTTGGACGGCGAGGCGGGCTGAAAGGCGGTCCTGCCCGTGCAGCGAAGCTCACGCCTGAGCAGCGCAGCGAGAGCGCTCGAAAGGCGGCTGCCAAGCGCTGGGGAGCAAAGCCAGAGTAGGCACTTAGTACGCGTGTACCATTCGTAGGGCACCGGCTTGCACCATGCCCCACGGGTGGGTATACTCCCGCGCCATGGACATCACCCTCGTCAACCGGCGAATGGGACAGCGACTGGCAGAGCTTCGCGAGCAGGATGGACGGCTCGCCCCTGATCAGCGACTGCTGGCAGAGCAGCGCAACACGATTGCTGGCGAGATCGGGACGTTGGAGATCGCGATCAAGCTCAACACAAAGTACGGCCAGGAGCAGGAATCCATCCCGCAGGAGCAGATTCCCGCC
>JALYLB010000048.1 GCA_030774475.1 Chloroflexota bacterium | reverse complement strand
CTGGGAGGGCCAGCCACATCCGCGCGAGCGGCTGGCGCAGCCGCAGCGCGGCCTGGCTGCGCAGGGTGCGGGCGAGGTCGACGGCCCGGAGGATGATCGCCATGCCCGCGTCAAGCCGTTCGTCTCGCAAAGCGGCCAGCTCCTCGTCCGGCCAGGGGGTCAGGTGGACGCTGTCGGCAGTCGCGCCAACGGCAGTCGGGCTGTCGCTCGCGGACACCGCGCCGGCTCCCGCGGCGACAACCAGGTTCTGCCACATCGCCTCGCTCACGAACGGCAGGATCGGCGCAAGGACCCGCGCGGTCGAAGTGAGCGCGAGGTGCAGCGTCGCGAAGGCGGCGTCCCGGTCGGCGAGGTCGTCGTTCCGCGAGAAGCGCTTGCGCGTTCGGCGGAGGTACCACGTGGAGAGCTCGTCGAAGTGGCCGCCGATGCGCACGGCGGCGCCCATCGGATCGACCGCCTCGAGGCGCGTCCGGACATCGACGGCGAGCCCGGCCGAGCGTGAGAGGATCCAACGGTCGATCGCCGGAGGTGCCTTGGCCGGCTGCGTGTCGTCCGGCGGCGCCTCCCGGCCGGGCGACCAGCCCGCGAGGCGGGCGTACGTGGTCAGGAACGAGTACACGTTCCACAGGACGAGCAGCTTGCGGCGCGCCTCGTCGGCAGCGGCGTAGCCGAAGCGGGTGTTTTCCTCCGGGGGCAGGGAGGCGAACATCCAGCGCATCACGTCGGCGCCGATCTGATCGGCCGCCACATCGGAGTCGATGGCATTGCCCGCGCTCTTGCTCATCGGCCGCCCGTCGGCGGCGAAGATGAGGGCGTACCCGAAGATCGTGTTGAACGGCCGCTCGTTGCGCAGCACCGTGCTCATCGCGAGGAGCGAGTAGAACCAGTTGCGGAACTGGCCGGGGAAGCTCTCCGTGATGAAGTCGGCGGGAAACCAGCGCGTCCAGTACTCCGGATCGGTGCGGTAGTGCAGCGTGCTGAACGGCACGATCCCGGCGTCGAGCCACGGGTTGCCGACGTCGAGGATGCGCGAGACCTGCGCCCCGCAGTCCGGGCACGCGATCTTGACCGCGTCGACCCACGGGCGATGCGGCGTGTGGCCCTCGAACTCCGCCCACCCCTCGACCGCGAACCGCTCGAGCTCGTCGCGTCCGCTCACGACCGTGACCCGTCCGCACTCGGTGCAGTCGTAGATCGGCAGGGCGAGGCCCCAATAGCGCTTCTTGGAGATCATCCAGTCGTGCATGTTGCGGAGCCAGTCGAACTCACGCTCATAGCCGAAGCCCGGGATCCATGTGATCGTGTCGACCACGTCCATGATCTGGTAGCGCAGGCTGGCCGCTTTCTCCTCGGCGGTGAGCTCCTCGCGCGGCCGGTCGTAGACCGGGCCCATCGAGATGAACCACTCGTCGACGAGGCGGAAGACGAGCGGCGTCCCACAACGCCAGCAATGCGGGTAACGATGCAGGTAGGGCTCGAGGCGATAGAAGATGCCCTTGCGCTTGAGGCTCGCGATGATGGGCTCCGCGACCTCGCCGACCTGCATGCCGCTGAGCGGCCCGAAGCCGGGGATCACCACACCGTTCTCGTCGAGCGGGGCGATGACGGGCAGGCCCAGCGCCTTGCCGAGCTGGAAGTCCTCTGCCCCCGCCCCCGGCGCGATGTGCACGATGCCCGTGCCTTCGGCTTCGCCGACCTGGTCCCAGAGCACGACCCGATGCTCGTAGGAGGCCCCGCCACCGCCCGACCAGGCTTCGAACGCCTCGCGCACCGCCTCGAGCTCGTCGAACGGACCGCGATACCGCCACCCGGCGAGCTCGGTGCCGGCCCGCTCCTCGAGCACCCGGAAGGGTCCTGCGAGTGACCCCGGGAGCGTTCCCTTGCCGACCCACATGCGGCGGTCGCCCTGCTCGACGAGCGCGTACGTGAGGTCGGCGCCGACCGCGGCTGCCACGTTCGAGGTGAGGGTCCACGGGGTGGTCGTCCAGACCAGGAGCGCCTCGCCCGGACGGTCCACCAGCGGGAACAGGACCATCAGGCCGGGATCCTCGCGGTCGGCGTAGCCCTCGTTCATCTCCATCTGGGAGATGCCGGTCCCGCAGCGCACGCACCACGGCATCGAGTCGTGTCCCTTGTACAGCCAGCCCCGCCGGTGGCACTCCGCGAGGAAGCCCCAGATCAGGTCGTTGTTCTCGTTCGAGAACGTCCAGTAGCTGCCGCCCCCCAGCTCGGGCATGCCGAGCCGCCCGACGATCATCTCGACCGTGTCGGTGACCGGCCCGTCGCGGCCCTCGACGGTGATGACCCGGGATGGATCGGCCGCGAGCTGGTCGCGCAGCCAGCGCAGGTGGTCCGGGTCGTCCCAGTCCATCCACATGCCGAGGCGGATCGATTGCTCGGTCATCTGCGCGGCGTACGTGAGGACACGCTGCTTGCACAGGTTGACGAAGGGTCCGATGCCGTGCGCCTCGATGTCCCGCTTGCTCTTGTAACCGAGCTCGCGCTCGACGTTCACCTCGACCCACAGGCCCTGGCAGTCGAAGCCATTCTGGAAACGCTGGTCCTCCCCGAGCATGGCGTGGAAGCGCTGGAAGAGGTCCTTGTACATGCGCCCCCAGGCGTGGTGCACGCCCATCGGGTTGTTCGCGGTGATCGGTCCGTCCAGGAAGCTCCAGCGCGGTCCGCCGCGCAGCTGC
>JALYLB010000047.1 GCA_030774475.1 Chloroflexota bacterium | reverse complement strand
GCCAGAGGATCACCGCTACCACCGCGGCGTCGACACCTCGATGTCAATCGACAAGTCCACCCATTCGCTTTTCGGGGTCTCGAAGGCGGCGGCCGACCTGCTGGTGCAGGAGTACGGCCGCTACTTCGACATGCCCACCGTCTGCTTCCGGGGTGGTTGCCTGACCGGTCCTCAACACGCGGGTGCCAAGCTGCACGGGTTTCTCGCCTACTTGATGAAGTGCACTGTGACCGGGGAGCCCTACACAGTCTTTGGCTACGGCGGCAAGCAGGTGCGCGACAACATCCACAGCGCCGACCTGGTCGCCGCGTTTCTGGCCTTCCATGGCGACCCCAAGCCGGCTTCGGTCTACAACATTGGCGGCGGGCGGTTCTCGAACTGTTCGATGCTGGAGGCGATCGAGGCCTGCGAGCGGATCGCCGAGCGGGAGCTCGACTTGGAGCTCAGCGACGACAACCGGATCGGCGATCACCGCTGGTGGATCTCGGACCTGTCCGAGTTCGAGACCGACTACCCGGACTGGTCGTTGCGCCACGGAATCAACGAGATCCTCCAGGAGATGTACGAGCAGAACCTCGAGCGCTGGACCGGGGCCGCGGCATGAAGCTTTCAGTGGTGATCCCCGCACAGGACGAAGAAGGGTCGATTGGGGGCACTGTCGACGGCGTCGTCGACGTGCTCTCCCGCGAGGAGATCGATTACGAGGTGATCGTCGTCGACGACGGCAGCCGCGATTCCACCAGGGAGGTCGTGGAGCGAATCGGCGCAGCCAACCCACGGGTTCGCTGCCTTCCTTCGCACTACGAAAGGGGCTTTGGCTTCGCGGTGCGGGCCGGCCTCGATGAGTTTTCCGGCGACGCGGTGGCGATCGTGATGGCAGACGCATCCGACGATCCCGAGGACCTGATTCGCTACCACCGGCTGCTGGACGAGGGCTGGGATTGTGCGTTCGGATCGCGTTTCATCCACGGCGCCCATGTGCATGACTACCCACGAGTGAAGCTGCTGCTAAACCGGCTCGCCAACTGGTTCGTTCGGGTGCTATTCCGCCACCGCTACAACGACACCACGAACGCCTTCAAGGCATACCGGCGGGAGGTGATCGAGACGATCAGCCCGCTGCTCTCCAACCATTTCAACCTCACGGTGGAGATGCCGCTGAAGGCGATCGTGCGCGGCCACAGCTACCGTGTGATCCCGATCTCATGGCGCAACCGCACCTCGGGGATGCCGAAGCTCGCCCTGCGCGAGATGGGCAGCCGCTACACGTTCATCGTCCTCTACGTCTGGCTTGAGAACGCCCTCAGCCGCGGCGACTATCGCCGCCGCGACATGCGCGAGAAGTCGACCCGGCCGCCCCACGCGATCGGCGACCTGCCGCCGACCTCGCGTTCGGAGTAGCGGCCGCGGTCGGAGCTCCCGCTCGGCACCGGCTAAGGACCCCGCAGCAGGGCGGCCCCTTGCGCGGGCCGGCGCCTCGCCAGCTCGAGTCCATCGATGTGGCTTGGCGGGCCGAAACCGTGAAGGACGAAATCGAGCAGCGGGCGCTGGGGCAGCGGCTTTCCCAGCGCCCACAGCGGCACCACGCCCGGCGCACGAAGGACGCAGAGACCTGGCCGGGGCGCCGAGTCCTGCACGACGCGACGCTGCGTCTCGGTATCGAAGAGGAACATCCAGTCAGCGGCGTTGAGCTCGGTCGGGGGCTGCTCGCGGGCCCAGATGTAGAAGCTGCCCATGCCGGGATAGGTCAAGAAGGTCTTGCATCCGCTCGCCAGCGCGCCGGTGGTCGTCCGCAAGAGCCGTGCGACATCGGACCGGACGCGAACCCTCGAGGCGCCCGGGAGATGAAGCGGCACGCTGGCGTCGAAGCTGCGTCGGGCATCACGCCCGTCCTGGATGATCACCAGGTTGGAGACCAGGACGGCCGCGGCCAGCAAGACGGCTGTCGATGCCGCCGGTAGCAGGGACCGCCACCGCGGCGAGGGCCGCAGAATCGCGAGGTCGCGCATGCCGTTCGATACGCAGAGGGCGGCGAGCAGCAGGAGGGGCGTGGCCGCGGTGCGGACCTGGTTGCCCGCGACCGGATAGGCCTGCATGGCCTGGATCACCACGAACGCCGCGATGAACCGCAGCGCGAACGGCGAGAGCGGTCCAGGCGACCGGGCCGGCAGCAGGGCGATCCAGCAGACACCGAGCACCGCCAGCTCATAGGCGTGGGAGGCGGCCCCGTTGTGCGGGAAGAAGACCGCGGAAGCGGTCAGCGCGAGCAGCACGCCGGCGCCGATGCCGGCGGCAGCCTGAGTCGTGCCCCAGGCAGACCCGCTCCACGCCGGCCTCGCCCGCAGGAGCCGGTAGCCGACGCAGAGAGCCAGCATCGCGGCATCGAGGGGAAGCGCCCAGGGCGGCGTGTTGTAGGGAACGCTGAACTGGCCCGGCAGGGCGGCGGGCGTGGTGACCACCCCGTTCCAGAGGCCTTCCGGAGTGGTGCCGGTGACGAGCGCGGCGCCGCACACGACGAACGTGCCGGCGGCCAGTCCCGCGACCAGCCACCGCAATTCCTCGACTCGCTTCGCCGGGTCGGGAGCAAGCGCCCGCAAGGCGATCACGACCGCGAGCGCCGCGATCGCCACGTGAGTCGCAAACTCGCGCGCCCACCCCTCATCGAGGTGCCCGCCGACCAGAAGGAAGGGCGACAGGACGAAGATCGCCTCGACCGCCCAGCGGAGGCCGCGGCGCCGGGCAACCTCCGGATAGGTCGCGGCGCACGCCAGCGCCGTCGCTGCCAGAGCGAAGAAGCCCACGTTGGCCTTGGTTAAGGCAAGCGCCGCGATGATCGTCCCGGCGGCGAGCATCGCGGCGCGAGGGCGGCGAGGGGGCAGCATCACCGCCGCGATCAGCAGCACGCTGAGCAGCGCGATGAGCCCCATCGGATGAAGTGGCGCGCTCGTGATGTCGGCGAGCGTCCTGAATGCGAGGAGCTCCACGATCAGGCTGAGCAGAGCGCTGCCCGTCGCCCGCCAAGCCACCAGCCCGACGAGCAAGGTGGTGACGAGCCAGACCACAAGGGTCGCGAACCTTCCCGCGTCGTTCGTCACCCCGATGCCCAGGAGCGAGAAGAGCCCGCCCCACGCCTCATGGAGAAACGGGCCGTAGGTCGAGTACACGCGATCGTAGAGGTGGCCGCCCGAGACGAATCCCTTGAGCGAGATCAGGACGTAGCCCTCGTCGTCAAAGGGCGACCAGCCCGTGAACATCAGGTGGTAGGCGATTGGAGCGAGGACAGGAAGGAGCCCGATGAAGAACACGAGCGCGATCAGCGGGCTCAGCCAGCGGCGCTTGTCGGACTCCCGGGACAGGTGTGGCATCCGCACCGGCGGTAGGTTATGGATAGCCTGCCGCTCATCGTTCCAAGGAGGCCAAGTTGGCAGTAGTGAAGATCATCGAGCTGGTCGGAAGCTCCAAGACATCGTCCGACGACGCGGCCAAGCAGGCCCTGTCACAGGCCCAGACCTCGCTGCGCAACGTTCGCGCAGTCGACATCGTCTCGACCGGTATCCGCGGCGAGAACTTGGACGAGTACCGCGCCCATGTTCGCGTCGCGTTCCTGATCGAAGGCACCGAAATCGACTGACACCGCTTCGCATAGCAGTAGCTAGTCG
>JALYLB010000046.1 GCA_030774475.1 Chloroflexota bacterium | reverse complement strand
GACCAGGGGATGAGCCATTGGGCAGGACTCCTTCGAATAGGCGGGTTGCCGCCGCGGGTATTGCCGCGATTGTACCGAGGGACGGGTGCCGAGCCCGCCGCGCGATCAGCGCCGACCCATGCACTACATTCTTAGCCCGAGCGTAGGTGGCCTCGTATCAGCTGCTCCAGGCCTGGCTGAGAGCGCGCCGCCCGTAGCGCAGCTCAGCTCGAGCGCGCTACTGGGTGTTGCTATCCCGATCGGGCGTCGGATCGGGCACTGCGTGGGCCCATACGACTCCCGATGAGCTGGCCGTAAGAATGTCCTGCATACGCCGGGACTCATGGGCCGCGGTGCCACGCATGCGCCACGAGGACCCCCCCCGTCTTCCGGGCGCCTCTCTATGCTGGCCCAAGATGGCCAACCTTCCGTCGGGCACCGTGACGTTCGTCTTCACCGACATCGAGGGCAGCACAAGCCTGCTGAAGCGACTCGGTGACGACCGTTACGGCAGCGCGCTGGCCACGCACCGCCGGCTGGTGCGGTCGGCGTTCGCCAAGCATGGCGGCGAGGAGATCGACACCCAGGGGCGACGCCTTCTTCTACTCTTTCACGCGAGCCAGCGCGGCTGTTGCCGCAGCGGTGGCGGTCCAGCGCGCACAGGCCAGCGAGCAATGGCCTGAAGGGGCCACGCTCCGCGTCCGGCTGGGCATGCACACCGGCGAGCCGGTCGTGGGCGAGGGCGGCTACACGGGGCTGGATGTGGTTCGTGCCTCGCGCATCGCGGCCGCCGCAAGGGGTGGTCAGGTCCTGCTGTCCGAGGCCACCCGAGGAATCGTCGCCAACAACATGCCCGAGGGCGTGGCGCTGCGCGCGTTGGGCGAGCGATGGCTGAAGGACATCGACCAGCCGGAAACGATCGCCGAGCTCATCATCCCGGACGTCCCGGTTACCGCGGAGCCGGAGGTGGCGGCTCCGGGACCCGCTTCGACCTCGCCCGCCGGGATCGATCCGATTGCCGGCATGTCGGGCGCTATTGCCGAAGCGGTTCCGGGGTGGCTGAGAGGCGCGACCGAGCGGTTCCTGCCGCCCGGTAACCGTCTCATCGAACAGCGCGTGCTTGCCCAGCTCGAACAGGCATTCCGCGAGCGATCCGTGCCGCAGGAGCGACGGCAGAAGCGACCGAAGAGCGAGGTGCTACCGCCGGCCGCCGTGCCGCCGGCCGCCCTGCCGCCGGCCACCGCGGGACGGCCGGGCAATTCAGTCGCCGACGAGATCGCCCGTCTACACGCACTGCGCGAGTCGGGCGCGTTGACAGACGACCAGTGCGAGCGTGCCGTGGAACGAGCGCTTGGCGGGGGCCAGTAGCGACCGGGCCCGAACATACGTAGAGGCGAGGATCGAGCCGCACCCGCTCCTCGTCGGAGCGGTCACGCCAGGAGCGCCTCGATCAATGAACGCGTTAACGGACGGTTGATGACCTCGCGGACCCAGGCCTCATTGTCGGCGCGCTCCGCGTCGCTGGTGGCGATGAACCAGCGTCGACAGCCCTCGGCGACGATATGCGCCAGCTGCGCGATCGGCATCGCGAAGTCGCGCGGGCCCTCGACACGGCCGGGCCCACCCGCCTCGGCGTAAGCGCCACGAATGGCAGCCGCCCGT
Organism: Chloroflexota bacterium; assembly: GCA_030774475.1. Classification (GTDB taxonomy): domain Bacteria; phylum Chloroflexota; class Limnocylindria; order QHBO01; family QHBO01; genus CF-82. The sequence continues at coordinate 1,827 of JALYLB010000046.1, read as the reverse complement.
GACAGATCCGTAGCGCAGTACTCCACGAGGACAAGGGCGAGCTCCTGAGAAGGGTCGGCGAGACCGGCATTGTCGAAGTCGAAGACGCAGAGGGCGCCGTCTCGCGTTCGCCGCACGTTATCTGCCCACAGGTCGCGGTGACAGGTTCGCAGGGTCCGTGCCGGAACGCCGAGAAGCTCCTCCAGCGCGACGAGCTCCGGCATCAGCGCATCAAGCTCGTCGGCGAACGGTGCCCGTCGAGCGCGGAGCTCCGCGATCAGCTTCGACCACCGCGCGGCACCGACCGGATCGGTGTACCAGGGATCGACGCCGATGGTGCCGACGAAGTCGACCCGGTGCAGGTTGGCGACCAACCAACCGAGCTCGACCGCATCAAGGTCGACATCCGGATCGCGTAGGTCCACCCAGGCATGGAGCCTGACACGCAGCTGGCCAACATCGGCGACGACCTCGCCCGAGCCTGTCCGGCGCACTTCGGGCGTCGGGACTCCGCTGGCGAGCGCGGCCTCCTGGAAGGCCGCACCGTCGAGAATTTCAGCGAGCTGCTTTTCAGACACGTTGCCGACCTGCTTGACCGCCCAGCTTCCGCTCTGGGTATCCAGCCGCCAGATCGAGCCGACCCGCCCGCTCGCGACGGCTTCGTCCGAGAGCCGTCCCCACGACCCGAGGTCGAACGCGGCGAGCAGAGCCGGAACATGGCCCTGGTTCAGGGAAGGCACCGGCCGGAGGATAGCGGCCCGACGGGCTTCGGAAGTGCGAGAGGTCAGGCGCGTTCCCGTCCTCGATGTCGTCGGTGATGGCGGCCGGGATATGCTGCCGCACTGATGACCGACCAAGCACCGCCCGACCGACCGGCAGAGGGCGACCAGCCCCACTCGCCCGATCACATCGACCCGACCTGGCGACCCGATACGCTGGCTGTCCACGCCGGCATGGCACCTGACGAGCTGACTGGCGCCGTCGCGCCGCCGATCTACCAGACGGCGACCTTCGCCCAGGAGGCCGTCGGCCGGCCGCGCGGTGGCTGGGAGTACGCACGAACCGGCAACCCGACGCGTGCCCGCTTCGAGGCAGCTGTCGCCGCGCTCGAAGGCGGGCGTTTTGGCCTTGCCTTTGCCAGCGGCTCGGCGGCCACGGCAACGATCTCTGCCCTGGCCCTGCCCGGCGAACGGATCCTGTGCGCCGACGACGTCTACGGCGGCACCTTCCGCTACTTCGAACGGGTGCTGCGCGACATGGGCGTCGAAGCGACCTACCACGACTTCTCGGCCGATCCGGTCGCGACGCTCGACATGGCCCTGGACGAGCGGACTCGTCTCGTCTGGCTCGAGACACCGTCGAACCCGCACCTCAAGGTCATCGACATCGCCGCCGTGGCGCGCCGGATGGCCGACCATCGGGGTGCGCGCGGCGAGCGCCCGGTGCTCGTCTGCGACAACACCTTCGCCTCGCCGCTTTCGCAGCAGCCGCTCGCGTTGGGCGCGGACATCACCTTCCATTCGGCGACGAAGTACCTGGCCGGACACTCGGACAGCGTCAGCGGGGTGCTCGCAACCTCGCGGACCGACCTATATGAGCGCCTCAAGTTCCTGCAGAACGCAATCGGCGCTGTGCCCGGGCCGATGGATTGCTTCCTGGCCCTGCGCGGCATGCGCACGCTGGCGCTCCGGATCGAACGCCACGCCACTAATGCCAGCGCAGTCGCCGAGGCGCTGGCCGAGCGCGACGACGTGGCGATCCTCAACTATCCCGGCCTCACCCACGGCCGACACGCTCACCCAGGTGCGGCGGTCGCCAGTCGCCAGATGCGCTACTGCGGCGGAATGA